>NZ_CP024636.1:2688658-2855920 GCF_009728735.1 Pantoea phytobeneficialis
GTGTGGTACCGGTGGAAAAAACGTCCGGGAGCTCAGTCAGGGGGCGTGCGCGGATGTCAAAAACAGGCCCGGCAGACGTAAGGGCGAAACTGTATATGGCGGCGATCGTAGCGATCAGGTGGAATGCCCCGGCGAAGGCGCTGTACCAGAGGCTAATCGCGAAGGGCAAAGCCAGCAAGGCCGCGCTTGGAGCGGTGATGCGCAAGCTGGTTCATCAGTGCTTCGGGGTGCTGAAAACGCGGATGAAGTGGGATGAAAATTACGCAGCTACCGCTTGACGTTCAAGACGGTAGCTACGATCATTGCCTCCTTTGCACCATCCTGAGGCATTCCCGCACCCTTTTTGCGCCTCGTTTGATTTATTCTAATTTTACGTCGTAATTCGCATTACATTTTCTCATGCAAAAGATTTTTTTATGCGGTGCCATTGGCCCATACGGAGTGCTGGATTACATTATTTTTCTGTATAAAAGTTAACTTGTTGTATTTTGTGCGTGGTTAATCACATAAAACCAGTGAATTATCCTGCATCCTGTGCGGCGTTTTGCTGACGCCCAACGCAAGTTCGCCCTCGTTTTGCTTATGGTTAATTGCCTCGTTCGGTGGTAACGTCAGCGCAAAGAGAACGTTTGCGTCAGCCGCAATCGGCTACGCAGGCGCGTCACGCTCACTTGTTTCTACAGGATGGTTATGACTCAGCAAACGCCTCTATTCGAACAGCATCAGGCCTGCGGCGCACGTATGGTGGATTTTCACGGCTGGATGATGCCGCTCCACTACGGCTCGCAAATGGATGAGCATCATGTGGTACGCACTGATGCCGGCATGTTTGATGTTTCCCACATGACCATCGTTGACCTGCACGGTGCCCGCACCCGCGAATTTCTGCGTTACCTGCTGGCGAACGACGTCGCCAAACTGACCCAGCCAGGCAAAGCGCTTTACACCGGCATGCTAAATGCATCAGGTGGCGTCATTGATGATTTGATTGTTTACTTTATGACCGAGGACTTCTTCCGTCTGGTGGTGAACTCAGCCACGCGTGAGAAAGACCTTGCATGGATTGGTGAACACGCACAGCCGTATGGCATTACCCTGACTGAACGTGACGATTTAGCACTGATCGCGGTGCAGGGACCGCATGCGCAACAGAAAGCGCAGTCGCTGTTCAGTGCCGCGCAACGTGATGCCGTCGCGGGCATGAAACCGTTCTTCGGTGTGCAGGCGGATGATCTGTTTATCGCTACCACCGGTTATACCGGTGAAGCGGGCTACGAAATTGCCATGCCGGCTAACGCCGCCGCGGATTTCTGGCAGCGCCTGTTGGCGGCAGGGGTTAAACCGGCTGGTTTGGGTGCGCGTGATACGTTGCGTCTGGAAGCGGGGATGAACCTCTACGGCCAGGAGATGGACGAGGGCGTTTCACCGCTGGCGGCGAATATGGGCTGGACCATTGTTTGGGAACCCACCGACCGTGATTTTATTGGCCGCGAGGCGTTGGAAGCTCAGCGCGCTGCCGGAACAGAAAAACTGGTCGGTCTGATCATGACCGAAAAAGGGGTGTTGCGTAACGGCCTGCCGGTACGTTTCACCGATGAACAAGGTCAGCCGCAGCAGGGTATTATTACCAGTGGATCCTTCTCACCGACGCTGGGATACAGCATTGCGCTGGCACGCGTGCCAGCCGGAATTGGCGAGCAGGCGATTGTGGAAATCCGCAATCGTGAAATGCCGGTAAAGGTCACCAAACCAATTTTTGTTCGCGCCGGTAAACCGGTCGCACAGTAACTTTTTCAGGAGATTTGGCGATGAGCAATGTACCAAACGAATTGAAGTACAAAGATAGCCACGAGTGGGTGCGTCAGGAAGCCGATGGCACCTACACCGTAGGGATTACCGAACATGCTCAGGAGCTGTTGGGTGACATGGTGTTTGTCGATCTGCCGGAAGTGGGCCGCGTGGTTGAGAGCGGTGAAGATTGCGCAGTTGCCGAATCGGTAAAAGCGGCTTCTGATATTTACGCTCCCATCAGTGGCGAAATTTTGGCGGTCAACGAAGAGCTGGAAAGCTCACCGGAACTGATCAACAGCGACCCCTACACCGACGGTTGGCTGTTCAAAATCAAGGCCAGCGATGAGTCTGAACTCGAGTCGTTGATGGATGCCGAAGGTTATAAAAAAACCATCGAAGATTAAGCGCCAGTATCAGAAGGTGTCGCGTGGCGGCACCTTTCTTTTTTGTCTGTATTAATACCCAGCCCGATTCAGGATTTACTGCTAATGACTCAGACTCTCAGCCAGCTTGAACATAACGGTGCTTTTATTGAGCGCCATATCGGACCAACGCCGGAGCAACAGGCCACCATGCTGGAAGCGATTGGTGCCAGCTCTTTGGAATCCCTGATTGGTTCCATTGTGCCTGCCGACATCCAATTGCCGGGACCGCCCGCTGTGGGTGATGCAGCCACCGAGCAGCAGGCGCTGGCAGAGCTGAAAGCAATTGCCAGTCAGAACCAGCGTTATAAATCCTGGATTGGTATGGGCTACACTGCGGTGATCACCCCCCCGGTGATTCTGCGCAACATGCTGGAAAATCCGGGCTGGTACACCGCCTATACCCCGTACCAGCCGGAAGTGTCGCAGGGCCGTCTGGAAGCGCTGCTCAACTTCCAGACCCTGACGCTGGACCTGACCGGCCTTGATATCGCATCGGCTTCACTGCTTGACGAAGCCACCGCCGCCGCTGAAGCGATGGCGATGGCAAAACGCGTCAGCAAGCTAAAAAATGCCAACAAATTCTTTATCGCTGACGACATCCATCCGCAAACACTGGATGTGGTGCGTACGCGTGCCGAAACCTTTGGTTTTGAACTGATTATCGATAGCGCAGCAAAAGCGCTCGATCATGACGACCTGTTTGGTGTGCTGCTGCAACAGGCGGGTACCACCGGTGAAGTGCATGACTACCGTTCGCTGATTGCCGAGCTGAAAAGCCGCAAAGTGGTGGTGAGTGTCGCCTCTGACTTTATGGCGTTGGTGCAACTGGAAGCACCGGGCAAGCAGGGCGCAGACATTGTATTTGGTTCTGCGCAACGTTTCGGTGTGCCAATGGGCTACGGTGGTCCTCACGCGGCATTTTTTGCCAGCCGTGACGAGCACAAGCGTTCTATGCCGGGGCGTATCATCGGTGTGTCGCGCGATGCCGCCGGTAACACCGCGCTGCGTATGGCGATGCAAACCCGTGAACAGCATATCCGCCGTGAGAAGGCCAACTCCAACATCTGTACTTCACAGGTGCTGCTGGCAAACATCGCTGGTTTCTATGCGGTTTATCATGGACCGGCTGGCCTGAAACGTATTGCTTCGCGTATCCACCGTCTGACCAGCATCCTGGCGGCCGGACTGAAAAATGGCGGACTGAAACTGCGCCACAATAGCTGGTTCGATACCCTGACCGTCGAAGTGGCTGACAAAGCGGCAGTGCTAAACCGTGCTCTGAGTTTCGGTGTTAACCTGCGTAGCGACATTCATCACGCCGTGGGCATCACGCTGGATGAAACTACCCGTCGTGAAGACGTGCAGGCGCTGTTCGCCATTTTGCTGGGTGATGAACATGGCCAGGACATTGATGCGCTGGACAGCGCCGTGGCTGCTGAAAACAGCGGAATCCCGGCAGCGCAGCAGCGCCAGAGTGCGATTCTCGAGCACCCGGTATTTAACCGTCATCACAGCGAAACTGAGATGATGCGTTATATGCACAGCCTGGAGAAAAAGGATCTGGCGCTGAACCAGGCGATGATCCCGCTCGGTTCCTGCACCATGAAACTGAACGCCGCCGCAGAGATGATCCCAATTACCTGGCCGGAATTCGCTGAACTGCACCCGTTCTGCCCGGCAGAACAGGCGTCCGGTTATCTGCAAATGATCGGCCAACTGTCGCAGTGGTTGGTACAGCTGACCGGTTACGACGCGCTGTGTATGCAGCCGAACTCTGGTGCGCAGGGTGAATATGCTGGCTTGCTGGCTATCCGTCGCTACCACGAAAGCCGTAACGAAGGCGATCGTCATATTTGTTTGATCCCCAGCTCTGCGCATGGCACCAACCCGGCGTCGGCACAGATGGCGGGAATGTCGGTGGTGGTGGTGGCCTGTGACAAACAGGGCAACATCGACCTCGGCGATCTGCGTGAGAAAGCGGCGCAGTCAGGCGATAAACTCTCCTGCATCATGGTGACCTACCCGTCAACGCACGGCGTGTATGAAGAGACTATCCGTGAAGTGTGCCAGATCGTGCATCAGTACGGCGGTCAGGTTTATCTGGATGGCGCCAACATGAACGCACAGGTGGGGATCACCACGCCAGGTTATATCGGCGCGGATGTCTCTCACCTTAACCTGCATAAAACTTTCTGTATTCCACACGGCGGTGGCGGCCCAGGTATGGGACCGATCGGCGTGAAAGCGCATCTGGCACCGTTTGTACCGGGCCATAGCGTAGTGCAGATTGATGGTGTACTGACGCAGCAGGGCGCGGTATCCGCAGCCCCCTTTGGCAGTGCCTCGATTCTGCCGATCAGCTGGATGTATATCCGCATGATGGGTGCTGAAGGATTGAAGCAGGCGAGTTCGGTGGCAATCCTCAATGCCAACTACATCGCCAGCCGTTTGCAGTCAGCCTATCCGATTCTCTATACCGGTCGCGATGATCGCGTGGCGCATGAATGTATTCTTGATATTCGCCCGCTGAAAGAACAAACCGGCATCAGCGAAATGGATATCGCCAAACGTCTGATCGATTACGGGTTCCATGCGCCAACCATGTCATTCCCGGTTGCGGGGACGCTGATGGTCGAGCCGACGGAATCAGAGAGCAAAATCGAGCTGGATCGCTTTATTGATGCGATGTTGGCAATCCGTATGGAAATCGATCGTGTGGCAGATGGTGAATGGCCGGCAGAGGACAACCCGCTGGTCAATGCGCCGCACACTCAGATGGAGATCGTTGGTGAGTGGGCGCATCCGTACAGCCGTGAGCTGGCCGTGTTCCCGGCAGGCAGCGCTAACAAATACTGGCCGACGGTAAAACGTCTGGATGATGTGTTTGGCGATCGCAACCTGTTCTGTAGCTGCGTACCGATGAGTGAGTATGCGTAAGCTACACTGAACCACACGTTATCGAAGGCCGGGAAACCGGCCTTTTTCTTTGGAGGCAAAATGGAACTGGCATTAGTCACTGGCGCAAGTCGCGGTATCGGTCGTGCTACGGCGTTATTACTGGCGCAGGCAGGTTATTGCGTGGCGGTGAATTACCGCCAGCGTGAAGCTGAAGCGCAACAGGTGGTCGCCGCCATCGAAGCACAGGGTGGCAAGGCGTTTACGGTGCAGGCGGATATCGCCGATGAAGCGCAGGTGGTACGGATGTTTCAGCAGCTTGACCGCTACGAAGCGCCGCTGAAGGTGTTGGTCAACAATGCGGGCATTCTGTTTCAGCAGTGCCGCACTGAAGACCTGACCGCAGAACGCCTCCAGCGTGTCTTTGCTACCAATGTCACCGGTACGTTCTTATGCTGCCGCGAAGCGGTGAAGCGCATGGGAACCCAACACGGCGGCAGCGGTGGCGCGATCGTCAACGTGTCATCCGCCGCGGCCAGAACCGGAGCGCCAGGAGAATATGTGGATTACGCCGCCTCCAAAGGCGCGATGGATACACTTACTAAAGGCTTATCGCTGGAAGTTGCCGCGCAGGGGATTCGCGTGAACGGCGTACGTCCGGGATTTATTTACACCGAAATGCATGCTGACGGTGGTGAACCTGGCAGGGTAGATCGGCTTGCCAGCGTTATCCCAATGGGGCGTGGCGGTCAGCCGCAAGAGATCGCCGAGGCTATCCTCTGGCTCACCAGTGATGCCGCATCCTATATCACCGGCACTATCATTGATGCCGCAGGTGGGCGGTAAACAAAATATCTCTCCGATCCGTAGCGGCGCGGATTTATCGCGCAATTTCGCGTGCTGTGCCGGAAAAACCGCGCGATAAATCGCGCCGCTACGTCTGATCATACTGGCTGAAACACTGATTCACAGATTAATTTTAGCGTACATGTGTACACTGAAATTAATTCTGGTTACTCTGATGCACAGAAAAAGCACAGTCAGTTTCTTCGTTTTTCGGGATGCACTCTCATGGTACAGAACCGTCTTATCGCTCAGGGCTATTCGCTGGCAGAGGAGATTGCTAACAGTATCAGCCACGGATTAGGCTGCCTGTTTGGCATTATTGGCCTGGTATTGCTTTTAACGCAAGCCGTTGAAATGCAGGCGGATGCCACCGCGATCACCAGCTACAGTTTGTATGGTGGCAGCATGATCCTGCTGTTTCTGGCGTCGACCCTTTATCACGCCATTCCACACCAGAAAGCCAAATACTGGCTGAAAAAATTTGACCACTGTGCCATCTATTTGCTGATTGCGGGGACGTATACGCCATTCCTGCTGGTGGGACTGAAATCGTCGCTGGCTAAAGGGCTGATGATTGTCATCTGGAGCCTCGCGCTGGCGGGAATCATCTTTAAACTCACCATTGCCCACCGTTTTAAGGTGCTATCGCTGGTCACCTATCTCAGTATGGGCTGGCTGTCGCTGGTGGTGATTTATCAACTGGCAACAAAATTGTCAGCGGGTGGCGTATGGCTGCTGGCGGCGGGCGGGATCGTGTACTCGTTAGGCGTGATTTTCTATGTCGCGCGCCGCATCCCCTATAACCATGCAATCTGGCACGCGTTTGTGTTGGGTGGCAGTGTGTGCCACTTCTGCGCTATTTATTTCTATGTGATGTAAAATCCATCCTCCCGGTCTTGCATATGACATATCTCCCTCTCCCGTCTTGCGGGAGAGGGGCGGGGTGAGGGAAAAGGAAGCCTGAGAAATTTAATCTTCGAGAGAATAGGGCAATGGCTGAATAGTCAGCTTGCCCCCTTCATCACCCTCCACCCGCAGCACGCTATCCGGTTCCAGATCGTTATTCATCACCACCTGAATCCATGCTTCACCGTCATCCAGTTGAACGGCGGTGAGCACGGTGCCGGTGCGACGCCACCTGTCACCCATCTGTAATTCCAGCGACCCATCGGCCGGTGGCAGATGGCTGGCCTGGCCAGCCAGCCAGTACAGCGCGCGTTTGTTGGCGCCACGGAATTTCGCGCGTGCTACCATCTCCTGCCCGGTGTAGCAGCCTTTTTTAAAGCTGATGGCATCCAGCGCTTGCAGGTTAGTGGCTTGTGGGATCAACTGTGCGCTGGTGGCGCTGTCAATCACCGGAATGCCTGCTTCAATATCCAGTGCCAGCCACTGCGTGCTGTCATTGAATTGCGCATCACCCGTCAGTTTATCCTTCAGCGCTTCAGCCTGGGCCAGCGTAGTAACCAACAGGAAGCGTTCCGCCGGTTGCTCAAACCACAGCAGAGTCGTGTCGCCCTGCTCCACCACCGGGGTTGTGGCATCCGGCAGCACCGGGAACAGACCTGCCAGTGCCGTGCGTGCCTGGAAGCCAGCCAGGCCCAGCAGTACGGCATCATCATCGGCGGCAATGGCCACCTTGGCGAACACCGCATATTTTTTCAGCTCCGTAAGCTGGGTATCACGCAGATTACGGCGTACCAGGTAGCCATAACCTTCGCCACGATGAAACAGACGCAGGCTGCTCCACATTTTCCCTTTGGCATCGCAATGCGCGGCCGGACGATGCTGTGTCGCATCCAGCGCGGCTACATCCAGCGTCAGTTGGCCTTGCAAATACGAGGTGCTGTCTTTGCCCTGCACCGCAACCAGCGCCCACTCATCGAGTGACATCAGGGTTAAAGGCAGACGAGATGATGCAGTCGGCTGACGAGGGGGAAGGGTAAATATGGGCATGGGTTTTTCCTGATTAATGGGTTCATCCGTAGACAATCTTTCCATGTTAAAAGAGCAGCGCGGCTTTGCAACCAGTTTGCGGAACCTGACGCACAAATCGCGTGATAACCCTGCATTGTGTGAAAGGGTTTTGCGCGTCACTGCACAGCCAGTGCAGTGACGCCTGCACCCGCGAAAAAAAGCAGGTACACTGAGTGCCATTGTTTGCCGCTGTGGAAAAGAGACATGGATATTCATGACAAAGCCCGCGTCCAATGGGCGTGCCGTCGGGGCATGCTGGAGCTGGACATCGCTATCATGCCGTTTTTCAAATATGAGTACGATTCGCTGACTGACACCGACAAGCAGGTGTTCGTGGCCTTATTGAAAAGCGACGACCCGGATTTATTCAACTGGATGATGAACCACGGTGAACCGGTCGATCCCGAGTTTCAGCGTATGGTGAAACTGATTCAGCAGCGCAATCGTGAACGCGGTCCGGTGGCGATGTAAGCTGCATCCATCGCACAGCGCCCGGATATTGCAGGCGCTGATGCTGCTGCTTTGTTGTTCACTGGTGGTTTGCCTGCCCTGGCCGGAAACATGGCGCTGGAGTAAAGCGCCGTTGTTGTTGGTATTGCTGGTGGAGGGATGGCGTCACCAACGGCAGTTGCAACGATGCTGCGGGCCACTTTCGTTGGATCATCAGGGTATCTGGCACTGGGATGATATGCGCTGGCACAACGCGTGCGCACCAGGCTGGTTGCCGATTGGCGTCTTGCTGGTGCTACGTAACGACCAGGGGCAATGCAGGCGGTTGTGGCTGATGCATGACAACATGCCAGAAGGCAACTGGCGCAGATTGCGCGCCTGCTGTTTAAGCCCGTAGCGGCGCGATTTATCGCGCGGTTTCGTGCGTAATGTGGAAAAAACCGCGCGATAAATCGCGCCGCTACATCGTAGGAATCACGCGTTAAAGTAGCGCGGCGGTTTCCGTCAGAATCTGTTCACACCATTGTTCGATGCGTTCATCACTCAGTTCAAACTGGTTCACATCATCAAGCGCCAGACCGACAAATTGTTTGCCATCGGCGGTTAACGGTTTCGGGCTGGTAAATTCGTAGCCTTCCAGCGGCCAGTAGCCGACAAACTGCACGCCCATCGGCTGCAACAGTTCATGCAGCATACCCAGCGCGTCGAGAAACCATTCACTGTAGCCAATCATGTCACCCATGCCATACAGGGCGACAATTTTTCCGCGCAGGTTCAGCGCCGGGATTTGCGGCCAAATCGCTTCCCAATCCTCCTGCAACTCACCGAAGTCCCAGGTTGGGATACCGAGGATCAGCAAATCGTACTGCTCCATCAACGCCGGATCGTCATCTTTCAGGTTGTGCAGGGTGACTAATTCTTCACCAATAAAGTCGCGAATCTTCTCCGCGGTCATTTCGGTGTAGCAGGTACTTGAACCGTAAAACAGGCCGATATTCATGCAATTAATGCTCTGTCTGAGACTCACTCTGGCGCAATTGTACCAGAAGCAGGCGCTTTTCAGGCATAATGAGCACGATTTCACACCGGTTGGAGGGAGAAAGTGGCAGACAGCGACCTGATTGAACAGTTTCTGGATACGCTCTGGATTGAGCGCAATCTGGCACAAAATACCCTCGCATCCTATCGCCAGGATCTGCAAACTCTCACCGGCTGGCTGCATCATCATGAGCGCACGCTGCTGACGCTGGAAGCACTCGACTTGCAGCAGTTTCTGGCGGAACGGGTGGAGGGCGGTTATAAAGCCACCAGCTCAGCACGTACCCTGAGCGCCATCCGGCGGTTGTTTCAATATCTTTACCGTGAAAAGCTGCGTAGCGACGATCCCAGCGCACTGCTTTCCGCCCCGAAACTCCCGCAGCGCTTGCCCAAGGATCTGAGTGAAAGCCAGGTAGAACGCCTGTTGCAGGCACCCTCGATTGAGATTCCGCTCGAACTGCGCGACAAAGCGATGCTGGAGCTACTCTACGCCACCGGTCTGCGCGTTTCTGAGCTGGTGGGGTTAACCCTGAGCGATGTCAGCCTGCGTCAGGGGGTGGTGCGGGTGATTGGTAAAGGCAACAAAGAGCGCCTTGTGCCAATGGGTGAAGAAGCGATTTACTGGATTGAGCATTATATGACGCATGGTCGTCCGTGGTTGCTCAATGGCCAGACGCTGGATGTGCTATTCCCCAGCAATCGCGCGCAAAAGATGACCCGTCAGACGTTCTGGCACCGGATTAAGCACTACGCTTTGCTGGCCGGAATCGACAGCGAAAAACTGTCGCCGCATGTGTTGCGCCACGCTTTTGCGACACATCTATTGAACCACGGTGCCGATTTGCGCGTCGTACAGATGTTGTTAGGTCACAGCGACCTTTCCACTACCCAAATTTATACGCACGTTGCCACTGAGCGCTTGCGATTGTTACATCAACAGCATCATCCGCGCGCCTGAAACGCGGCAACAAGGAAATGAGATGAAAAAACAGTTAACGATGCTGGCTCTGCTGGTCAGCACCTTCTCCGGGCTGGTTCATGCCGATGACAGCGCCATCCAGCAGGCTTTGAAAAAGTTGGGACTGCAACAGACGGAAATTCAGCCGTCACCGCTGCCAGGCATCAAAACTGTGCTGACGGAGAGTGGCGTGTTGTACGTCACCGACGATGGTAAGCACATGATTCAGGGGCCGTTGTACGATGTCAGCGGCGCACAACCGGTGAACGTGACGAACCAGCTGCTGGAGAAGAAAGTCACGGCGCTGGAACCGCAAATGATTATCTACAAAGCGCCGAAACAACAACACGTTATCACCGTGTTTACCGACATTACCTGTGGTTATTGCCGTAAGCTGCATGAGCAAATGGCTGACTACAACGCGTTGGGCATCACCGTGCGTTACCTGGCATTCCCGCGTGAAGGTCTGCATGGTCAGGTCGAAAAAGCGATGAAAGCCATCTGGTGCAGTGCCGATCGTAACAAACAGTTTGATGAGGCGATGAAAGGTAATGCGCCGCAGATGGACGCACCGGCGACCTGCAAAATCGATCTCGACCAGCAATATAAACTGGGCATCCTGTTTGGTATTCAGGGCACGCCTGCCATCCTGACCGACAGCGGCATGATGATCCCGGGTTATCAGGGGCCACAGGAGCTGAAGCAAGTGCTCGACGGCCAGAAAAGTGGCGGTTAATCCACAGTGATCCATTCTGTTGAACTGCGTCGGCGTGAACCCCATGCCGACGATACCTTGCCTGCCGATTTGCCGCCGCTGCTGCGGCGGCTCTACCTGCAACGTGGCGTGCGTGATGCCGCTGAACTCGAACGCGGTGCTAAACATCTGCTGCCGTGGCAAACGCTTGGTGGCATCGATGCTGCGGTGACGCTGCTGCATCAGATGCTGCGCGACGGTCGCCGCATTGTGGTGGTGGGCGATTTTGACGCCGATGGTGCCACCAGCACCGCGTTAACGGTGCTGGCGCTGCGCAGTCTCGGTGGCAACATCGACTACCTTGTCCCCAACCGTTTTGAAGATGGCTACGGCCTCAGCCCGGAAGTGGTGGAGCAGGCGCGGGCGCGCGGTGCCGAGATGATCCTCACGGTAGATAACGGCATTTCGTCGCATGCGGGCGTCGATACGGCGCATCAGCATGGCATCCCGGTGCTGGTCACCGATCACCACCTGCCGGGTGAAACGCTGCCTGCTGCCGAAGCCATTGTTAATCCAAATCTGAACGACAGCGATTTCCCCTCACGGGCGCTGGCGGGCGTGGGCGTCGCCTTCTATCTGATGCTGGCGTTGCGCGCGTACCTGCGTACGCAAAACTGGTTTAGCGAGGGCCGGGCGGAACCCAATCTGGCGGAATGGCTTGATCTGGTAGCGCTGGGCACCGTGGCTGACGTGGTACCGTTGGATGCCAACAACCGCATTCTGGTGTGGCAAGGCTTAAGCCGCATCCGCGCCGGGAAATGCCGCGCCGGTATTCGTGCGTTGCTGGAAATCGCCAATCGCGATGCGCGACAACTGGTGGCGAGCGATCTCGGTTTCGCCATCGGTCCCCGTCTCAATGCGGCGGGGCGTCTGGATGATATGTCGGTGGGCGTTGCCTTGTTGCTGACCGAAGACATCAGCGAAGCGCGCATGCTGGCCAACGAGCTGGACGCGTTGAATCAGACGCGTAAAGAGATTGAGCAGGGCATGAAAAGCGAAGCGCTGGCGTTGTGTGATGCGCTGGAGCGACAACACACCGACTTGCCGCTCGGTCTGGCGTTCTACCATCCCGAGTGGCATCAGGGAGTGGTAGGGATTTTGGCTTCGCGCCTCAAGGAGCGTTTCCACCGTCCGGTGATCGCTTTCGCTCCGGCAGGGGACGGCACGCTGAAGGGCTCTGGCCGCTCGATTGCCGGGCTCCATCTGCGTGACGCGCTGGAACGTCTCGATACCCTGCATCCTGGCCTGATGATCAAATTCGGCGGTCATGCGATGGCCGCGGGATTATCGCTGCAAGAAGCTCGCTACGAAGAGTTTCGTCAGCGCTTTGCCGCGTTGATTGACGAATGGCTGGATGGCGAAGCGTTGCAGGGGGTAATCTGGTCAGATGGTGAATTGCGCGCGCAGGAGTTTTCGCTGCAAACCGCTGAGCTACTGCGGGAAGCGGGACCCTGGGGCCAGGCATTCCCTGAACCGGTATTTGATGGCCGGTTTAAACTGCTGCAACAACGGCTGGTGGGTGAACGTCATCTGAAAGTGATGGTGGAGCCGATTGGCGGAGGTCCGTTGCTGGATGGCATCGCCTTTAACGTTGATACGACTTTGTGGCCGGACAGCAGCGTGCGCCAGGTCGAACTGGCCTACAAACTGGACATTAACGAGTATCGTGGCAACCGTTCGGTGCAGCTGATTATCGACCATCTGTGGCCGCTGGCATAAGCGGCCAGCAAAGCTATAAAGTGAACGCGCTTTCGGTTAAACTAGCGCGTTAGATTTTTCTCCTCTCACGAATCGTCAAAAAAGACTGAAAAGCCATGTTTGAAATCAACCCGGTCAAAAACCGTATTCAGGACCTCACCGAGCGCAGCGACGTTCTTAGGGGGTATCTTTGACTACGATGCCAAGAAAGAACGCCTCGAAGAAGTAAACGCCGAGCTGGAACAACCTGACGTCTGGAACGAACCTGAGCGTGCGCAAGCGCTGGGTAAAGAACGTTCGTCGTTAGAAATCATCGTCGGCACCCTGGACCAGATGTATCAGGGGCTGGAAGATGTGCAGGGCCTGCTGGAGCTGGCGGTTGAAGCCGATGACGAAGAAACCTTCAACGACACCATTGCCGAGCTGGACGTGTTGGAAACCAAGCTGGGTGAACTGGAATTCCGTCGTATGTTCTCCGGTGAATACGACAGCGCCGACTGCTACATCGACCTGCAAGCCGGTTCCGGCGGCACCGAAGCGCAGGACTGGGCCAGCATGCTGATGCGCATGTACCTGCGCTGGGCAGAAGCCAAAGGCTTCAAAACCGAGATTATTGAAGAGTCAGAAGGTGAAGTGGCCGGTCTGAAATCCGCCACCATTCGTGTTTCTGGCGAATATGCTTTCGGCTGGCTGCGTACCGAAACCGGCGTCCATCGCCTGGTGCGTAAGAGTCCGTTTGACTCGGGTGGCCGTCGTCACACCTCCTTCAGTTCTGCCTTTATCTATCCGGAAGTGGATGACGATATTGATATCGAAATCAACCCGGCAGATCTGCGTATTGACGTTTACCGTGCTTCGGGCGCGGGTGGTCAGCACGTTAACCGTACGGAATCTGCGGTACGTATCACCCACATTCCGACCGGCACCGTGACCCAGTGTCAGAACGATCGTTCGCAGCATAAGAACAAAGATCAGGCCATGAAGCAGATGAAAGCGAAGCTGTATGAGCTTGAGATGCAAAAGAAAAATGCTGAGAAACAGGCGGCGGAAGATAACAAATCTGACATCGGCTGGGGCAGCCAGATCCGTTCATACGTTCTCGATGATTCGCGCATCAAAGATCTGCGTACTGGCGTAGAAACGCGTAACACCCAGGCGGTGTTGGATGGCGATCTCGATCGTTTTATTGAAGCAAGTTTAAAAGCAGGGCTATAAGGAACCGACATGTCTGAACAACAACCGCAGAGCGCTGATGCCGCACTTGAGTTAAATAACGAACTGAAAACGCGTCGCGAAAAACTCAGCGCGCTGCGTGAAACCGGCGTGGCGTTTCCTAACGATTTTCGCCGTGACACCACCTCCGATCAGCTGCACGCCAGCTATGACGAAAAGAGCAACGAAGAGCTGGAAGACCTTGGCATCGAGGTCAGTGTTGCCGGTCGTATGATGACCCGCCGTATCATGGGCAAAGCGTCATTCATCACGTTGCAGGACGTCGGTGGCCGCATTCAGTTGTACGTGGCGCGCGATGATCTGGCGGAAGGCGTCTACAACGAGCAATTCAAGAAGTGGGATCTCGGCGATATCCTCGGCGCACGCGGTAAGCTGTTCAAAACCAAAACCGGTGAGCTGTCAATCCACTGCTCAGAACTGCGTCTGCTGACCAAAGCGCTGCGTCCTTTGCCGGACAAATTCCACGGCCTGGCCGATCAGGAAACCCGTTATCGTCAGCGTTACCTGGACCTGATTGCCAACGACGAATCGCGTCACACCTTCCAGGTGCGTTCAAAAATCATGGCGGGCATTCGTCAGTTCATGGTTGGTCGCGACTTTATGGAAGTGGAAACCCCGATGATGCAGGTGATCCCGGGTGGTGCGTCAGCCCGTCCGTTTATCACCCATCACAATGCGCTCGACATCGATATGTACCTGCGTATTGCGCCGGAACTGTATCTGAAGCGTCTGGTGGTTGGCGGTTTTGATCGCGTGTTTGAGATCAACCGTAACTTCCGTAACGAAGGCATCTCTCCGCGCCACAACCCAGAGTTCACCATGATGGAACTCTACATGGCGTATGCGGATTACAAAGATCTGATCGAGCTGACCGAAAGCCTGTTCCGTACTCTGGCGCAGGACGTCCTCGGCACCACGGAAGTCCCGTACGGTGAGAACACCTTCGATTTCGGCAAGCCGTTCGAAAAACTCACCATGCGCGAAGCGATCAAAAAGTACCGTCCGGAAACTGATCTGGCGGATCTGGATGATTTCGACAAAGCCGTGGCGATTGCCAACTCACTGCACATCAAAGTCGAGAAGAGCTGGGGTCTGGGCCGCGTGGTTACCGAGATCTTCGAAGAAACCGCCGAAGCGCATCTGATCCAGCCGACCTTCATCACCGAATATCCGGCAGAAGTGTCACCGCTGGCACGTCGTAACGACGAGAACCCGGAAATCACCGATCGCTTTGAATTCTTCATCGGTGGTCGTGAAATCGGTAACGGCTTCTCCGAGCTGAATGATGCGGAAGATCAGGCTGAGCGTTTCCTGCAACAGGTGAACGCTAAAGATGCCGGTGATGACGAAGCGATGTTCTATGACGAAGACTATGTCACCGCGCTGGAACATGGTCTGCCGCCAACTGCCGGTCTGGGTATTGGTATCGACCGTATGGTGATGTTGTTTACCAACAGCCACACCATTCGCGACGTAATCCTGTTCCCGGCACTGCGCCCTTCAGGTAAATAATCACACCATCCGTAGCGGCGCGATAAATCGCGCCGCTACATCCGGAAAAGGTCGGCATTGATGCCGACCTTTTTTCTCCATTAAAAAATCCAGATGACAACCCGGCACGCTCTGTGCAGGATGGTTTTTTTATTTTCAGGGATCCACCATGAGTGCAAAAACGGCATCACTGGAAGGCCGGATTCGTCAGCACTGGGAGCAACTCTCCAGCCACGAACAGCGGCTGGCCGACGTACTGCTGGCAGCCCCAGGCCAGCTCGCCATGAATACCGCCACTGAACTGGCGCACAGCGCCGGGGTTTCCAAAGCCACCACCACGCGTTTTTTCCGCCACCTCGGTTATGAAAGCTACGAAGCCGCTCGCCGTCAGGCGCGTGATATGCAGAGCAGCGGTTCACCGCTTTATCTGCAAGCCGCACCCAGCGCTTCACCGCTCGACAGCATCATGCAGCAACATCTGGAAAAAGAGATCGCCAATCTGGTGAACAGCTATCGCACGCTGGAGAGCAGCCAGTTGCAGGATGCGGTCAGCGCCATCGCCCGCGCACGGCGCGTGGTGGTGATGGGCTGGCGTCATAGCCAGACCATTGCGCAACTGATCTATCGCGATCTGATCCACGTTCACCCCGATATACGCCTGCTGCCTCGCCCCGGCGATTCGCTGGCGGAGCATCTGGCATCACTGAATGAACAGGATGTGGTGATTTGCGTTGGCCTGCGTCGTCGTATGCCAGCGTTAGAGGCCGCGATGAATGCGTTGGCCGAGCGCCAGGTACCGATGCTGTATCTGGCCGATGTGCTGTCCGGCAAACCGGCCCGCCATGCGCAATGGGTGGTACGCTGCCACACCGACAGTAGCCTGATTTTTGACAGCACCGCTGCACTCTCCGGCATCTGCAACTTGCTGTGCTCCCTGGTGGCGCGCGAGATGGGCAAAGCCAGCAACGATTACCTCGCCCAGGTTGAAGCGCTGCACCAATCCCTAGACGAACTCGAATAACGCCCCGCGCTGGCGCATATTGCACCCGCCATTGCACCGAAATGGTGCGCTGGCGGGCATCCCTGTTTCCAATGTATGAAATCACAGAAACGACAAATATGAACTAAGAAACAAATGTTTCTTTATGATTGTACAGGGAAAAATGATATCCCCGACCCTGGTATGCGTGGTGTGTGAAAAATCTGGCACAAAATATGCTCAGAAGAAAAAGACATTTCACCAACACCAGGGAAACACCATAATGAAAAAAACCGCTTGGCTCATCGCCGCACTTTTATCTGTTGGATCGCTGGCACAGGCGCAAGCCGATACGCTGGCCGATATCAAAAGCAGCGGCAAAATCACCGTCGGTATCGACCCGACATTTCCTCCGTATGAGTACACCGACGACAGCGGCGCGATCACTGGCTACAGCGTGGCGATCATGCAATCCTTCGCCAAAGATCTCGGCGTGAAACTGGAGTTTCAGAAAACCGCCTTCAGCGGCATTTTGCCGGGCCTGATTTCCGGCTCGTTTAACGCCGAAGGTTCCTCCCTCAACGTCACCGCCGAACGGGCGAAAAAAGTGCTGTTCACCGTGCCTTACAGCAAAACCGTCAACGGTGTGCTGGTGCGCGAAGATGAAGCCAAAACCTTTAGCGGCAAAACCCTCAGCCCGGAAAGTCTGTCCGGCCTGCGCGGTGCCGTGAAAAGCGCCAGCGTGCCAGAACAATTGTTGAAAGGCTTTAACGACGAACTGAAAAAAGCCGGTAAGAAACCGATCACCATCATCAGCGTCGATTCGCTGGATCAAACCGTCAGCACCCTGATGACCAAACGCGCGGATTTCGTCTACGACGATATCTCCGTGCTGGCGCCGGTGGTGAAGAAGTACCCGAGCAAAGTGGCGCAGGTCGGAGAAGTCGGTCCGTCACAATGGATGGGTTGGGCAACGCGTAAAGAAGACGGCAGCCTGAACAAAGCCCTGAGCGACCACATTCTGGCGATGCAGAAAGATGGCGAGCTGACCAGGCTGCAACAGCAGTATCTCGGCACCACCTTTACCGTTCCGGCCAGCGATTTCATTCCCCAGGAGTAATTATGTGTCAGTCAACCCTGACGGTCCCGGCGGGCCACGGCAAAACCTTCCGTGTGCGCAAAGGGCAGTTTATTACCGTCATTGATAGCGAAGGGCAGCAGGCCGCGGATTTTGTCGCGGTCAATGCCGACGACCTGAACGAAAAGCTGTCGCCGGTCCATACCCGTCAGCATCTGCGTTCGCTGTTTTTCAAACCGGGTGATGCGTTGTGGTCGAGCGAGAACCGTCCCCTGTTGCGCATCGTTGCCGACACCATCGGCATTCACGATGCCAACGTGCCGGCCTGCGATCGCACCCGCTTCAGCGTGGATTTCGGCGTCGAAGGTCATCGCAACTGCGTGGATAATCTGCTGGAAGGCATGAAGGCCTATGGCGTGACCTATTTCAGCCTGCCGGAGCCGTTCAACCTGTTCCAGAACGGTCCGGTCACTGCCGATGGCCGTATGGAGGTGACTGACCCCCACAGCAAAGCGGGCGACAGCATCACCTTTGAAGCACTGTGCGACCTGATTTGCTCCGTCTCTTCCTGCCCGCAGGACATCATTCCGGGCAATGGTTTACAGGTGACGCCCATCGATATTCGCGTCAGCGATCACTACCACGCCGAGGAGAAGTCGCATGCTGTTAATGCGTGAGAGTTATGAAGAAACCGCGGTGCGCACCCTCGCAGCACCGATTGAGGTCACCGCGGGAGGTGTAGCATCGATTCGTGTGCTGCGTGGTCAACTGCTGCGTATCACCGCGCTGGGCGAAGGGGCGGTCGCGTCGTTGTTCGGTTTTAGCCTGCAAGACCCGGCGGTGTGGCTGTCGGTGCATCATACCCGCGTATTCAGCAACAGCTACCTGTTGGGTTCCGGGATGCGCCTGGTCAACAACCGTCGTCGTCCGATGATGGTGTTGGGCAAAGATAGCGTCAAACGTCACGACCTGCTGCTGCCCGGTTCCACTACGGCGTTTCTGGCAGAGCGAGGCTACGGCGGCGAAGGCTGTATCGAAGCGGTCAGCGGCGAACTGGCTCGTCTGGGCATGACGGTGCCGAAACTGCCGGACCCGATCAACCTGTTTATGCATGTCAAACTGACGCGTGAAGGCGACATCCTGCCGGAACAAAACCTTACCCAGCCAGGTGACAGCATTACCTGTCGCGTGGTGATGGACACGCGTTTCATCGTTTCCGCCTGCAATACCGGCATCGAGGGGAATGACAAGCCCGCACCGCTGCGGTTGTCAGTGGCGGAAAACCTGACGGATTTTAACGCGGAGTAAGCAATGGGGCTGGATCAACAGGTAATAGCCGCGCTGCCGGAACTGGGGCACGGTCTGCTGATGACGCTGGTGCTGACGGTACTGGCGTCAATGGTGAGCGTAGTGATGGGGCAGCTTGGCTGTTTCCTGCAACTGCGCCGTGCCTGGATCTGGCGCTTTATTGGCCGTCTCTACGTGAGCATGATGCGTGGCACCCCGGCCATTGTTCAGCTGTTTGTGGTGTTTTTTACTCTACCGCGCCTGGGGCTGGGTGGTCAGCCGATGCTTGCAGCTGTGGTGGCGATTGGTCTGAACAGTGGTGCGTACGTGGCGGAAATTCTGCGCGTTAACCGCAGTCTGGTGACGCGCGGTCAGTTGGAGGCCGCCCGGACGTTGGGGTTAAGCCGCGCGCTGACCTGGTGGTATGTCATCAATCCCCAGGTCATGCGCGCCAGCCTGCCAATGCTGGTGAATGAATTCACCATTTTGCTGAAAACCACTCCACTGGCCTCGGTGGTGGCGCTGACGGAGTTGACCTATGCCGGTCAGATCGTTATCGCCCGCACTTATGATGCGACTCAGGTGTTGTTGCTGGTGGCAGCGGGGTATCTGTTAATTGCCTTGCCGCTGATTAGCGCGGCACGGCGGCTGGAAGCGAAACGGAGGCTGGCATAATGGATTGGCAGGCGATTGCGACCTCATTGCCGTCGTTAGGTGACGGCCTGATTGCCACCCTGCAACTGTGTGCGGTGGCGGCCCTCTGTTCCTTACTGTGGGGCGGATTGATGGCGTGGATGCTGATGCGCGCCTCGCCGTTCTGGCTAAAAATTCTCAACCTCTACAGCGGGTTAACCCTGGCGCTGCCCTTGCTGGTGGTGATCTATCTGCTCTATTTCGTGCTGCCGGAGTATGACATCACCCTCTCTTCACCGGTAGTTGGGGTGCTGGCGTTAACGCTCTATTACGCGCCTTACATCGCGCAGGTCATCCGCGCCGCGATTGCCGCGCTGCCGCAAGGCCAGTGGGAGGCGTGCCGCGTACTCGGTCTTAGCCGCAGCGAGCAACTGCGTGATGTGGTACTGCCGCAGACGCTGCCGCAAATGTTATCGCCGCTGGTCGGGTTAACCATTGGTTTGATTAAAGACTCTGCGCTCTTATCGATTGTTTCGGTGCAGGAGTTTATGTACGCCGCCAAACAGGCGATTTCTGATACCTACGCGCCGCTGGAGATCTACCTGACGGTAGCACTCTGCTACTGGCTGCTGAACAGCTTGATTGACTGGCTGGCGCGTTGTCTTGAATCCCGCATGACGCGCTATCGTCGCGGCTTGCAGCATTAATCTGGAGAACAACATGTCAGCTGAATTTCAGCAACGCGCTATCGTCACTATCCCGGCGCGCTACGGTAAAGCCGTTCGTCTCAACAAGGGCGAAGCGGTACAGGTGATCAACCTGCACGGCACCCAGGTGGTGGATTGCTGGGCTTATAACGCGGAAGACGTGAGCGAGTATATGTGTATGGAGGCGACGCGTGTCTGGAACCAGCGCCTCAACCCAAAGGTGGGCGATAGCTTTATCACCAGCCAGCGCCACCCGATTCTGACGCTGGTGGCTGACACCTCGCCAGGCGTGCACGACACCTTTATGGCTGCCTGTGATGCCCGCCGTTATGAACTGCTGGGCTGCACCGAACCACACCGCAACTGTCACGATAACCTGCATGAAGGGCTGGCAGAGCTGGGGGTGACACTGCCGCACGGCAATCTGGCGTCGTTCAATATCTTTATGAATATTCAGGTACAACCTGATGGCATCACCCTGAAGACGCTACCGGTGGTGACCAAACCGGGCGATTACATTGTGCTGCGCGCCGAAATGGATTGTTTTGTGGCGTTCTCGGCCTGCCCGCAGGATATCGTCAGTATTCAGGGGCAGGGCGATAACACGCCGCGCGACGCGGAGTTGCGCATTCTGACCAGCGGTTTCCCGCAGGTGAAATTACAGGGGCCGTGGGTGCCCTGACCCTCACCCTAACCCTCTCCCGCCAGCGGGAGAGGGGACTGCATTGTGCACGGTTTACTATATTGCACATCTCCCTCTCCCTCATGGGAGAGGGACGGGGTGAGGGTAACAGGCCGCACTTCACGACTTTACGACTTCATCACCCCATCCAGCCACTTCTGGAAGCGTCCATAAGGCACGTACAGCGCCACATCCTTATACAACGTCTTCCCACTGTGGTTGTCGTTAATCCGGCTACTGTAGCCCACGATAACCCCGGCCAGGGTATTGTCGCTGGCGTTGTACACCGCACCGCCAGACATGCCTTTCACCACGCCAGCATTGGCGGCAACCACCACGCAACTGGCTTTATTCCAGTCATTTACCAGCGTGGTATTGATCAGATTCTGCCCGTTGGACGCCACCGGCAGCGCGGTAATAAAGCTGTAGCCGTAGAGATTGACGTCGTCGCCAATCCGGCCATTGCGAAAATGCGGAGGCAAATTCGCCTCATCATTTTTGTGATATACCACGGCGAGATCGCATTCCGGGTGCCATGCCTTCACCCGATACAATGAATATTTCGCCACATGGGCAGCCGTCAGGCTGTACTCAGGGGTGAGCGGGATAACGCTGCCCAGCGAACCGACACCCAGCACTGTCGGGATACCGGTGAAGGTCATATCGACCCGTTTTTCTGCTTCTTTACTGTACTCGTAGTGTCCGACAGAACAGCCACTCAGGCAGCCGATCGTTAAGGCCATGAGCCATCGCATACGCTCCCCCCTTTGAAGAATGACGAGACATTACCAGGCAATCCATTGGGGTATCGGCAACGCGTAAATTTCCTTTAAGGAGTGGATCGCCGTCAAAATGAGAGGGTGATCACAACCAGTGTTCAAGAATAGCGTGAAAAATCAGCTTCGTGAGAGAAATGGGAAAAGGCCTAATTGCAAAAGGTCCATTAACAGATGTGAACAATTGTTGCGGTGGCGGCAAAATATCCTTGCTGCAACCGGGGTGTATGCCCGAAGGTGGCTATGCTTTAATACTCAATGTGACGCAGTTCAAAAATTTATAAGCGTCCGCTGTAACCATTCCACGTTCGTGGGGTGGCCCGCCTGCAAAATTATCGTTATTGGGAGAGTGTGTTATGCCTGTTGCATTACTGGCGCTGGCGCTGAGTGCGTTCGCCATCGGCACCACGGAATTTGTCATCATGGGATTGCTACCGGAAGTGGCGGGCGATCTCCAGGTGTCGATTCCCTCTGCGGGATGGCTGATCAGTGGCTATGCGCTGGGTGTCGCCATTGGCGCGCCAATTATGGCGCTGCTGACCGCCAAACTGCCGCGTAAACGGACTCTGGTACTGCTGATGAGCATCTTTATCATCGGCAACGTATTGTGTGCGCTGGCCTACAGTTACGATCTGCTGATGATGGCGCGTATCGTCACCGCGCTGTGCCACGGTGCATTTTTTGGTATCGGTTCAGTGGTGGCGGCCAGCCTGGTTGCGCCGAGTCGTCAGGCATCGGCTGTCGCCCTGATGTTCACCGGCCTGACGCTGGCAAACGTACTGGGCGTACCGTTAGGCACCTGGTTTGGTCAGATGTTTGGTTGGCGCGCCACCTTCTGGGGCGTGGCGATTATCGGTATCCTTGCGTTT
This sequence comes from Pantoea phytobeneficialis, assembly GCF_009728735.1. Classification (NCBI taxonomy): domain Bacteria; kingdom Pseudomonadati; phylum Pseudomonadota; class Gammaproteobacteria; order Enterobacterales; family Erwiniaceae; genus Pantoea; species Pantoea phytobeneficialis. The sequence continues at coordinate 2,711,223 of NZ_CP024636.1, forward strand.
GCCGCGTTAATTGTCAGCCTGCCAACCAATAAAGAAGAGAAGCCGGTGCATCTGGCAAGTGAAGTCAGTGCGCTGGCGAATGGCAAGCTGTGGTTGTCGCTGCTGATGACGGTGTGCTTTGCCGCTGCCATGTTCGCGTTGTTCAGCTACATTGCGCCGCTGCTGTTGCAGGTCACCGGCATCAGCGATCGTGGCGTGAGCTGGACTTTGTTCCTGATTGGCGCGGGCCTGACGGTCGGTAACATCCTCGGCGGCAAGCTGGCCGACTGGAAAGTCTCTTTCAGCCTGGTCCTCAGCTTCTCACTGATTGCGCTGTTTTCACTGCTGTTTAGCTGGACCAGCCATGCGCTGTGGCTGGCCGAGATTACGCTGTTCCTGTGGGCGATGGCGACCTTCGCCACCGTACCGGGTCTGCAAATTAACGTGGTACGTCATGGCAAAGATGCCCCCAACCTGGTGTCGACGCTGAACATCTCCGCGTTTAACGTTGGCAATGCGCTCGGTGCCTGGGTTGGCGGTGCGGTGATCGACAAAGGCTACGGCCTGACGGCAGTGCCGGTCGCGGCAGCGGCGCTGGCGGCGATTGGTCTGATTGTTTGCCTGATCACCTTCCGTAAATCCGGCGGGCAGGGCGAGGCGGTGCGCGCTTAAACCAGACGCTCGGCAATGCGCTGGGGGAACGCCGCGACCTGTTGTTGCAAATGGTCGCAGAAGTGGTCCACCAGCGCAGAAGCCGGGCGATGCTGCGGCCGTACCAGGCTGATGGTGAATGGCACCGCAATGCTGAAGCGTCGCATCACCACTCCGCTGTCGGCGTAATCCAGCGCCGTCAGCGGGTTAACAATCGAAACCCCCACGCCCGCGCGTACCATCGCGCACACCGATGCGGCGCTATGCGTCTCCAGCACCAACCGCCGTTCAACCCCCTGCTCATGAAACAACGAATCCAGTAACTGACGATAACTATCGCTACGCGACAGGCTGACATAGTTCTCGCCCTGGAAATCTTGCGGCGTCAGCACCGCGCGCTGACACAGTGGATGCTGCGGCGGCAGTACGCATACCTCATCGCAGGTCAGCAGTGCAACGCGTTCGGTGCCAGCCGGAGCGTGCTGGGTTTCCGTCAGGCCCAGATCGTAACGCTGCGCCGACAGCCACTCCTCCAGCAACGGTGACTCCTGCGGGATGATGTTCATACTGACCTGAGGATAGCGTTGCAAAAACGGTTGGCACAGTGGCGGCAGCAGCGACTGGGAAAACACCGGCAGACAGGCGATGGAGAGTTCGCCCTGACGGAACTGACGCAGGCCGTCGGCGGCATCCATGATGCGATCCAGCCCGTACCACGAGCGTTGCACCTCTTCAAACAGACGCAATCCCTGCACCGTGGGTTGTAACCGACCACGCACACGTTCAAACAGTTTCAGGCCAAGCTGCTGTTCCAGCCGCGCCAGCTCTCGGCTGACGGTAGGCTGCGAGGTATGCAGCAGCGTGGCCGCCTGTGTCAGGTTGCCGCTGGTCATCACCGCATGGAAAATTTCGATATGTCGCCAGTTAATCTTTGCCATCACGCCCTCCGTTCAGTCCATATCATATTTGCATAGCTGATGCTAAAACAGATATTTTTCTGCATGGTATGGCTGTGGCTAAATAACGTTAACGTCACAGGAGAATTGCTATGCCACGTCCACTGAATAACACCGAAACCGCGTTGACCGCCGCCAATTTGCTGCCGCTGGCGCAGCACTACAGCGGCCCGTTCTGGGCCTATGATGCCAGCGTCATTCAGCAGCGCATTGCCCAGTTGAACCAGTTCGACGTGGTGCGTTTCGCCCAAAAGGCGTGTTCAAATATTCATATTCTGCGCCTGATGCGCGCGGCAGGAGTGAAGGTTGACTCCGTCTCGCTGGGCGAAATCGAGCGTGCGCTGGCGGCGGGTTATCAGCCGGGCGGCGAAGATATCGTGTTCACCGCCGATGTGCTGGACCAGCCCACGCTGGCGCGCATCGCCGAACTGAAAGTTCCGGTTAACGCCGGTTCAGTGGATATGCTGCATCAACTCGGTGCCGTGTCGACAGGCCATGCGATATGGCTGCGTATCAACCCTGGCTTTGGCCACGGCCACAGCCAGAAAACCAACACCGGCGGTGAGAACAGCAAACACGGCATCTGGCACAGCGACCTGCCACAGGCACTGGAGGCGATTCAGCAGCACGGTCTGCGCCTCGTCGGCCTGCATATGCATATCGGTTCCGGTGTCGATTACGGCCATCTGCAACAGGTATGTGATGCGATGGTGGATCAGGTGGTGAGCTTTGGTCAGGACCTGGAGGCGATCTCTGCCGGTGGCGGTTTGTCGATCCCTTACCGTGTGGGTGAAGAGGCGATTGATACCGATCACTACTATGGCCTGTGGAACGGCGCGCGCGAACGTATCGCGGCGCACCTTGGTCATCCGGTGAAACTGGAAATTGAACCGGGTCGTTTCCTGGTGGCGGAGTCCGGCGTATTGGTGTCTCAGGTTCGTGCGGTGAAAGAGATGGGCAGCCGCCACTTTGTGCTGGTGGATGCCGGATTCAGCGATCTGATGCGTCCGGCGATGTACGGTAGCTATCACCATATTTCCTTGCTGCCTGCCGATGGCCGTACGGTGAATGACAGCCAGAAAGTGGAGAGCGTGATTGCCGGTCCACTGTGCGAGTCGGGTGATGTGTTTACCCAGCTCGAAGGTGGCAAAGTGGAAACCCGCGCGCTGCCTGCGGTGCAGATCGGTGATTATCTGGTGTTCCATGACACCGGGGCCTATGGTGCGTCGATGTCATCGAACTACAACAGCCGCCCGCTGATCCCGGAAGTTCTGTTTGAAAACGGCACCGCGCGTGAGATCCGCCGTGCGCAGACTATCCAGGAGTTGCTGGCGCTGGAGCTGTAAGTCCCGCCCCTTCCGTAGCGGCGCGATCGATCGCGCCGCTACGGACTAAGCAGTTCTTTGCGCAATAAGACTAATTCCCCCGCCAAATCCCGGCACAGCATCGCGGTCATCAGATGGTCCTGCGCATGCACCAGAATCAACGTCACCGGCACTTTGCCGCAGCCTTCATCCGCCCCAATCAGCGCGGTCTGGATCTTATGCGCCGCTTTCGCAGCCTCATCTGACGCGGCCAGCGCGGCATCGGCACCTTCCCAGTCCCCTTTGCGCGCCTGCTGGATCGCCATCATCGCCTGCGATCGTGCTTCACCGGCATTTATCAGCAACTCCATCATCGTTTGTTCAAAATCCATCCTCGCCTCGCTTATTGGTATGCCAAATTCATATTTTTGATGCTACCGGAATACCAAAAATAAGTTCCGCGAGCAAGATCACAGAAAGAAAACACAATGATCGCCATTTTGGTATGCCACAGCACGGAAGCTGATGCACAACACAGGAATGCTCCATTCAAAACGCTGAGGGTTGAACCAATGTCTCTACAGGACCGTCTTATCGATTCTCTGGGTAGCTTTGCCACGCGTTTCAATAGCTACCGCTATATCATGGCGATCAAAGCCTCGTTTATTACGCTGATGCCGGTGATCATCGTCGGCGCGTTTTCGGTATTGATCTCCAACATGGTGTTGGATGCGAAGAACGGCCTCGCCAGTTTCCAGGCGCTGGCGTTTCTCGCCGATCTGAAACCGATCACCAGCAGCATCAACTACGCCACGCTGAGTTTTCTTAACATTGGCGCGGTGTTCCTGATTGGTATCGAGCTGGGGCGTATCAACGGCATCAAAACGCTGTTCCCCGGCTTGCTGGCAATTATCTGCTTCGTCTCAGTTACCCCAACCACCTTGCAGATGCTGGTGGATGGTCAGATGCATCTGGTCACCGATGTGCTGGCGAAACAGTTCTCCGACACCAAAAGCCTGTTCCTCGGCATGTTTATCGCCATCCTGTCGGTGGAGATTTATTGCCGCCTGGAAAATGTGGAACGGCTGAAAATCAAAATGCCGGATACCGTGCCACCCAATGTCTCGGCCTCTTTCTCCGCGCTCATCCCGTCGATCATCACCGTCACGCTGGTTGCTACCTTTGGCTTTATCTTCCATCAGGTTACCGGCATGTACCTGTACGACGCGGTCTACAAGGTGGTGCAGCAGCCACTGGAGTCGGTGGTGCAGAGCCTGTGGGGCATTCTGTTGCTGATGTTTGTCGCGCAACTGTTTTGGGTGATTGGCATCCACGGCAACCAGATGATTAAGCCGATTCGCGAACCGCTGTTGCTGGGGGCGATTTTGGTCAATATGAACGCCTTCGAGCAGGGCAAAGAGGTGCCAAATATCATCACCATGCCGTTCTGGGATGTGTATATGAGCATCGGCGGTTCTGGCTTAACCATTGGTTTACTGACCGCCGTGATGCTGGCGACCAAACGCAAAGAGATGCGCGAAATTGCCAAGCTGTCGCTCGGGCCGGGGCTGTTCAACATCAACGAACCGGTGATCTTTGGTATGCCGATTATGCTCAACCCGATCCTTGCCATTCCCTTCATCATCACCCCGCTGGTAACCGGTTCGATTGGTTATTTCGCCACGGTGATGGGCTTTGCCGGAAAAGCGGTGGTGATGGTGCCCTGGACCACCCCGCCGATCATCAACGCCTGGCTCTCCACCGCCGGTTCAATGGGCGCGGTGGTGACGCAAATCATCTGTATCTGCGTGTCCGTATTGATTTACCTGCCGTTTGTGAAGGTGGCGGCGCGTCGTGCCGAGGCGGCAGAAGCGAAAAATCTGCAACCGGAACTGGCGCAAAACTAAGGAGCAAGCATGAGTACTTACAACATCCCACTGCCGGACGGCTTTATTTTGGGTGCGGCAGCATCGGCGTGGCAAACCGAGGGTTGGAGCGGCAAGAAGCCGGGGCAGGATTCGTATCTGGATGCCTGGTATACCAACGATCGTCATGTCTGGCATAACGGTTACGGTCCGGCGGTGGCGACGGATTTTATCAACCGTTTCCGCGAAGATGTCGCGCTGATGAAAGCGGCAGGTTTGACGCACTATCGTACTTCGATCAACTGGTCACGCTTTCTCACCGATTATGAAAACGCGGTGGTGGATGAGGAATACGCGGCCTATTACGACCAACTGATTGATGAAATGCAGCGCAACGGTATTGAACCGATGTTGTGCCTTGAACATTACGAACTCCCGGCACAGTTGCTGGAGCAGTACGGCGGCTGGCAGTCAAAGCATGTGGTGGAGCTGTTTATCCGCTATGCAGCGCAGGTTTTTGCCCGCTATGCCGGAAAAGTGACGCGCTGGTTTGTCTTCAACGAACCGATTGTGGTGCAGACCCGTGTCTATCTGGATGCGTTGCGCTGGCCGTATGAGCAGAACACCCACAAATGGATGCAGTGGAATCACCATAAAAATCTCGCGACAGCGAAAGTGGTACAACTGTTCCGCCAACAGGGCTATGCCGGGACGGTAGGCACCATCCTCAACCCGGAAGTCACTTATCCGCGCTCGTCGGCGGCGCATGATGTTAAAGCGGCGAAGATCTATGACCTGTTCTACAACCGGGTGTTTCTCGACCCGGCGATCAAAGGGGAGTATCCCGTCGAGCTGGTGCAGTTGCTGGAAAAGCACCAGGTGCAATGGGAGGTAACGTCCGAGGAACTGGCGATTATCGCGGCCAACACCGTCGATGAGGTCGGGTTAAATCTCTACTATCCGCACCGGGTAAAAGCCCCGTCGCGCGCCTGGCATCCGGAAACGCCATTCCATCCCGCTTATTACTACGAACATTTCGAGCTACCAGGCCGCCGCATGAATACCTCGCGGGGTTGGGAAATTCAGCCGTGCATCATCTATGACATGGCGCAACGCATGAAGGAGGAGTACGGCAACCTGCCGTGGTTTGTAGCGGAAAGTGGTATGGGTATTGAAAACGAAGCCCGTTTTAAAGATGCGCAGGGGGAAATTCAGGACGACTACCGTATCGCCTTTATTGCCGAGCATCTGTATCAGGCGGTGCGCGCCAGGGAGGCGGGCAGCAATTGTCAGGGTTATATGCTGTGGGCCTTCACCGATAACGTCTCGCCAATGAATGCGTTTAAAAATCGCTACGGATTAATTGAAATTGACCTGGATAACCAACGCCAGCGGCGAATGAAAAAGTCGGCGCACTGGTTTCGTCAGCTGCGCGACAACCAACAGCTGACGGTCAACATTGATGATGAAATGAAATAAGGACGCGAAGATGAAACGAATCGTACTGGCCTGCGCTGCGGGTATGTCAACCTCGATGGTGGTGACCCGCATGGAAAAAGAGGCAGCGGCACGCGGTCTTGAGTATCAAATCTATGCCATCCCGGAGCAAAACCTGCGGGAAGAGTTACAAAACTACGGCAACGAGGTGGCGGTGGTGCTGCTCGGCCCACAGGTGCGCTTCAAGCTGGAGGAGAACAAAAAGCTCACCGACAGCTATCAGCTGCCGATTGCGGTGATCGACACCGTTGCTTACGGTACGCTGAATGGTGCAAAGGTACTCGATCAGGCGCTGGCTTTGGTACACTAGCGGCCAGATTGCAGACAGGCTGCAGCCTGCCAGGGAGGCGGCTGCAACCTTGCGCGCCATGATGCAAAAAGGTGAAAGCGTGGAAAAAGCCGAAGCGCCACAAGAGAAAAAGCAGTATCAGGAAATTGGTCAGCATCTGCGCCAGCAAATCATTGATGGGCATTACCCGGTTGGCTCACGTCTGCCGCCGGAGCGTCAGTTGGCCGAGACCTGGGGCGTCAGCCGTACCATCGTGCGTGAAGCCTTATTGATGCTGGAGCTGGAAGGAACGGTGGATATCCGTCAAAGCTCTGGCGTGTATGTGATGCGCATACCTTCCGACAGCGATGACGCGGAAGAGGCGTTTTTCCGCAGCGATGTTGGCCCGTTTGAGATGTTGCAGGCACGTCAGTTGCTGGAAAGCAACATTGCCGCGTTTGCCGCCAAAATGGCGACCAAAGCCGACATTGAAAACCTGCGCCGCACCCTTGAGCAAGAGCAGCGGGCTATTGCGCTTAATGACAGCAGCCAGGACAACGATAAGTTATTCCATCTGCTGCTGGCCGGGGCGACACAAAACCAGATGCTGCTGGACACCGTGACCAGCGTCTGGCGACATCATGAGGCCAGCCCGCTGTGGCAGCAGTTGCGCCCGCAGTTCGAAACCCGCGCTTATCGTCTGAAGTGGCTGGGCGATCATCAAACGATCCTTGCTGCGTTACGCCGCCGGGATGTGATGGGTTCGTGGCAGGCGATGTGGCAGCACCTGGAAAATGTGAAAAATACCCTGCTGGAGTTGTCCGATGCCGATGCGCCGGATTTTGACGGCTATTTGTTTGAATCGGTGCCGATCTTTCAGGGAAAATTGATGTAATGCAGATCCTGCCATTGAATGAAGTGCCGCAATTTGCCGAACAGATAACCGACTGGTTGTGGCAGGCGTTTGGTGCCGGGACCACGCGCGAGTTCTACGCCAGCATTGTGCAGAGCAGCCTGAACGGCGCTGATTTTCCTGTCACTTTTGTCGCGCTTGATGCGGGGCGGGCGGTTGGCACCGTGGGTTTCTGGCGTTGTGATTTGATCAGCCGCCAGGATCTCTATCCGTGGCTGGCGGCGTTGTATATCGATGAAAATGCCCGCGGGCAGGGTGTCAGCCAGGCGCTGCAACAACATGTTATCCACTACGCCCGGCAGCGTGGCTATAACCGGCTGTGGCTATGGTCAACCTTCGCCGGTTATTACGAGCGTTTCGGCTGGCAGTTTGCGGGCGAGGCGCTGGAGTATCCGCACACACGGGTACGTCTGTACCAGAAAAAACTGTCGTAGCGGCGCGATTTATCGCGCAATTCGGTGCACGGTGTAGGAAAAATCCGCGCGATAAATCGCGCCGCTACGGGAGGGGGTTAAGCGCGATTTAGGCGGAACGCCCCCACCAGCCGTGAGACATGCTCCGCCTGTTCCTGCAACGACTGTGACGCCGCCGACGCCTGCTCCACCAGTGCGGCGTTCTGCTGCGTCACATCATCCATTTGATCAATCGCCCGATGCACCTGGCTGATCCCCTGGCTTTGCTCTGCTGCCGCGGTAGAGATTTCACTGACCAGGCTGTTGACCTTTGATATCACCTCGTTGACGGATTGGATGCTATCGCCCACCTGCGCTGCCTGCTGGGCACCGGACTCAATCAAATTGGTTGAGGCTTCAATCAGCGTTTTAATTTCGCGCGCGGCAGTGGTGGAACGATGTGAGAGATTCCGCACTTCCCCGGCCACCACGGCAAACCCTTTACCGTGCTCCCCGGCGCGTGCGGCTTCTACTGCGGCGTTCAGCGCCAGGATATTGGTTTGAAACGCAATACCCTCAATCAGCCCGGTAATGTCTTTCACTTTCAGGGCGCTCAGATGAATGTCATTCATAGTGCTGAGCATGGTATTCAGCGACTCGGTACTTTGCTGCGACAGGCTGCTGGCGTTATCCGCCAGTTGGGTAGCATCGCGAGTGTGATCGGCGGTCTGACGTACCGTTTCGCTCAGCTCGGTCATGCTGGACGCGGTCTGCTCCAGCGAGGCCGCCTGTTGTTCGGTGCGGGCAGAGAGGTCTTCATTACCGGCAGCAATTTGCGTTGAGGCGCTGCTCACTGAGCTGGCGGCGCTGTTCACCGCCGTCAGGGCCTGCGAAATATGGCGCATCAGCTTGTTAAAGGAACCCGCCATTTTGCTCACTTCATCATTGCGGCTCTCATCCGCTTCGAGCGTGAGATCGAGATGTTGCATGGCCTGCGCCATGATGGAGGAGATGTTATTCAGGCTGCGACGGATTTGCTTAATGGTCAGCAAAGCAAACACCACAATCATCAACACCGCCACGGTGATACCCGCCACCGTCGCCCAACTGACAAAATGGAAAATGGTGCGGTTGGTGGTACGGAGTTGATCTCCCATCGCCATATTCAGCGTCATCTGTTGGCGATAACCGGCAATCAGCTTTTGCAGTGTGCCGCCGACACCGTTAGCATTTGCCAGCACGTTCGGTTGATTAGCTTTTACCGCGTCGAGAAACGCGGGCAGACGCTGGCTCATCAGGTTAAGGGTGTCTGTCGCCTGTTGCGCCAGTTGGGCGTCTTTATCATCGGCGATATGGTTGTTCTGGTAAGCCTGCTGTTGGTCGCGAATGCCGGCGATCTGTTGCGTCAGCTGTGATTCAAGCGAATCTGTCGGGCTGTTTTGATATTGATACAAACTGAGCCACAGTTGTTGGCTACGGTCAGTGAGGTCACTCAGCAGTTTGATTGAGGGAATGGCGCGGCTTTGTACATTCTCGAAGCGATCCTGAAACCCGCTGATAAAGCTGATAGCCAGCGTCCCCTGCGCGATGATAACCGCGGTGATAAAACCCAGAGCCAGAAGTAAACGTCTGGAAATGCTCATCTTTCCTCCTTAAATTTCTATCGATCCTTGCTGGCAAGGCCAGAAAAGTCCGGCACAGGTATCGGCAGAAACGTTAAGAAGATGAGGGATATTTAACAGTCGTATTCCAATTTTGTGATGAATGCCCAGGGCGATTTTCATCGCCCTTACGGGTCACGATAAAATTTAACCCGGCCCGCTAACGGAATGGCGACGTACCAGCGTCGGACTGAACATATTGGTCACTTCCGGCATCGGCAAATCGTTTGCCAGTGCTAACGCCAGTTGGGCGGCTTGCTGCGCCATGGTCACAATCGGGTAACGTACCGTGGTCAGACGCGGGCGCACGTAGCGTGATACCAGCACATCGTCGAAACCAATCAGCGACATCTCTTCCGGCACGCGGATACCGTTATCGCTCAACACCGCCAGCGCGCCAGCGGCCATAGAATCGTTGTAACAGGCCACTGCGGTGAACTGCTTGCCGCGACCGAGGAGTTCGGTCATCGCCTGTTCGCCGCCTACTTCATCCGGTTCGCCCCAGGCAACCAGACGATCATTACTCGGCAGACCATGTTCTTTCAGCGCATCGTAATAACCCTGGAGGCGGTCTTCGGCGTCAGAAATGGTGTGGGTGGAACAGATGAAAGCAATCTGGGTATGGCCCTGTTGGATCAAATGGCGTGTCGCCAGCCAGGCACCGTAGCGGTCATCCAGCGCAATGCAGCGTGACTCAAACCCTTTCAGTAACCGATTCAGCAACACCATACCGGGGACTTGCTTCATCAGTTGCTCCAGATCATCGTCCGGGATCTTCTTGGCGTGCACCACCAGCGCCGCGCAGCGATGGCGCATCAGTTGCTCAATCGCCTGACGCTCTTTTTGTTCGTTATGGTAACCGTTACCAATCAGCAAAAAGTTGCCGGTCTGGCCCGCCACTTCATCAACGGCTTTAACCATCGCGCCAAAGAACGGGTCGGAAACATCACCGACTACCAGGCCGAGTGTTTCGGTGGATTGCTGTGCCAGCGCGCGTGCGTTGGCGTTTGGGTGGTATTGCAACTGCTCCATTGCCTGAGTCACGGCGAGGCGTGAACTCTCGCTGGCCTTGGGGGAATTATTAATCACGCGGGATACGGTCGCGACCGAGACCCCAGCCATTCTGGCGACATCCTTAATGGTAGCCATGCGTTAGCCTGCTTCCGGGAAAACGTTTACACATGCCTCCAGTGTTACGGAAATCCCCCAGCGTCGCAACCCGGCAGAATGCCAGCGCTGTCGCAAAAGTGCGGAAAATCAGACGCTCGCGGCAGGCTTTAGCCCGGCGCAGCCCCTATGTTATGCTGGCGGAACGAATCACACCTGCCTGCCGGACCCTAATCATGAAAACACGCGTGCCACATCTGGCGCACTGGGGCGCTTTTACCGCGGTGACGGAAAATGGCCGTCTCACCGGTTGCGAACCGTTCTTCGCCGATGCCGATCCTTCACCGATGCTGAATACCATCCCTGAGCTGGTTTATTCGGACAAACGTATTCGCCAGCCGATGGTGCGTCGTTCGTGGCTAAAATCCCGTGAGAACAGCGATCGCACGCTGCGTGGTCGCGAAGATTTTGTCGCAGTGGACTGGGACACCGCGCTGGATCTGGTGGCGGAGGAAAATCGCCGGGTGCGCGACCGTTACGGTGCATCAGGCATTTTTAACGGTTCCTATGGCTGGTCCTCAGCCGGACGCGTAAACCACGCACGCACGCTGATCCGTCGCTTCTATTTTCAGGGCGGCGGCGGGGTTGACCAGCAGGGCAACTACAGTTGGGGGGCGGCGCAGTTCTTTTTACCTTATGTGATTGGCACTTACATGCCGCTGACCGGCCGAGTCACCGACTGGCCGGATGTGGTGGAACATGCCGAGATCTTTATCGCCTTTGGTGGCCTGGCGCTGAAAAATGCTCAGGTAGCGTCCGGTGGCGCGGGGCAGCACAGCCTGAAACCGGCGCTGGAGCAACTGACCGCCAAGGGCACGCCGATCATTAACATCAGCCCGATGCGTGATGACTGCCCGGCGTTCGTCAATGCCGAGTGGATTCCAATTCGTCCCAATACCGATGTGGCATTGATGCTGGCGCTGGGCTTCGAAATTACCCGGCGTCAGGCGGTGGATGAGGCGTTTCTCGCCAGCCACTGCACCGGTTGGCCGCAGCTACGCGCCTATCTGCTGGGCGAGAATGATGGTATTGCCAAAACGCCGGAATGGGCCAGCCAGATCACCGGTATCCCAGCCGCGCGCATTGCGTTACTGGCGCAACAACTGATTGGCAAACGCAGCTTTATCACCTGTTCTTATTCGGTACAGCGCGCCCATCGCGGTGAACAGCCCTACTGGATGATGATTGCGCTGTCGTCGATGCTGGGTCAGCCCGGTTTGCCTGGCGGCGGTTTCTCCTTTGGTCATGGTTCGATGAACAGCGTCGGCAACCCGCGTCAGGAAGGCCCGGCTCCGCTGATGAGTACCGGACCCAATCCGTCTGGTCTGTCGATTCCGGTGGCGCGCATCAGTGATATGTTGCTCAACCCCGGCCAGCCCTACAGCTTCCAGGGCGAGACGTTGCATTACCCGGATATCCATCTGGTGCATTGGGCGGGTGGCAACCCGTTCCATCATCATCAGCAACTGAATCGTCTGGTCGAAGGCTGGCAGCGCCCGGATACCGTGGTGGTGCAGGATATCGTCTGGACGCCAGCGGCGCAGATGGCGGATATCGTGCTACCTGCCACTACCACGCTGGAACGCAACGATATTGGCGGCTCCTCGCGTGATCGCTTTGTGCTGGCGATGCATCAGGCGATTAAACCGCAGCATCAGGCGCGCCATGACTTTGATATCTTTGCCGATTTAGCCGATCGTCTTGGTTATCGCGAGGTGTTCACCGAAGGGCGCAATGAGATGCAATGGATTGAGCATCTCTATCAGCAGTGCGCAGTGGCGCATGCGCGCAAAGGGATCCACTTCCCGGAGTTTGGTGAGTTCTGGCAGCGTGGTTTTGTCGAAATCCCGCAGGGAGGCGCGCCTTACGTGTTTATGGATGCGTTTCGTGCCAACCCGGTGGCGAATCCGATTCAGACCGCCAGCGGCAAAATTGAACTGTTTTGCCAGACCATCGCGGATTACCAACTGGAGGATTTCGCCGGTCACCCGGAATGGCGTGAGCCGCAGGAGTGGCTGGGGGCAAGACTGAGCGAGCAGTTCCCGCTGCATATGATCTCGATTCAACCCTCCGATCGCCTGCACAGCCAGCTCGACGCTACCGCGACAGTGCAGGCCAACAAAACCGCCGGGCGTGAAACCCTGTATATGCATCCGCAGGATGCGGCGGCGCGTGCAATTAACGATGGCGACGAGATTGAAGTCAGCAACGCGCGTGGCCGCATGTTGGCAGGCGTGCGTGTAACCGATGGCCTGACACCGGGCGTGGTGATTATCTCGACCGGGGCCTGGTTTGACCCCGGCTTTGGCCGCGCCTGGCAGCCGTGGGACCGCGCCGGTAACCCGAATGTATTGACGCTGGATATTGGCACTTCGTCGTTAACCCAGGGGCCAAACGCCATGAGTTGCCTGGTGGAAATCAAAAAACATGAGGTTTGCACAATCCAGTAAGAATCTCATCGCTGGTTACATTTTGCGGGTAACTGTTGCGTTTGAGAGATGGCATCCCGTCTCTGCGCCTTGCTACAGTCAGGGTCCCAGAGGTATTGATGGGTGAACATCAAAAAGTTTTCTTGATTACACCGACCTGCGCAGATGCGCAGGTTTTTTTTGCCCGCACATTTCGCTAACGAACTGAAACACAGTTTTCCTGTTATCCCGCCTCGCGTTTCTTTATAACTGCTGCGTATAGCCTGTTTATCTATTCCGCCGCGGTAATATCATGCCCCGAATAAAAAAATTTCTGGGAAAAGACCAGATTCAAGCTCCATTTAATCCCTTTCGTTTTCGCCTGATCTGTCTGGGTGTGCTCTCCTGTCTGGGCCTGTTGCTGGCACGCGTCGGCGATTTGCAGCTGATTAACCACCCGATGCTGGAACACGAAGCGGATCAGCGTTCACTGCGTACCGTGACGTTGCCGACTAACCGTGGCACCTTACTCGACCGCGATGGTGAAGCGCTGGCACTGAGCGTGCCATCGCGCGACATCATCGCTGACCCGATGCGGGTGCTGGAGAGTAACCCGGACTTTACCAGCGCCAAATGGGCCTACCTGGCGAATGCGCTGAATATGCGCCCGGACCAACTGGCGCAGCAGATTGTGGCCAACCCGAAAAAACGCTTCCTCTATCTCGGGCGAAAAATTGAACTGAGTATCGCCAAAGATATTGCCGCGCTGCGCCTGAAAGGCATCAGCTCGGTGTATGACGACAGTCGTTTCTACCCGATGAGTGAAGCCGCAGCACCGTTGATTGGTATCGTTGGCGCGGATAACAACGGTCTGAACGGCCTGGAAAAAGGCTTTGATCGCCTGTTACATGGCGAAGAGGGTAAAGAGGTTTATCGCCAGGATAAAAATGGCGACATCATCTCGATGATTGATTACCAACCACCGCAGCAGCCGCCGACGGTGCAACTGAGTATCGACAAATTTGACCAGTACACGCTGTTTAGCAAGTTGCGCGATGGCGTGTTGCTCAACAAGGCCGATTCCGGTGCTGCGGTGTTGGTGAAAATCGATACCGGGGAAATTCTGGCGATGGCCTCCTATCCGTCGTTCAACCCCAACAACTATGACGATGCTACCCCGGCGCAGATGCGTAACTCGGCGATTAACGACAGTTACGAACCCGGTTCCACCGTGAAGCCGTTGGTGGTGCTGGAAGGTCTGGAGCGTCATCTGGTGCGCCCTGACTCGGTGATTGATACCTCGCCTTATTCGGTCAACGGCCATCTGATCCGCGACGTCGGCCACTGGCCGCGTCTGACCATGACCGGGATTTTGCAGAAATCGAGTGATATCGGTGTTTCCCATATCGCGCTGGCGATGCCTGCGGAAGCGCTGGTCAATACCTATCAGGCCTTTGGCCTCGGTAAACCTACCGGGCTGGGGCTGACCGGTGAAAGTGTCGGTTACTTCCCGCTGCATCGTGAACGTTGGGCGGATATTGAACGCGCCACCTTTGCCTTCGGCTACGGCCTGCGCGTTACGCCACTGCAAATTGCGCGTGAATACGCCACTCTCGGCTCCTATGGCATCTACCGACCGTTATCAATAACCAAGGTGACGCCGCCAGTGTTGGGCACCCAGGTGGCCGATGCACAAATGGTACAAACCGTGGTGCATATGCTGGAGAGCGACGTCCTGCCGGGCGGCACCGGGGTGAAAGCGGCGGTGCCGGGCTATCGCCTGGCGACCAAAACCGGTACCGCAGAGAAAATGGGTAGCAGCGGCAAGTACGATGGCGGTTACGTCAACTACACCGCCGGCATTGCGCCTGCCAGCCATCCTGAAGTAGCGCTGGTGGTGATGATCAACCATCCAACCGCCGGGGATCACTTTGGTGGTTCGGTAGCCGCACCGGTATTCGGCAACATTATGGGGCCGGTGCTGAAGCATATGAACATTGCGCCGGATGCGATCTACAGTAAACCGACACCAGATAAATCTTAATGAAATCAGGATGTAAACGAGATTGCGGAGTTTTCACACCTCGTTGCATTTCCCAGAATTCGGTTGCGTTTTCCGGCTGTCGTCATCACACCGATGATGCGAGGATGAAAGTCCCAGAGGTATTGATTGGTGTGAAGAATGGCAGCCGATGCTGCTCACCCTGTTCAGTTGCACCGACCCACGCAGATGCGTGGGTTTTTTTTATCTGCGATACCAGGCCAAACTGCTTGTTATCGTCCTGCTTAATCGTTCACACCTCTTATCTATCTCTTAACGTTCCGCCGCCAACAAAAAAATATCTCGTCGTGTAACGTATTACCTAACGCACCGCGATGTCGCATTCCATCAAGGTCCGCCAGCCCCTTACTGTGTTGGTAGCGCAGGTAAGGGGCGTATTTATTGCCTTTGTTGAGTCGACAACCCTATGCCAAAACTCAAAGACAGAACGCCGAAAGGCGAGGGCCGCTCAGCGGCTTTTCAGCTGCGTATTCATCCCGAATTGCATAATCAGCTACGCGAACTGACCGATGACGACAATGTCACCTTGTCCTGTTGGTTAAAGGATCTGGCACGACGTGAATTACGTCGTCGTGGCATTGAGCCGAAAGGGTAATTAGCGCGATAAATCGCGCCGCTACATCAGGGGACAAAGTTTAGCAGTGGCGCTAAAAGTCGACGATCCCGTAGCGGCGCGATTTATCGCGCGATAACTTCTATGCATACCCGAAAACCCGCGAAAAGCTAAAAAACACAGCGATTTATCGCACGAAAGGTTTACCATTTTCGTTTCGAAAATATGTTTTACGCAACCTTAACAGCTGCGCCATTGCCTCCTGCCTACAATGACTTTCCTTGAGAGTAATCATTCTCATTACTTTCCCCAATCTTGTTGAGAAAAACTATGCGCCTGAAACTTCTTTCTGCCAGCGTGGTGTTTTTACTGGCAGCCTGTGATCAGGGTGGAGCGACACCCGCCGCGTCTGCGACACCGCAAGTCGGCGTTGTTACTCTGAAAACCGAACCCGTAACGCTGGTCACGCAATTGCCTGGCCGTACCAATGCGGTTCGTACCGCTCAGGTGCGCCCGCAGGTCAGTGGTGTGATCCAAAAAATCCTCTTCACCGAAGGTGGGGAAGTCAAAGAGGGGCAGCCGTTGTATCAGATTGATCCGGCGACCTATAAAGCGTCTTATGACAAAGCGATGGCGACCTGGCAAAACGACGCGATGGTTGCGAAACGCTATCAGCCGCTGGCTGCCGCCCATGCCATCAGCCAGCAGACCTACGATGACGCGGTAGCTGCGGAGCGTGAAGCTAAAGCTGATGTGGAAACCGCCAAGGTCAACCTCGACTACACCCTGGTAAAAGCGCCGATCTCCGGGCATATCAGCCGTTCGCTCTACACTGCCGGTGCGCTGGTGACTAGCGGGCAGACGGACTACCTTGCCACCATTACGCAGCTCAACCCGATCTATGTCGATGTGAATGAGTCCGCCACCGATCTGCTGCGTCTGCGCCGGGCACTGGCGGAAGGCAAAATTGCCAAAGTGGGTGACAACACCGCGGCGGTGGGGCTGACGCTGGAAGATGGCAGCAAATATAGCGAACAAGGCAAACTGGCCTTCTCGGAAGTCAACGTTGATACCGCCACCGGCACCGTGGTGCTGCGTGCCGTGTTCCCGAACCCCAGTAACGAATTGCTGCCAGGTATGTATGTTCATGCCAGCTTCCCGCAGGGTATCCAGCAACAGGGCATTTTGGTGCCGCAGGAATCCATCATGCATGACACCAAAGGGCAGCCTTATGTCTATGTGGTGAAAAGCGACAACACCATCGCACAGCGCAGCATCAGCACCGGTGAAATGATCCACGGCGAGTGGCTGGTTACCGGCGGTCTGCAAGAGGGGGAAAATGTGGTGGTGAACAACCTGCAAAGTGTTCGCAGCGGCGTTAAAGTGACCACCACCGCCGCCAATACCAATGACACGCCATCCGCTAATGCCGTCAGCCTCTCCATGACTGATGCTGCGGCACAATAAGGGGGCGTCATGTCTAAGTTTTTTATTGAACGCCCGATATTTGCATGGGTTATCGCGATCATTGTGATGCTGGTAGGGGCGATTGCGACGCTCAATCTGCCGGTTAACCAGTATCCGAATATCTCGCCTCCGGCGGTTTCCATCTCCGTTACCTATCCCGGTGCCAGTGCCGAAACCACGCAAAACACCGTGGTACAGGTGATTGAGCAGCAGCTCAACGGTCTGGACGGCTTACGCTATCTGGAGTCGAGCAGTGCGTCGGACGGTAGTGCGCAGATCATCGCTACCTTTAATCAGGGCATTAACCCGGATATCGCCCAGGTACAGGTGCAGGACCGTGTGTCCCTGGCCGAATCTCAGCTACCGACTGATGTGACACAGCAGGGCATCCGTATCCGTAAGTACCAGAAAAACTTCATGATGGTGGTGGGGTTGATCTCGAAAGACGGCAAGCTGACCAACGGCGACCTGGCCGATATGCTGGTGTCGAAGCTGGAAGATCCGATTTCACGTACTCCCGGTGTCGGCGACTTTATGGTGCTGGGTTCAGAATACGCCATGCGTATCTGGCTCGATCCGGCCAAGTTGTATAAGTACAACCTGATGCCAAGCGATGTCAGTACGGCTATCGATAACCAGAACGTGCAGGTTTCTTCCGGTTCGTTGGGCGGGCTGCCAACGATTCAGGGCGCCAAAACCCAGGCGACCGTGCTGGGCAAAACCCGTTTCACCACGGTGAAACAGTTTGAAAACGTGCTGCTGAAAGTGAACAGCGACGGCTCGCAAGTGCGCCTGAAAGATGTGGCGTCCGTGGCCCTTGGTCCACAGAGCTACGGCATTGATGCCACCCTGAACGGTAAGCCTGCGGCCGGTATCGCGCTGCGTCTGGCGACCGGTGCTAACGAACTGAACACCGCCAAAGCAGTACGTCAGACCATTGCTGACCTGAAAGACGCCTTGCCGGATAACGTGGAAGTCACCTATCCCTACGACACCTCGCCGGTAGTGAGCGCCTCCATCGAAGAAGTGGTGAAAACCCTGATCGAAGCGGTCATCCTGGTGTTCTTCGTGATGTTGGTGTTCCTGCAAAACCTGCGCGCGACCCTGATCACCACCCTGGTGGTGCCGGTGGTGCTGCTGGGGACATTCGGTATCCTCGCCGCCTTTGGTTACAGCATTAACACCCTGACGATGTTCGGGATGGTGCTGGCGATAGGGCTATTGGTGGATGATGCCATCGTGGTGGTGGAGAACGTCGAGCGTGTGATGCACGAAGAAAAGCTCGATCCGAAAACCGCCACCATTAAATCGATGCAGCAGATTCAGGGGGCGTTGTTCGGTATCGCACTGGTGCTGTCGGCGGTACTGCTGCCGATGGCCTTCTTCTCTGGTTCGACCGGGGTTATTTATCGTCAGTTCTCGATCACCATTGTGTCCGCAATGGCGCTGTCGGTGATTATGGCGTTGATCTTTACCCCGGCGCTCTGTGCCACCTTCCTGAAAGCCAGTTCGGCAGAACACAAAACTACCGGGTTTGCCGGTTGGTTTAACCGTAAATTCGACAGCGGCGCGATGCACTACACCCGTGGGGTGAATAAAGTGATCTCGCGTCGTGGCCTGTTTTTGGTGGTGTATCTGGTGATTGTGGGCGTGACCGGCTTCCTGTTTACCCGAGTGCCGACCACCTTCCTGCCGAACGAAGACCAGGGTCTGATGATGGTGCAGATGACCTTGCCGGTAAACTCGTCGTCGCAGCGTACCCAGCAGGTCATCAACGATCTGAATGATTATCTTCAGAAAAATGAAGCCTCGGTGGTGACCACCACCTTTGGCGTGGCAGGGTTTAACTTCGCCGGTCGCGGGCAGAGTAACGCTATGGCGTTTGTGCGCCTGAAGGACTGGGGAGAACGTACCCACAGCGGCCAGAGCGTGCAGGATTTGGCGAACCGGGTCATGGCTCACTTCGCCAACTACAAAAACGCCAAAATCTTCGCCATGGTACCGCCCGCGGTGATGGAACTGGGGAACGCCACCGGTTTTGACCTCTACTTGCAGGATACGGGCGCGCACACCCACCAGCAGATGATGGATGCCACGCATCAGCTGATTGATCTGGCAAACAAAGATCCACGTCTGGCTCAGGTGCGTATGAATGGCCTGGAAGATGAACCGCAGTATCAACTGGAGATCAATGACGAGAAAGCCAGCGCGCTGGGCCTGAGCATGACCGACATTAATAACACCCTGTCGGTGGCCTGGGGTTCGAGCTATATCGACCAGTTTATGTATAACGGCCGCGTGAAAGAGGTCTATCTGATGGGGAAAGCGGATTCGCGTGTCACGCCGTCCGACCTCAATAAATGGTACTTCCGTAACTCCAGCGGCACCATGGTTCCGTTCTCCGCATTTGCCTCGGGTAAATGGGTATATGGTTCGCCCCACTTCGAACGTTTCAATGGCCTGACGGCGGAAGAGATTCTTGGTTCCCCGGCACCGGGTAAGAGTACCGGTGAAGCGATGAAAGCCGTAGAAGATCTGGCAAAACAGTTGCCGAGCGGCTTCCGTGTGCAGTGGTACGGCATCTCCTATGAGGAACAGGCTTCCGGTAACCAGACCACGCAGTTGTATGCCATCTCGATTCTGGTGGTATTCCTGTGTCTCGCCGCGCTGTATGAAAGCTGGTCGATTCCGTTCTCGGTGATTCTGGTGGTGCCACTCGGCGTGCTGGGTACCATTTGCGCCGTGTTGCTGCGCGGCTTGCAGAACGACGTGTTCTTCCAGGTTGGGTTATTAACCACCGTCGGACTGGCGGCGAAGAACGCCATATTGATTGTTGAATTTGCCAAGGAGCTGCACGAACGGGAAGGTAAGAGCCTGATTGAGGCGGCGGTGGAAGCAGCACGCCTGCGTATCCGCCCGATTATCATGACCTCGATGGCCTTTATCCTCGGAGTCCTGCCGCTCACCATCTCTAACGGTGCCGGCGCGGGCAGTCAGCACTCCATCGGTACGGCGGTAGCGGGCGGGATGATTACCGCAACCTTCCTCGCCATCTTCTTTGTGCCGATGTTCTACGTGGTGGTGTCGCAATTCTTTGCGCGTAAGAAAAAAGCATCCGTAGAGGGGGTGCAGCATGATAACTAAAACCTTCAATTGGGCGTTGCTGCCGCTGGCCGCCGCACTGGGCTTAACCGGTTGTACTATGGAGCCGCATTACCAGCGGCCATCCATGCCAGTGGATGCGCGCTACGATCAACCCACGGCGGTGGGCAACGTCGCGGATTTGCCGTGGCAGAACTTCTTTAATGACGCGACGATGCGCAACCTGATTCAGCTCTCGCTCGACAACAACCGCGATCTGCGTGTGGCGGCATTAAACGTGGAAGAAGCGCGTAACGATGTGACGGTGCAGCGTGCGGCATTGATGCCATCGATTGACGCCACCGCCAGTCAGACCTCGGCGCATGAGCCGGGTAATCTGTACAACACTAAAACCACCGGTCCGGTGACCTATCACGAGCTGAACGCCGGTCTGGGCGTTACCTCGTGGGAGCTGGATTTCTTTGGTCGTTTGCGCAGCCTGCGTGATCAGGCTCAGGAAACGTATCTCTCCACGGCGGCCACGGAACGCGCCACCCGCATCTCGCTGATCTCCGAAGTCGCGACTGCATGGCTGACCTTGTGTTCGGATAATGATCTGCTGCATCTGGCACAGAACACCGCGCAGAGCCAGCAGGACTCGTACCGTCTGACCAAAATGAGTTACGACGGCGGCGTCAGCAGCGATCAGGATCTGGCGGAAGCGGAAAGCACGGTGCGCGCCGCCGAAGCCGACGTTGCCAGCTACACACGTCAGGCGCGTCAGGATGTCGATGCGCTGCGGCTGTTGGTCGGCACCGATTTACCGGTATCGCTGTTGTCACATGCCACGCTGGACGCAAACTGGCAGTTCCCGGCTACGCCTGCCGGGTTGCCGTCAGATTTGCTGACGCGTCGCCCGGATGTGATGGCGGCTGAGCATACCCTGAAAGCGGCTAACGCCAATATTGGCGCGGCGCGTGCCGCCTTCTTCCCGAGTATCACGCTGACCGCCTCCGGCGGATCAACCAGTAGCTCGTTGGGCAGTTTGCTGGGTGGTGGCACCGGAGCCTGGTCGTTTGTGCCGTCAATTAATCTGCCGATTTTTGACGGTGGCAAAAACGAAGCCAACCTGAACATCGCGCATATCGAGAAACGCATCGAGATCGCCAACTATGAGAAAGCGATCCAGACCGCGTTCAAAGAAGTGAACGATGCGCTGGCGGGGCAGGACACCTGGCAGGATCAAATGTCGGCCCTGCAAAAAGAGGTAGGTGCGAACCAGCGCGACTACGACTATTCTGAATTGCGTTATAAGCAGGGCGTTGATAATTATCTCAATGTGTTAGTCGCCCAACGTTCGCTTTACAGTGCGCAACAGTCGTTGATCAGCGCGCATCTGGGCCAGTTAAGCCAGAAAATCACGCTGTACAAGGCATTGGGTGGCGGCTGGAAATCCTGAGCTTCTTAACGGAATCCTTACGGTTTGAGCATGGAAAAAATCCTGCTCTTCCGCCGATAATACGCCCGGTAATGATTTACCTTTGAAATAATCCCCTGCTTTTCAGGGGATTTTCCATTTATCTGATGACCTGAAGAACCTAATGAAGACCAACGTACCTCGCTCCGCTTTCTCTCGCTGGCTGAAATGGCTGCTGCTGTTAGTTGTGCTGTTAATTGTCGCTGGCGTGATCTGGCGCGTAGTCGGGGGGCATGCGCCGGGTGGTATGCCATCGGGTGGTGAACGTGGCGGTCGCAGTGGTCATCGTCCGGCCGGTGGTCCTCCGGGCATGGCGATGATGATGGGCGGTGCAACCCTGGTGCATAGCGGTGTGGCCAGTACGGCGGATGTGCCGGTCTACCTTAATGCATTGGGTACGGTGATCCCCAACGCCAGCGTGACCGTCACCAGTCGGGTGGCGGGCCAGCTGGAAAAAGTCTACTTCACCGAAGGACAAAAAGTGGCAGCGGGCCAGTTGCTGGCGCAGATCGATCCGCGCAGTTATCAGGCGACGCTGGCGCAATATCAGGGCGATCTGGCACAGAACCAGGCGTTACTGAAAAGCGCAGAGCTGACGCTGACACGCTATAAAAAACTCTATGCGCAGGACTCGCTGGCGCGTCAGGATCTCGACACGCAAACCGCCACGGTCGGCCAGTATCGGGGTGCGGTGGCTGCCGATGAAGCGCAGATCGCCAGCGCCAAACTGGATATCGAATATTCGCGTATCACCTCGCCGGTCAGCGGTCGCGTCGGCTTACGCCTGGTCGATCCCGGTAATATGATCCAGACCACCGACACCACCGGCATTGTGGTGGTGACACAGATGCAACCGGCGGCGGTGACCTTTAGCGTGCCGCAAAGCAATATCCCGCAGCTGACCAAAGCGCTGCACAACAATCAGAGCCTGCCAGCGACGGCATTTGATCAGGACAACACCACGGTGCTGGCGCAGGGTGACGTGCGCTATATCGGTAACCAGATCGACACCAGCACCGGCACCATCGAACTGAAAGCCAGCTTCCCGAACGAAGACGAGTCGCTGTTTGCTAACCAGTTCGTCAACCTGCGTCTGCAAACCGATACGCTGAAAAATGCCACGGTGATCCCGGCGCAGGCATTGCAGTTGAGTAGCGACGGCAGCTTTGTGTTCATCATCAACAAAGACAACACCGTGACGCGCAAAGCGGTCACCACCGGCCCTGCCTTCGGTGAGGATCAGCAGGCGATCCTGAAAGGGGTTGAACCGGGCGATCGTCTGGTGACGGAAGGTATCGATCGCCTGACCGACGGCAGTAAAGTGACGCTGGCCGATGAGAGCAAACCGACTGCGACCGCCGAGGCCAAATGAACCCGTCACGCCTGTTTATCCAGCGTCCGGTCGCTACCATCCTGTTGATGGTCGGCGTGCTGATCTCTGGCATCTTCGCTTATAAGTTTCTTTCCACCTCGGCGCTGCCGCAGGTGGATTATCCCACCATCCAGGTGACCACCTTGTATCCCGGTGCCAGCCCGGATGTGATGGCTTCTTCCGTCACCTCGCCGCTGGAGCGCCAGCTCGGACAGATGGCGGGGCTGAGCCAGATGACCTCCACCAGCTCCGGCGGTTCGTCGATCATTACCCTGAAGTTCAGCCTCGATCTGTCGCTGGACGTGGCCGAGCAGGAAGTGCAGGCGGCAATTAACGCTGCCAACAACCTGTTGCCGAGTGATTTGCCTAATCCGCCGACCTATAAAAAGGTCAACCCGGCAGACAGCGCGGTGATCACTCTGGCGGCAAGCTCCGATACGCTGCCGCTTACCCAGGTTCAGGATCTGGTGAATACCCGCGTGGCACTGAAGCTGTCGCAGATCTCCGGCGTCGGTATGGTGACGCTGGCGGGCGGCCATCAACCGGCCATCCGCGTGCAGATGGATCCAAGAGCGCTGGCGGCGCACAACCTGACGCTGGAAGACGTCAACACCCTGATCAGTAACGGCAACGTTAACGGTTCGAAAGGGGGCTTCGACGGCAAATATCACTCCGTCACCATCGATGCTAACGACCAGCTTCGCACCGCCGAAGAGTACGGCAACCTGATTATCACCTACCAAAACGGTGCTGCGCTGCGCCTGAAGGATATCGCCCATATCGAACAAGGGCCGGAAAACAGCTTCCAGTCGGCCTGGGCCAACAACAGCCCGGCGATTGTGATCAGCGTGCAGCGTCAGCCTGGGGCGAATGTGATTCAGGTGGTGGATGCGATCAAAGCCAAATTGCCGACCTTGCAGGCCGCACTGCCGGATGGCGTGAAGATGAGCATCCTGTCGGATCGTACGCAAACCATTCGCGCTTCGATCAGCGACGTACAGTTTGAGTTGATGCTGTCGGTGGCGCTGGTGGTGATGGTGACCTTCCTGTTCCTGCGCAATATCGCGGCGACGCTGATCCCCAGCGTGGCGGTGCCGCTGTCGTTGATTGGCACCTTTGGCGTGATGTATCTGGCCGACTTTAGCCTGAATAACCTGTCGCTGATGGCGCTGACCATCGCCACCGGCTTCGTAATTGACGATGCCATCGTGGTGGTGGAAAACATCTCGCGGCGACTGGAGGAGGGCGAAACGCCAATGCAGGCGGCGTTGAAAGGATCACAGCAGATTGGTTTTACCATTATCTCGCTGACCTTCTCGCTGATTGCGGTGCTGATCCCGCTGCTGTTTATGGGCGATGTGGTGGGGCGTCTGTTCCGCGAATTTGCTATCACCCTTGCGGTATCGATTCTGGTGTCGATGATAGTGTCGCTGACGCTCACCCCAATGCTGTGTGCTTATTTGTTGCAGCATATCCCGCCGGAGAAACAATCGCGCTTCTCGCGCAAGGGCGGCGAGTTCTTTGACAAGCTGATTCGCGGTTACGACCGCATGCTGACCATCGTCCTTAACCACCAGAAGCTGACGTTGCTGGTGGCGCTGGCAACCTTCGCACTTACCGCGTTGCTGTACATCGCTATCCCGAAAGGCTTTTTCCCGACGCAAGATACTGGCCTGATTCAGGGTGTGACCATCGCGTCGCAAGATGTGTCCTTTAATGAGATGTCGAAACGTCAGCAGGCGCTGGCGCAGGTGATTCTGAAGAATCCTTCGGTGGAAAGCCTCTCCTCCACCATCGGCATCGACGGCACCAATACCAGCCTTAACAGCGGCAGCATTCAGATCAACCTCAAACCGTTTGGCGAGCGTGATGATAAAGCCGACGTGGTCATTAAGCAGCTGCAACAAGCCGCCGCGCAGGTGACGGGTATTCAGCTTTATCTGCAACCGGCGCAGGATCTGACGGTCAACGACCAGGTCACACCGAATCAGTATCAGTTCACCCTCGACGATGCCGACAGCGAAAACCTGGTGAAATGGACGCCACAACTGGTTGCTGCGTTACAGAAACGCCCGGAATTTAACGGCGTGGTGAGCAATTTGCAGGATCAGGGGCGCGTGGCGTACGTGGAGCTGAACCGCGACAAAGCTGCGCGCTATGGCATTACCGCTGCCGATGTCGATACTGCGCTGTATAACAGCTTTGGTCAGCGTCTGGTTTCCACCATCTTTACCCAGGCGAACCAGTATCGCGTGGTGCTGGAGGTGGCGCCGCGTTTCCAGCAGTCGCCAGCCTCGTTCGACGATGTCTGGCTGCCCTCGACCACCAGCACCAGCGATAGCAGCTCCAGCAGCAGCACCACGACATCATCGTCCAGCAGCACCACGAGCAGCTCGACCTCCAGCAGTTCTGATTCGAGCAGCAGCACCACCACCGGTATGGTGAAACTGACCTCGATCGCCACCATTCATCAACGCACCGGTTCACTGATGCATATGCGTCTGAACCAGTTCCCGGCGGTGATGGTGTCGTTCAACCTCAACAGCGACTATTCGTTGGAGGATGCGCAGAAAGCGATTGCCGACGTGACGCAACAACTGAATCTGCCTTCGAGCATCACCTTGCGTTATCAAGGTGAGACTTCCGCCTTCCAGAGCGCCACCAGTAACACGCTGTGGCTGATTCTGGCGGCGCTGATCACCATGTATGTGGTGCTGGGCATTCTGTACGAAAGCTTTATCCATCCGGTGACCATCCTCTCCACGCTGCCATCGGCGGCGGTCGGAGCGCTGTTGACGCTGCTGCTGGCTGGCAGCGAGTTCAGCCTGATTGCGTTGATCGGGGTGATCCTGCTGATCGGTATCGTGAAGAAGAACGCGATTATGATGATCGACTTTGCGCTGGAAGCGGAAAACAAACAGGGGATGAGTCCACGCGATGCTATTCATCAGGCGTGTTTATTGCGTTTCCGCCCGATTCTGATGACCACGATGGCGGCGCTGCTCGGTGCGTTGCCGCTGATGCTGGCCTCCGGCTCTGGCGCAGAACTGCGTCAGCCGCTCGGCCTGGTGATTGTCGGCGGATTGATCGTCAGCCAGGTGCTGACGCTGTTCTCCACCCCGGTGATCTACCTGTGGTTTGATGGTTGGGCGCAGCGCGGCAAGCGTTTCGTGCAACGCAAACAACAGCAGGCGCGAGGCGAGCAATGAATTTGACGCGGCTGTTTATCTTCCGCCCGGTTACCACCTTACTGCTGACGCTGTCGATCATGCTGCTCGGCCTGCTGGGCTACCGGTTGTTGCCGGTAGCGCCGCTGCCGCAGGTGGATTTCCCGACCATTATGGTCAGCGCCAGTCTGTCTGGTGCCAGCCCGGAAACCATGGCCGCCACGGTGGCGACACCGCTGGAGCGCTCGCTCGGCCAAATCGCCGGTATCACCGAGATGACCTCCAGCAGCTCGCAGGGTTCCAGTACCATTATTTTGCAGTTTGAACTGGACCGCGATATCAACGGCGCAGCGCGTGATGTGCAGGCGGCGATTAACGCGGCACGCAGTTTGCTGCCCAGTTCAATGGAATCGCTACCGACCTATCGCAAAGCCAACCCGTCGGATGCGCCGATTGTGATGCTGGCGCTGGTATCGGCGACCCGTACCCCAGGTGAACTCTACGATCTGGCGGAGAGCAAGATTGAGCAGGCGGTAAGCCAGGTGCAAGGGGTGGGTGAAGTGTCGCTGATGGGCAGTGCGCTGCCTGCGGTGCGTATCGACCTGCAACCGCAGAAACTGACGCAGTACGGAATCTCGCTGGACACGGTGCGTACCGCCATTGCCGACAGCACCACCAACTTACCGAAAGGCATCCTGCAAGGTGACAGCCAATCCTGGGTGGTGGACAGCAACGGCCAACTGGATAAAGCGGCGCAGTACCGCAATCTGATCATCACCTATAAAGACGGCAAAGCGGTACGCCTGCATGATGTCGCCACCGTCTATGACTCGATAGAAGACAAGTACCAGGCCGGTTTCCTTAACGCTACCCCGTCGGTGATGGTGGGGATTAAGCGCCAGGCGGGGGCTAACATGCTCGATACCATCGACGCCATCAAAGCCCAGTTGCCGGAGCTGGAAAAAGATCTGCCCGCCGATACCCAGTTGAAGGTGGTGGTAGACCGTTCGCCGACGGTGCGCGAATCTCTGTACGACACCGAAGAGACGCTGTTGATTGCCGTGATGCTGGTGATTGCGGTGGTGTTTATCTTCCTGCGTAACGTGCAGGCGGTAGTAATCCCGGCGCTGGCGCTGCCGGTGTCGCTGATTGGCACCTGTGCGGTGATGTATTTACTTGGCTATAGCCTCGATAACCTGTCACTGATGGCGCTGATCATCTCCACCGGTTTTGTGGTTGATGATGCGATTGTGGTGCTGGAAAATATCACCCGCCATATCGAAGAAGGGCTTAGCCCGCTGCGTGCCGCCTTACGGGGTGCGCAGGAGGTGAGTTTCACCGTGCTGTCGATGACCATGTCGTTGATTGCGGTGTTTATTCCTATCTTGTTGATGGGCAGCATTGTCGGGCGTCTGTTCCGTGAGTTTGCGGTAACACTGACCATCTCGCTGCTGATCTCGATGTTTGTCTCGCTCAGCCTGACGCCGATGTTGTGCGCGCGCCTGCTGAAGGCCAAACCGAAAGTCACCCAACGCCCGCACCCGGTGTATCAGTTCATTGAAAACCAGCTCAATGCGCTGCTGGCCGCCTACTCGCGCGGTCTGGCGTGGGTGATGACACACCAGAAAATCACCATGTTTAGCCTGGTGCTGACCGTGTTGCTCAACCTGTTCCTCTATTCGGTGGTACAGAAGGGCTTCTTCCCCAACCAGGATACCGGCCTGCTGATGGGCGCGTTGCGCGCCGACCAGAACATCTCGTTCCAGGCAATGAAGCCGAAGATGCTGGAGTTCACCAAAATCATCCAGTCCGACCCGGCGGTGGAGAGCGTGATGTCATCAATGGGGAGCGGCATGTTTGGTTCGCGTAACAGCGCCAACTTCTTTGTGCGTCTGAAGGATTTTGATCAGCGCAGCGCGACCGCGACCGAAGTGGCTAACCGCCTGAGCATGAAAACCAGCCATATTGCCGGTGGGCAGATGTTCCTGATGGCGGCGCAGGATCTGCATATTGGTGGCCGTAGCGCCAACGCCACCTATCAATACAGCTTACAAGCCGACGATCTTGACCTGCTGCGTACCTGGACACCCAAAGTGCAGGCGGCGCTGGCAGCGATCCCGCAGCTAAACAGCGTCGATTCCGACTCGCAAACCGGCGGTCAGGAAGTGGTGATCAACATCGATCGCGATCGGGCGAAGATGCTGGGCGTTAACGTGCAGATGATCGACACCATGCTGAATAACTCCTTCAGCCAGCGACAAATTGCCACGCTGTACCACACGCTCAACCAATACCATGTGGTGATGTCGTTGCAGGATAGCTACACCCGTGACCCGGACATTTTGCAACAGTTGTTTGTGGTGAATGACAGCGGCGATCGCGTGCCGCTTTCGGCATTCGCCACCTTTAAGGGCGGCAACGCGCCGTTGTCGGTGGCGCATCAGGGCCAGTCAGCGACCAGCACCATTGCCTTTAACCTGAATGACGGCGTGTCGCTGGAACAGGCGCAGGCGCTGATTAAGCAGGCGATGGCGAAACTGGGCCTGCCTTCGACGATTCAGGCGGGCTTTGCCGGGACGGCGGCGGCCTTTGCCCAACTGACGGCCACCATGCCGTGGTTGATTCTGGCAGCGCTGGCGGCGGTGTATATCGTGCTGGGCGTGTTGTATGAAAGCTATATCCACCCGATCACCATCCTGTCGACGCTGCCCTCGGCAGGGGTGGGGGCGCTGTTGCTGCTGTTGCTGACCAATACGCAACTGACGGTGATTGCGCTCATTGGCATCATCTTGTTGATCGGTATCGTGAAAAAGAACGCCATTATGATGATCGACTTCGCCATCGATGCGGAGCGCCGCCTTGGCCTGACGCCACAACAGGCGATTACGCAGGCCTGTCTGATGCGCTTCCGTCCAATCATGATGACCACGCTAGCGGCGTTCTTTGGTGCCTTGCCACTGGCGCTGGGCAGCGGTGGTGACGCCGATCTGCGTAGCCCGCTTGGTATGGCGATTGCCGGTGGTCTGGCGCTCAGCCAACTTCTTACCCTGTTTACCACGCCGGTTGTTTATCTCTGGCTCGATAGTCTGAGCCGCGCCACGAAACGTCAGTGGCGGCGGTTGCGTCATGCGGAATCCTGATCCATGAAAATGTCGTTATCTGTTACCCCGATCGTTATGGCGCTGTTGCTGGCAGGCTGTACCGTTGGCCCTGATTATCAGCGTCCGACGATGGCGATGCCGACCCATTTTAAAGAGGCCAAAGGCTGGACTCAGGCCATGCCGCAGGATGATAAGAGCAAAGGTGAATGGTGGTCGGTCTACCACGATGCCACGCTCGACAGCTTGCTGCGTCAGGTCAGCATCTCCAACCAGAACGTTGCCAACTATGCGGCGCAATATCGTGAAGCCCAGGCACTGGCGGGGCAGTCACGCGCCGAGTTGTTCCCATCGGTCAGCTATGACGCCAGCAGCACCCGCAGTGGCAGCCGTGCCAGTACCACCGGGCAGCGCAGCGTCAGCAACAGCCATCAGGCTGAGCTGAGCGCCAGTTGGGAACTGGATCTGTGGGGCAAACTGCGCCGCACGCTGGAAGAGAACAAAGCCAGCGCTCAGGCGAGTGCGGCGGAACTGGCGAATATCACCCTCAGCGCCCAGTCCGAACTGGCGCAGGACTATTTCCAGTTGCGCATCATGGACGAAAAGATCGCCCTGTATCAGCGCAGTGTTGATGCCTATCAGCGTTACCTGACGGTGATTCAGAACAAATATCAGGCAGGCAGCGAATCACGCGCCACCCTGGCGCAGGCTCAGATGCAACTGGAGAGCGCCCGTGCCTCGGCGCAGGATTACCAGTGGCAGCGCGCCCAACTGGAGCACGCCATTGCGTTGCTGATTGGCCGTGCCCCGGCGGATTTCTCACTGCCGGTGGCGAAGCTGGAAGCGACCTTACCGGAGATCCCCAACAGCATTCCGTCGCAGTTGTTGCAACGCCGCCCTGATATCGCCTATGCCGAACGTAACGTCGCGGCAGCCAATGCGGCGGTGGGGGTAGCGATTGCCGGTTACTACCCGGATCTGACCCTGAGCGCCAGTGGCGGCGTCAGTTCATCAACCTTCAGTAATCTGTTCTCGCTGCCGAACCGTGTCTGGTCGCTTGGCCCGGAACTGAGCGGCACGCTGCTGGACTTTGGTGCCACCTCGGCGAAAGTGGAACAGGCGAGGGCTTCTTACGACGCCAGTGTCGCCAGCTATCGCCAGGCGGTGCTGGAAGGGATGCAGGAAGTGGAGGATTACCTGGTGGAGCTGAACACGCTGAAAGGCGAACTGGTTTCACTGCAACTGTCTACTGCTGCTGCGCAGGAATCGGCACGCGTGACGCGGAATCAGTATGAGGCGGGGATGATCGATTATCTCGACGTTGCCACCACTGAAAACAGCAGCCTGAGTGAGCAGCAGACCCTGCTGTCAACGCAAAGCACCCAATGGGTGACCAGCGTAGAGTTGATAGCCGCGCTGGGTGGGGGTTGGCAGGCGGATAAATCGCAATAACGGCTGGTGCGGGTTTCGTTCGCCATAGGCTGATGTAGTTGCAGCTCGCCGGTGCGGCGACCGAGCAAAGGGTGACTGGCCGCACCCTTTGCACTCCCCGGCCCTGCGCCAGCCTCTTTTTTTGCGCGATAAATCGCGCCGCTACGGGTAACGTGCTGCCATTTGTAGCGGCGCGATTTATCGCGCAATTAAGAGAGCACCTGGCTTTCAGGCGATGGGGTGGGCGGCATCCGCAGCGCCGAGCGCAGAGGGAAGGCCAGGACGAGCCGCATGGATGCGGCGAGAGAGCGGAATGAGCCAGGGATGGCGAATCCGCGCGTGCCGTATGGCCTGAGTGATAAGCGAGGGCACAGCGCTATGCGCTGCGCGAGGACGGCGCAAGGCGCGGATTGCAAAGGTCCGCGCCCTCGGACCTTTGCCCGTCCGCCTGCACGTTGCGGCTGAAACTGCCTAATGCCTGGCGGGCGGAACCCTCTCAGTGCCAAACCGCTGCCTGACACGTAACACGATTTATCGTGCAGCCCCGCGCGATAAATCGCGCCGCTACTTGTCGAAAATCCCTGAATCCTGCATCGTAGGGGCCATTTTTAACGACTGCTAAGGAGCTGGCATGTTATTCACCTGTCTGCGTTTCCTCTGCCGCCTGTTATGGCGCGTCGAGCTGCGCGGTGATCTGACGGTACTGAACAAACCCAAGGTGTTAATCACCCCTAACCACATGTCATTTCTCGATGGCGTGCTGGTGGCACTTTTTCTGCCGATCAAACCGGTGTTCGCCGTCTATTCATCGATCAGCGATCAATGGTTTATGCGTATCCTCAAGCCGCTCATCGACTTCGTGCCGCTTGACCCCACCAAACCGATGTCGATTAAACATCTGGTGCGTCTGATCAACGAAGGCCGCCCGGTGGTGATATTTCCGGAAGGGCGTATTACCGTCACCGCTTCGCTGATGAAAATCTACAGTGGCGCTGGCTTTGTGGCAGCGAAATCGGGTGCCACCGTGGTGCCAATGCGCATCGAAGGCGCAGAATATACCCCGTTTGGTCGCCTTGCCGGCGTATTTAAGCGCCGTCTGTTTCCGCGTATTACCCTGAGTGTGTTACCTGCGACGGTTATCCCGATGCCGGAAGCCAAACGCGCGCGTGAGCGGCGTATCCTGGCTGGCGAGCATTTACATCATGTGATGATGGAAGCGCGTATGGCGGTGCGGCCACGGGAAACGCTGTTTGAGGCATTCCTCAATGCGCGTACCCGCTACGGTCTGTTTAAGCCGTGCATCGAGGACATCAACTTCAAAACCGACAGCTACACCGGATTGCTGAAAAAAGCGCTCGGCGTGGGCCGTATCCTCGAGCGCTACAGTCGTCAGGGCGAATATGTCGGCCTGCTGCTGCCGAATGCCACCGTGACCGCTGCGGCCATTCTGGGGGCTTCGCTGCGTGGACGCATCCCGGCCATGCTCAATTACACCGCCGGGGTTAACGGGATGCGCGCAGCGTTGACCGCCTCACAGGTGAAAACGGTCTTCACCTCGCGTCAGTTCCTTGATAAAGGCAACCTGTGGCATCTGCCCGAAGGTTTGACGGACGTGCAGTGGATCTTCCTCGAAGATCTGCGATCGACCGTCACCACCAAAGATAAACTGTGGATCCTCAGCCATCTGCTGATGCCACGTCGTGCGCTGGTGGCGCAAAAGCCTGAAGAGGCCGCGATGGTGCTGTTTACCTCCGGCTCGGAAGGCAATCCCAAAGGAGTGGTGCATTCGCATAAAAGCCTGCTGGCGAATGTTGAGCAGATTCGCACCGTTGCCGATTTCACCCCGCGTGACCGTTTTATGTCAGCGTTGCCACTGTTCCACGCCTTTGGTCTGACCGTGGGGCTTTTCACGCCGCTGCTGACCGGTGCGCAGGTGTTCCTTTACCCCAGCCCGCTGCATTATCGCGTGGTGCCGGAGCTGGTATATGACCGCAACTGTACCGTGCTGTTCGGCACCTCCACCTTCCTCGGCAACTATGCACGCTTTGCCAGCCCGTACGATTTTGCCCGTCTGCGCTACGTAGTGGCGGGGGCGGAAAAATTGCAGGAAGGCACACGTCAGATTTATATGGAGAAATACGGCATCCGTATTCTCGAAGGCTATGGTGTGACCGAGTGCGCACCGGTGGTGGCGATTAACGTGCCGATGGCGGCAAAATCGCACACTGTAGGCCGAATTCTGCCGGGGATGGACTCGCGTCTGATTTCGGTGCCGGGTATTGAGCAGGGCGGTCGCCTGCAACTGCGTGGGCCAAACGTGATGAACGGTTATCTGCGCGTGGAAAATCCCGGTGTGCTGGAGCCGCCAGTAGCCGATAACGGTGAAGGTGAGATGGAGCCGGGTTGGTATGATACCGGCGACATCGTCAGCTTTGATGAGGGAGGGTTCTGCCAGATTCAGGGCCGCGCCAAACGCTTCGCGAAAATTGCCGGAGAGATGGTTTCGCTGGAAATTGTCGAGCAGATTGCGTTGAAAGCCTCACCAGAAAAACAACATGCCGCATCGTTGCGACCCGATGGCAACCGTGGAGAGGCGCTGGTGCTGTTCACCACTGACAGCGAGCTGGATCGCGAGATGCTCAAACATGCGGCCCGTGAGTTGGGGGCGCCAGAACTGGCGTTGCCGCGTGATATCCGTGTGCTGAAACCTTTGCCGATACTCGGCAGCGGTAAACCTGACTATGTCAGCCTGAAAAAACTGGCCGAAGAGGAGCAGGCATGAGCCAGGCGGTAAATCCGGATACGCCGCTGTTGTCGCGTGGCATGATGGCGGTGATTGTGGCGCAGTTTCTCTCGGCGTTTGGCGATAATGCGTTGTTATTTGCCACCCTCGCGGTGCTGAAAAACCAGTTCTATCCCGACTGGAGTCAGCCGATTCTGCAAATGTTGTTTGTAGCCACTTACATTCTGCTCGCGCCTTTTGTTGGGCAGATGGCCGACAGCTTCGCCAAAGGTCGTGTGATGATGTTTGCTAACAGCCTGAAGCTGTTAGGGGCGTTGATTATCTGTTTTGGTTTCAATCCGTTCCTTGGATACACCCTGGTAGGGGTGGGCGCGGCGGCCTATTCTCCGGCCAAATATGGCATTCTGGGTGAAATCACGCAGGGTGATAAGTTGGTCAAAGCCAACGGACTGATGGAGGGCTCGACCATTGCGGCGATCCTGCTGGGGTCGGTTGCGGGTGGCATTCTGGCGGACTGGCATCTGCTGGCAGCGCTGGCGGTGTGTGCACTTACTTACGGCCTGGCGGTCGTCGCAAACCTGTTTATCCCGCGTTTGCTGGCAGCACGTCCCGGCCAGAGCTGGCACTTTGGCATGATGCTGCGCAATTTTACTCAGGCAACGTTGTTGCTGTGGCGTAATGGCGAAACCCGTTTTTCATTGATGGGTACCAGCCTGTTCTGGGGCGCAGGGGTAACACTGCGTTTTCTGCTGGTGCTGTGGGTGCCCGTGGCGCTGGGTATCAGCGATAACAAAACCCCGACCACGCTGAATGCGATGGTGGCGATAGGTATCGTGATTGGCGCGGCTGCGGCAGCAAAGCTGGTGACGCTGCAAACCGTACGCCGCTGCA
Source organism: Pantoea phytobeneficialis (assembly GCF_009728735.1). Lineage (NCBI taxonomy): Bacteria > Pseudomonadati > Pseudomonadota > Gammaproteobacteria > Enterobacterales > Erwiniaceae > Pantoea > Pantoea phytobeneficialis. Next base: position 2,745,626 of record NZ_CP024636.1, read on the forward strand.
TGCCTGCCGGGGTGCTGATTGGCGTGATGGTGGTGGTGTTTTCCTTGCAGCACAGCTTGTTGCATGCGTACCTGATTCTGATGCTGATTGGTGCGCTGGGCGGGTTCTTCGTGGTGCCGCTCAACGCGCTGTTGCAGGAGCGCGGTAAAGCCACTGTCGGGGCGGGCAATGCAATTGCCGTGCAGAACCTCGGTGAAAACACCGCGATGTTGCTGATGCTGGGGCTGTATACGCTGGCGATTAAGCTGGGGGCACCGGCAGTGGCGACCGGGGTTGGTTTCGGCGCGATATTCGCTGTGGCTATCGCAGTTTTATGGTGGAAAGGGCGGCGCTAGCAGCGATGGGTTCGAACGTAGCTGCGCGATAAATCGCGCCGCTACGGATGATGGTACGCTTGGGATGTTGAGTGTGCGTATCAAGGCGCCGGGTAAGTAAACTGGCGGTGAATCGCTTCAATGCCTTCCAGCACGTCCGCATTTAACGTCAGATTAAAACTCTCAACATCGGTCTTCAGCTGTTCCAGCGTGGTCGCCCCTAACAGGGTGCTGGCAACGAAGGGTTGTTGACGGACATAAGCCAGTGCCATCTGCGCAGGATCGAGATTGTGCTGCTTCGCCAGCGCAACATAGGCCGCTACCGCTTGTTGCGACTGCTCGCCGCTATAGCGGGTAAAGCGACTGAACAGGGTGTTACGCGCACCAGCAGGTTTGGCACCGTTCAGATACTTACCACTCAGGGTACCAAATGCCAGGCTGGAGTATGCCAGCAGCTCTACGCCTTCATGCTGGCTGATCTCCGCCAGACCCACTTCGAAGCTGCGATTCAGCAGGCTGTAGGGATTCTGAATGGTGACGATGCGCGGCAGTTCATGTTTTTCCGCCAGTTGCAGATAACGCATCACGCCCCAGGCGGTTTCGTTCGAGACGCCGATATAGCGAATCTTGCCGGCACGGACCTGCTCGGTCAGCGCTTCCAGCGTTTCCAGCAACGTCACCGGTACGGTCGATTCCGTATATTGATAACCCAGCTTGCCAAAGAAATTGGTCTGGCGCTGCGGCCAGTGGAGCTGATAGAGATCGAGATAGTCGGTATTCAGGCGCTTCAGGCTGGCTTCCAGCGCTTCACGGATATTTTTACGGTCCAGCGCCTGGTTAGGGCGAATGGAGGCATCCGCGCCACGTACCGGACCCGCCACTTTGCTGGCGAGGATGATCTTGTCACGGCTGCCACGCTTTTTCAGCCAGCTGCCAATATATTGTTCAGTTAATCCCTGAGTTTCCGGGCGCGGCGGCACCGGATACATTTCTGCGGTATCAATCAGGTTGATCCCCTGGCTGACAGCATAATCCAGTTGCGCATGAGCATCGGCTTCGCTGTTCTGCTCACCAAACGTCATGGTTCCCAACCCCAGCTGACTCACTTCCAGCGTGCTATGGGGGATACGGTGATAGTGCATTGCCGGCTTCCTTTTTTCATTATGGAATGGAATGTTGTGTCCTGTGGGACTATAGCGCGTTGATCGGCGCGGAAGGAAGGGGGGAAAGTTCGGGAAATCGCCTGCACAACTGGAAAAATACCGCAGGCGATGAAATTTGGCACTTAACGCTCAATGATGGTGGAGACCTCGTCACCATTGATCTGCATCTCATGGCCTTTTTCGTCGGTGTACTGCACCAGGCCGGTGTCTTTATCAATCGACGGCTTACCTTCCGTCATAATCATGCGACCATCTTTGGTCGCCATCACGTAATCACTGCTGCAACCGCTTAACACCAACGCCGCCAGCACTAACCCCACTACACTTACCAACCCTTTCATTCGCCACTCCCTACACAGCTTCAACAGCAAAAGTGTAGTAATAAATGTTTTGGGCGTTTGAGGTAATCGCATGATTCTTAAAATCAGTGGGCGAGAATAACTCGCCCTTGACTTTGTCAGGCCGCGCCTTTCTTGCCGCGCATCAGGTTGAGGCACTCCACCGCCATCGAGAAGAACATGGCAAAATAAATGTAACCTTTTGGTACATGGACGCCAAAACTCTCCAGAATCAGGGTAAAGCCCACCAAAATCAGAAACGCCAGCGCCAGCATTTTCACCGATGGATGTCGGTCAACAAACTCGCCAATGGTTCGCGCGGCAAACATCATCATCAGCACGGCAATCACCACCGCCATCATCATAATGATCAGATGGTCCGACAGACCGACAGCAGTAATGACAGAATCGAGGCTGAAAATAATGTCCAGCAGCATAATCTGCACGATGGCCCCGAAGAATGAATGGACGTTGGTTTTATGTTCCTCTTCTCCACCTTCGATCGTCTCATGAATCTCCATGCTCGATTTCCACAGCAAAAATAGGCCACCGAACAGCAGAATCAAATCACGCGCCGAGAAGGCGTGGTCCATCAGTGAAAACAGGGGATTGGTCAGGCGGGCCACCCAGGCAATCGAGGCCAGCAACCCGATACGCATCAGCATGGCACCCATCAGCCCCAGACGGCGAGCGCGATTTTGTTGATGTTTGGGGAGTTTAGCGACCACCAGAGAAAGGAAGATGATGTTATCAATGCCCAGCACCACTTCCAGTATGGTTAACGTTCCCAACGCCAGCCAGGCATTCGGATCTGCAATCCAGTCAAACATGTGTAGATTTAATCCTAAACGAAAGTTAAACGGCGATTATACACGATATCGTTGACGCCCCGGTTACGGCAGCAAAAAATGGCGCGCCAGCAGTGGTCCGGTAAAACTTTTCTTCAGATAAAAGCCGCGCGGGAGCGTCATGATAGGCTCGCCGTGAGCACCGATGGCTTCGGTCAGTGCTTTACTGTTTGCCGCTTTGGGGCGGATTTGTAGCCAGGCACCGTGACGAGCGGTGATGCGTTCCACCTGGCCCAACACGATCATATCCATCAACTCTTCCCAATCTTCGCGCAGTTGTTGCTCTTCTTCGGCATTTGGCTGCCATAGCAGCGGTGAGCCGACGCGACGTTCCGCCAGCGGCAAGGTGCGATCGCCTTCAACCGGGATCCACAACACCCGTGCCAGCTTATGGCGCACATGGCTGGTTTCCCAGGTAACGCCGCTGTTCCCGGTGAGCGGTGCAACACATACGAAGGTGGTCTCCAGCGGTTTTCCCAGGGCATCGATCGGAATGGTTTTCAACTCGATGCCGAGATGGGCGAAATCCTGCTCCGCTTTACTGCCCGCGCTGGCACCGAGATGCAATTCCAGCAGCATCCCCACCCAGCCCTTATCCCGTTTCAGATTGGCGGGCATCGGCAGGTTAAGCTGGGCCGCCAGCGCGGCGAAAGTCTGGCCTGCCAGTTGTTGTGCACGTTGCAGTAACTCCGCTTCGTTTTGCGGCGTTGCGGGAGGAAAAGCTGGGGAACTCATGGTTTTGCTCGTGTTGGTTAAATGATAAACAGCAGGCTGCCAGAAAGGTTGTCCACATTTCATAACCGCCGGGCCTGAAGATAATAGCATGATTCGGCATACTTTTTTATTCACCCTCACCCAGCCTTTACCGCAGCGGTGGCAGGTTATCCCGGTTTGTTATCGACAATAAACAGGATCTTAAACCCAGTTATCCACAGAAAGATGGGATAACCCCCACTTTCCTGTACCCCTGTTTCGATTTCCAGCCTTGACTTTAGTGATTTGTTGGCTTTTTTTCCCATTTCTGACCAGGTTTAGGTCATTCTCTGTGGATAAAAACGACGGAGGTCGATCTTTGACCAGTTCGCTAAGGGGCGGTTTTACAAAGCCTCGGTTTCTGGATGTGAATTTCGTGTTTTTTATTTTATCATTATGATTATAATGATTTTTAATATTGTCTGGTCCTGTCTTGATAAGACTTTTCCTAACCGGTTATTCATTTAATTCCCGTGTTCTGCACAAAGCTATCCACAGAAAAGGTGCATAAGATCGCCTGAAAAACCCCATCGCTGTTTATAACTTGGCTAAACTCTGTGAGTTATCCTGTAATTGTTCCGTCATCTCCCCTGATATCCAGTGGTTTACCGCCTGTAAGGAGTGTGAAACAATCAGACTATTCAAATTTAGCTTTGAGGTAGTCCAGTGATCGATGATGATGGCTACCGCCCGAATGTTGGTATCGTAATCTGTAACAGGCAGGGACAAGTGTTATGGGCTAGGCGCTTTGGACAGCACTCCTGGCAATTTCCTCAGGGAGGCATCAATCCCGGTGAAACCGCAGAACAGGCGATGTATCGCGAACTGTTTGAAGAAGTGGGTTTGCACCGTAAAGATGTTCGAATACTTGCTTCAACCCGTAACTGGTTACGTTACAAATTGCCAAAACGTTTGGTGCGTTGGGACACAAAGCCGGTATGTATCGGCCAGAAACAAAAGTGGTTTCTTCTGCAGTTGATGTGTAGTGACGCGGATATCAATGTGCAACACAGCAGCACGCCAGAGTTCGACGGCTGGCGCTGGGTCAGCTTCTGGTATCCGGTGCGTCAGGTTGTCTCCTTCAAACGTGATGTCTACCGTCGCGTAATGAAGGAATTCGCTGGCGTGGTGATGTCTATGCAGGAGAGTGCGGGGCAGCAGCGCAATGCCGCAGCCCATCGACGTAAAAGAGGATAGGCCACGCCCTTTATGCTCACTCAGTTGCGCGAAATAGTTGAAAAAGTGGCGAGTGCGCCGCGTCTGAATGAAGCACTCGACCTGCTGGTAAACGAGATTTGCCTTGCGATGGAGACCGAGGTTTGCTCGGTCTATCTTGCCGATCACGATCGGCGTTGCTACTACCTGATGGCGACGCGCGGGCTGAAAAAACCGCGTGGCCGCACGGTCACGCTGGCGTTTGACGAAGGTATTGTCGGGTTGGTTGGTCGTCTCGCCGAGCCGATTAACCTCGCCGATGCGCAGAGCCATCCCAGCTTCAAATACATCCCCTCAGTGAAAGAGGAGCGTTACCGCTCCTTCCTCGGCGTGCCTATTATCAGCCGCCGCCAGCTGCTGGGTGTGCTGGTGGTGCAGCAGCGTGAACATCGTCAGTTTGACGAAAGCGAAGAATCCTTTCTGGTTACGCTGGCAACGCAAATGGCGGCTTTGCTGTCGCAGTCGCAGCTTGGCCAGCTGTTCGGCCAATTTCGCCAGTCACGGGTAAAAGCCATTGCCGCAGCGCCCGGTGTGGCGGTGGCGCCGGGTTGGGTGGATGAAACCCAACCGTTGCTCGATCAGGTTTCCGCCGCTTCTACGCTGGATGTGCAGCGCGAACGCGATCGTCTGGCGGTCGCCATGAGCGAGGCCGCCAATGAATTTCGTCGCTTCAGTAAACGTTTTACCGCCAGCGTGCAGAAAGAGAGTGCGGCGATCTTCGATCTCTATTCGCACCTGCTGACGGATGCCCGACTGAAAAAAGATCTGTTCGCCGAGATCGAACGAGGATCGGTGGCCGAATGGGCAGTCAAAACGGTGATCGAGAAGTTTGCCGCGCAATTTGCCAGCTTGCAGGATCAATATCTGCGCGAGCGCGCCGGGGATTTGCGGGTATTGGGTCAGCGCCTGTTATTCCACCTCGATGATACCCTGGTCGGCACCAATGCCTGGCCAGAACGTTTTGTTCTGGTGGCCGATGAATTGACCGCGACCACCCTGGCCGAGTTGCCTCATGAACGCCTGGCAGGTGTGGTGGTGCGTGACGGCGCTGCGAACTCCCATGCGGCGATCCTGACGCGAGCAATGGGTATCCCGACGGTGATGGGGGCAGATATCCTGCCAGCCCAGCTCAACAAACGCTTACTGATCGTTGACGGTTATCGCGGCGAGTTGTTGATCGATCCTGAACCGGTGCTGGTGCAGGAGTACCAAAGGCTAATCAGCGAAGAAAATGCGCTGAGTAAAATGGCCGAAGATGTGGTGGAGCAGCCGGGCGAACTGAAAAGCGGCGAACGGGTGCAGGTCATGCTGAACGCCGGTCTTAGCCCGGAACATGAACAGGCGCTCGACAGTTGGGTTGATGGGATTGGCCTGTATCGCACCGAAATTCCCTTTATGTTGCAAAACGGCTTCCCGTCAGAAGAGGAGCAGGTGGCGCAATATCAGGGCATGTTGCAGCTGTTCCACAACAAACCGGTGACGTTACGTACCCTGGATATCGGCGCAGATAAGCAGCTGCCGTATATGCCAATCAGCGAAGAGAACCCCAGCCTGGGCTGGCGTGGTATCCGTTTAACACTTGATCAGCCAGAAATTTTTCTGGTGCAGGTCCGCGCCATGCTGCGCGCCAATGCGGCGTCTGGCAATCTCAGCATTCTGTTGCCGATGATCAGCCATATCGACGAGATCGAAGAAGCACGTCGCCTGATCGACCGCGCCGGACGGGAAGTGGAAGAGATGCTGGGCTACGTGATTCCTAAGCCGCGCATTGGTGTGATGATCGAAGTGCCGTCGATGCTATTTCTGATCCCGCATCTGGCGGATCGTATCGATTTTGTCTCTGTCGGTACTAACGATCTTACCCAGTATCTGCTGGCGGTGGATCGTAACAATACCCGTGTCGCCAACCTCTACGATCCGCTGCATCCGGCGATGCTGCGTGCGTTGCAATTGATTGCTCAGGAAGCCCACAAGGCCAAGCTTGAGCTCTGTCTGTGTGGTGAAATGGCCGGCGATCCGATGTGTGTTGCGCTGCTGGTGGGGCTGGGTTATTACCACCTCAGCATGAACGGAAAAAACATTCCGCGCGTCAAATACCTGCTGCGCCACCTCGATAAAGAGGACGCACAGAAGCTCAGCGAGCTGGGCGTGGCGGCAAATACGGTGTCGGAGGTGCGTCATCAGGTTTCGGCGTTTATGGAACGGCGCGGTCTGGGCGGATTGATCCGTGGTGGTCGTTAAGGTTTACATTTCTGCGGCATATGTATGAAAACCCGCTGTGCTATGATGCGCAGCTTTGATTGTATTGCCCTTGGCCACACCCGTTTTCAGGGCAGAAAATTTCATGGTGAAAGATGACTAACGGCTATATCGCTTTTCCCCAATTTGACCCGGTGATTTTCTCCGTCGGTCCGATTTCGCTCCACTGGTACGGTTTAATGTATCTGGTGGGTTTTGTGTTCGCTATGTGGCTGGCGGTGCGTCGCGCTAACAAGCCTGGTAGCGGCTGGAAGAAAGAGGAAGTGGAGAACCTGCTGTACGCCGGTTTCCTTGGCGTTTTCCTCGGCGGGCGAATTGGTTATGTGCTGTTCTATAACCTGCCGCTGTTCCTTGAGAATCCGCTCTATCTGTTTAAAGTCTGGGATGGCGGCATGTCATTCCACGGTGGCTTGATTGGTGTGATCGTGGTGATGCTGGTGTTTGCCCGTCGTACCAAACGTACCTTCTTCCAGGTTTCTGATTTTATTGCGCCGCTGATCCCGTTTGGTCTGGGTGCGGGCCGTCTCGGTAACTTTATCAACGGTGAGCTGTGGGGCCGTGTGGCACCTGATTTTAAATTCGCCATGCTGTTCCCCGGTTCGCGCAGCGAGGATGTGGCATTGGCTGCCACTAACCCGCAGTATCAGTCATTGCTGAACACCTACGGCGTGTTGCCGCGTCATCCGTCGCAGCTGTATGAATTGATGCTGGAAGGTGTGGTGCTGTTTATCATCCTCAATCTGTTTATTCGCAAGCCGCGCCCGATGGGTAGCGTCTCCGGCCTGTTCCTGATTGGTTACGGTGCGTTCCGTATTATCGTTGAATTCTTCCGCCAGCCGGATGCCCAGTTGGGTCTGTTCGACGGTGGTATCAGCATGGGGCAGATTCTCTCTACTCCGATGATTCTGGCCGGTGTGATTATGATGGTTTGGGCGTATCGTCGTCGCCCGCAGCAACAACCCCGCGAGGTAAAATGAAACAGTATCTGGATTTGATGCAACATGTGCTGAATGAAGGCGCAGAAAAGGCCGACCGTACCGGTACCGGCACGCTTTCCATTTTTGGCCACCAGATGCGTTTCAATTTGCAGGATGGTTTCCCGCTGGTCACCACCAAGAAGTGTCATCTGCGCTCGATCATTCATGAGCTGCTGTGGTTTCTGCAAGGTGATACCAACATTGGTTATCTGAAGGATAACAAGGTCACCATCTGGGATGAGTGGGCGGATGAGAACGGCGATCTTGGTCCGGTGTATGGTAAGCAGTGGCGCAGCTGGGGCAGCGCCAATGGCGAACAAATCGACCAGATTAGCCGGGTGATTGAGCAGTTGAAACGTGACCCGGATTCGCGCCGAATCATTGTTTCGGCATGGAACGTAGGTGAACTGGACCAGATGGCGCTGGCACCTTGCCACGCATTTTTCCAGTTCTACGTAGCGAACGGCAAGCTCTCTTGCCAGCTTTATCAGCGTTCGTGCGATATCTTCCTTGGTCTGCCATTCAACATCGCCAGCTACGCGTTGCTGGTGCATATGGTGGCGCAGCAGTGTGACCTGGAAGTGGGTGATTTTGTCTGGACCGGTGGCGATACCCATTTGTACAGCAACCATCTGGAGCAGGCGCGCCTGCAACTGACCCGTGAACCGCGCCCTCTGCCGAAGCTGATCATCAAACGTAAACCTGCCTCTATCTTTGACTATCAGTTCGAAGATTTCGAGATTGAAGGTTACGATCCCCATCCGGCCATCAAAGCGCCGGTCGCGATCTAATACCGCGTAGTGTGTCCCGTCGCGGCGCTATTTATCGCGCCGCGCGTACCTTTTCAGATCGCCCTCGCAAAATTCTGTAACCCACTGTATTCACCTGGTATTTCCTGCGTACTCTTTTCCAGAGTACATTTTCTCGCCTTGAGCGAAACACGCCAGGCACGCATTCTGACGACCATGAACAGAAACGATGAAAACGGCTTTACCTTGCCGGAACTGTTGGTGGTGATGGTGATTGCGGGCGTGCTGAGTCTGGGCGCGATGCAGGGATGGCAACGCTGGCAACAACAGCAACAACTTCGGGAAAGCGTGCTGCAACTCCAGGGCTTTTTATTACGGCTGCGTGCCTGGGCCAGTTGGCAAAATGCCGAGGCCAGCCTGTGGCTGCAACCAGGGAATACGGGCTGTATCGGCAGCGGTCCGCGTCCGTTGGACGGTTGTCAGTCAACATCTCGTTGGATATTTGTCCCACCACATGCCGGTGTGAAGCTGGTCAGCATCATCGGTGAGCCAGGATTCTATGGCCGCCGCGATGTAGCACGGGCTGGCAGTATTGATGTTGAAAGCAGCGCCGGCCGCTGGCGGGTGATCATTTCAGCGCGAGCACGTATTCGCGCCTGCCAGCCGGGAGAGAAGGGATGCGAATAAACCAGGCCGGTTTTAGCTTGTTGGAAATGTTGATGGCAATGGCGGTAGGGGCGGTGTTGATGGTAAGTGCCGGGCGTTTTTTACCGCTGTTGCTGGCAGAAAACCTGCGTTTACTACAGCGTGTACAACTGCAACAGGAACTACAGCAAATCACGCAAACGCTACAAAAAGCGTTGCGGCGAGCGGGTTATTGCAATGGGGAATGCAGTGGCCCGCCACTGACCATCCGGGAAAACGGCAGTTGTGTCTTGTTGCGCTGGGATGAAAACAGCAATGGCCGCTGGGAAGGCGTTGGCCATAGCGACAGTGATTTTTATGGTTACCGATTACGCAGTGGTCAGCTTGAAATGCAGCGTGGCGTGGATGACTGCAATGGCAATGGCTGGGAACGTTTGACCGACCCTGAGTTTCTTGCGGTGGAACAGTTCAGAGTTGAGCGGGAGGCAAGGCGCCTGATGGTGCAGCTGACGGGCAAGGTGGCTGAACAATCACTTACGCAGGAGAGCTGGGTAACGGGGGAGAACCTGTGAATCAGGCTGGAAACAGTACGCTGGGAATGGTGCTGATGGTGTTGCTAATGGGGGGCCTGACCTTACAGGCTACACGTACCCGGCTGGCACAGGACATGGTGCTGGTTGCGGATGAACAACACTATCATCAGGATTTCTGGCAGGCAGCGGGCGCATTGCAATGGGGGACAGTGCAACACTGGCCGCACAGCCAGGGCTGGCAATGTCAGGATTGGGCAGCCGAAAAGTGGCGCAGTTGTCTGCTACGGATGGAGGGTGACAATGGTTTATTGCAGGGACATGGAACGGAACGGGAGCTGGCACTGTGGCATTGGGTGTCAATTCAGGGGAATCAGCTCAAACCACGGGCGCAGGGCTGGATTGACTACTGCCCGCTGGCCGACGCCGCATTATGCCAGGCAGCAACAGGGATTTAGTCTGGCGGAAACGCTGGTCGCGATGCTGTTGCTGGCGATGAGCATCAGCGCGTTGCTGCATTATCATCGGGCATTAACGTTGAGCTTTAGCCAACAATGGCAACAACGTCAGGCATGGCGGGTGGCGGGGCAGGCGTTGCTTGGACACGATGTACCCGGCTGGCAGATTCAGCGTCAGCAGCAACTTCAGCCGGGAGGCTGTGTACTGGAACGCGCAACCGTCCGTGGTCCACAGCAGCGCACTGCGTCACTGGCAAGGTTGGATTGCACATCTCCCTGATTATGTCCTTGCGGTAGGCATCCCCAATGATACAGGGTAGAGTGACCGGGCTGCGTCGTTTTTAATTTATCAGGAGTCTTCATGTTCCGGGTTTACCACTCCAATCAGCTTGACCTGTTAAAAGATCTGGCGGTCACGTTGATTAAATCAGAACCCCTTACAGACCCGCTGGCGGCTGAACAGGTTCTGGTACAAAGCCCCGGTATGGCGCAATGGCTACAAATGGAACTGGCGAGCAGCTTTGGTATTGCGGCCAACATTGATTTTCCGCTCCCCGCCAGCTTTATCTGGAACATGTTTGTGCAGGTGCTGCCAGATATTCCGCAGGAAAGCGCCTTCACGAAAGCCAGCATGAGCTGGAAACTGATGCATCGCCTGCCCGCCCTGTTGGAGCAGGAAGCATTTCTGCCGCTGCGTCACTACCTGAACGACGACGATGATAAGCGTAAGCTGTATCAGCTCAGTGCTCGCGTTGCAGACCTGTTTGACCAGTATCTGGTCTACCGATCGGACTGGCTCAATAGCTGGGAGCGCGGCGAGCTGATTGAAGGGTTGGGTGATTCGCAACAGTGGCAGGCAGCATTATGGCGCGACCTGGTCAGCTTCACCGAAAGCCTTGGTCAGCCGCTCTGGCACCGTGCCAATTTATATGCGCGCTTTATCCGGACACTGGAGCAGGCAGACAGCCCGCCGCCAGGCTTGCCGCAGCGCGTATTTATTTGCGGGATTTCGGCACTGCCGCCGGTTTATTTGCAGGCGCTGGAGGCGTTGGGGCGCCACATCGATATTCATCTGCTGTTCACCAATCCCTGTCGTCATTACTGGGGGGACATTCAGGATTACGCATTTCTGGCTAAGCTCCAGAGCCGTCAGCGCCGCCGACTTCATTCCAATGAACAGCAATCGCTGTTTCGCGATCCTGCGTTGGCCTCGTCGCTGTTTAATGACGCGGGTGAACAACAATTAACGAATCCGCTGCTCGCATCGTGGGGCAAGTTAGGGCGCGATAATCTTTTCCTGCTCAGTCAGATGGACGCGGCTACAAACGATATTGATGCTTTTGTCGACATCCCCACAGATACTTTGCTGCATGCGTTGCAGGCGGATTTACTTGACCTGGAAGATAATGCGGTAATTGGTGTCAACGCCGGGGAACTGGCAAACAGCCAGGGGAAGCGTTTGCTGGATCCGCAGGATCATTCGCTGACCATTCAGGTGTGCCATAGCGCCCAGCGTGAAGTGGAAATTTTGCAGGACCATTTATTGGCGCTGATGGAAGCCGATCCAAACCTGAAGCCGCGCGATATCATCGTGATGGTGGCAGATATCGACAGCTACGCTCCCTTTATCCAGGCGGTGTTCGCCAGCGCACCATCATCGCGTTATTTGCCGTTCGCCATCTCTGACCGCCGTGCCAGCCAGGCACATCCGGCGATCCTGGCGTTGCTGAGTTTACTCGCACTGCCGGAGAGTCGCTTCGCTTCGGAAGAAGTGCTGGCGCTGTTGGAGGTTCCGGCACTGGCGCAGCGCTTCTCGGTGGATGAAAGCGGATTACGCCTGCTGCGCCGTTGGGTGATGGAATCCGGGATTCGTTGGGGGCTGGATGATGCCAGCGTGGAAGCACTGGCACTCCCGGTCACCGGGCAGCACACCTGGCGTTTTGGTTTGCAGCGTATGCTACTGGGCTATGCGCTGGAAAGTCGCAACGGCGACTGGCAAGGCATCCTGCCTTATGACGAATCCACCGGATTAATTGCCGAACTGGCGGGGCATCTGGCGGAGTTGCTGGCAAAACTCGATGACTGGCGTACGCGACTGGCGCAGGAGCGTACCCTTAATGACTGGTTGCCGCTATGCCGTGAAATGATCGAGAGTTTCTTCAGCGGTGATAGTGAAAGCGAAGTGGCGCTAATGCTGGTGGAAACCCAGTGGAAACAGATCATTGAGCAGGGCATGCAGGCCTCTTATCAACAGGCGATTCCTGTGACGTTACTGCGCGATGAGTTACGTTCACGGCTCGATCAGCAACGCATCAGTCAACGTTTCCTTGCAGGCCCGGTTAATTTCTGTACGCTGATGCCGATGCGTTCGATCCCGTTTAAGGTGGTGTGTTTGTTAGGGATGAACGATGGTGTTTACCCCCGCACTCTGGCACCGCTTGGCTTTGATCTGATGCAACAGCAGATGCGCAAAGGCGATCGTAGCCGCCGTGATGATGACCGCTATCTGTTCCTTGAAGCGTTAATTTCCGCGCAGCAGCAGCTGTATATCAGCTACATCGGCCGTGCCATTCAGGATAATACCGAGCGCTATCCCTCGGTATTGGTCACGGAGTTGGTTGACTATCTCGGTCAGAGCTTCTGTCTGCCGGGGGATGAAGCCTGTGAACCGGATGTCAGCGAGCAGCGCGTGCGCGAACATTTGCAGACGCTGCACAGCCGTATGCCATTTGCCCCTGAAAACTATTTGCCGGGGCGTAATGGGCAAAGTTTTGCCGCTGAGTGGTTACCTGCCGCTGCAGGGCAGGGTGAGGCGCAGCCTGATTTTGTCCAGCCATTGGATGCGCTGCCACTCACCACATTGTCGCTGGAGCAACTTTTGCGTTTCTGGCGTCATCCGGTACGTGCCTGGTTTCAGCAACGGCTGGGGGTGGCTTTCTGGATGGAGGAGAGTGAGTTGCCTGACAGCGAACCTTTCGCCCCTGACAGCCTCGAACGTTATCAGATCAACGCGCAGTTGCTGAATACCCTGGTTGCCGGAGAGGATCCTGCACAGTTATATGCCCGTCATCGCGCGGCGGGTAACCTGCCTTATGGCGCTTTTGGGGAACTTTTCTGGCAAAGCCAGACCGAAGAGATGCAGGAAGTGGCCGCTGAGGTCAGTGGACAACGTCAGATATCGGAAAGCTGGGAAGTGAATCTACGGCTTGGTGATGTGCAGTTGACCGGCTGGCTTACGCAGGTGCAAGCTGATGGACTGCTGCGCTGGCGTCCCGGCGTACTCAATATGAATGATGGCTTACTGTTGTGGCTGGAGCATCTGGTGTATTGCGCGCTGGGAGGCAGTGGCGAAAGCCGGATGTATGGGCGTAAACAGAGCCACTGGCGTTTTAACGCACTTCCTTGTGACCAGGCGCTGAGTTTGTTGCAGGAGTATGTGGCCGGGTATCAGGTAGGATTAGCACAGCCACTGATGCTGTTGAATAAATCCGGCGGAGCCTGGCTGGAAGCGAGTTTTGATGCCAAAACCCGCCAGTTACTGGATGACGAGGCGACGCAGAAAAAAGCGCGCAGTCGGCTGTTACAGGCCTGGCAGGGTGGTTTCCAACTGGAAGGTGAGGGCAGTGATCCTTACCTCCAGCGTCTGAGCCGTGTGCTTGATGACACGGCATTACAGGCAATCACTGAGGCGGCACGACGCTGGTATTTGCCAGTACGTCTGGCGCATCAGGATGATGAATAGCAATCGGGTGACGGTGTGACAGGATGTCGTCCCCACCACAATAAAAAAGTCATTTTTTGACCGCCGGGTGCACAGCCAGCGGTAAAGGGTAACGTAAGGGGTTTAAATGCGGATTTACGCACGCTGGATAGCGGCGCTGCTGCTGAGCGTCACGGCATTGGTTGCTGTGGCTGATGAGCAACGTGGCTGGCAGCCAGTCAATGAAACCATTCGTAAGAGCGATCATGATCCACGCGCCTACCAGGCCATTACGCTGACAAACGGTATGACCGTATTGTTAGTCTCCGATCCCGCCGCACCGAAGTCGCTGGCAGCACTGACCTTACCGATAGGATCCCTCGATGATCCCAATCAACAGCTGGGGCTGGCGCACTATCTGGAACATATGGTGCTGATGGGGTCGAAGCTGTATCCGCAGCCGGATAACCTCGCAGAATTCCTGAAAAAACATGGCGGCAGCCACAATGCCAGCACCGCGTCTTATCGCACGGCGTTCTATCTGGAAGTGGAAAATGATGCACTGCAACCGGCGGTGGATCGTCTGGCCGATGCTATTGCTGAGCCGTTGCTGGATCCGGTCAATGCCGATCGTGAGCGTCATGCGGTTAATGCGGAATTGACGATGGCGCGATCGCGCGATGGTTTGCGCATGGCGCAGGTGGGCGCGGAAACTCTCAACCCGGCACATCCCGGTGCGCGTTTTTCGGGCGGCAACCTCGATACGCTTAAGGATAAACCTGATAGCAAACTGCATCAGGCATTGCTCGATTTCTATCACAGCCACTACTCGGCTAACCTGATGAAAGCGGTGATTTACAGCAACAAACCGTTGCCGGAAATGGCGGATATCGCCGCGAAAACGTTTGGCCGCGTGATCAATCATCAGGCTAAAGTGCCGGATATCAGTGTGCCGGTGGTGACTGATGCACAGAAAGGCATCATTATTCATTATGTGCCTGCTCAGCCGCGCAAACAGCTGAAAATTGAGTTCCGCATTGCCAACAATAGTGACCGTTTCCGTAGCAAAACGGATACATTGATCAGCTATTTACTCGGTAATCGCAGCAAAAACACCCTGAATGACTGGCTACAGCGCCAGGGGCTGGCGGACGGTGTTAACGCCGGAGCCGATCCGATGACCGAACGCAGCAGCGGCGTGTTTGCCATTACCGTGTCCCTGACTGATAAAGGTCTGGCGCAGCGTGATGAAGTGGTCGCGGCGATCTTCAGTTACCTCGATATGCTGCGGAATAAAGGCATCGACAAAGCCTATTTCGATGAAGTTTCCCATGTGCTGGCGTTGGATTTCCGTTATCCCTCCATCACCCGCGATATGGATTACATCGAATGGCTGGTTGATACCATGCTGCGCGTGCCAATTGAGCATGCGTTGGATGCCCCATACCTGGCGGATGATTATGATCCTGCCGCCATCAAAGCGCGTCTGGCGGAGATGACACCGCAGAATGCGCGCATCTGGTATATCAGCCCGCAGGAGCCGCACAACAAAGAAGCCTACTTTGTGAATGCGCCCTATCAGGTGGATAAAATCAGCGATGCCCAGTTCAGTGACTGGCAACAGCGCGCGGCTGCCATCCAACTGTCAATGCCGACGCTTAACCCTTATATCCCGTCAGATTTCTCGATTATGCCGTCTGATGGCAAAACCTATACCCATCCGGTGGCGCTGATTACGGGCGACAGCATGCGTATTTTCTGGATGCCAAGCCAGTTCTACGCCAGTGAACCTAAAGCTGCCATCACCCTGGCGCTGCGTAACAAAGCGGCGATCAGTGATGCTCAGCAACAAGTGTTGTTTGGCCTCAATGACTATCTCTCCAGCCTCGCGCTGGATCAGCTGAACTCTCAGGCCTCGGTTGGCGGTATCAGTTTCTCCACCGGAGAAAACGATGGGCTAGAGTTCAACGCCAGTGGCTTCACTCAGCGTTTGCCTGAGTTGCTGAAAAAGCTGGTGGAAGGCTATGCCACTTTCACGCCGACTGAGCAGCAACTGGAACAGGCGAAATCCTGGTACCTTGATCAGCTGGAATCCGCCGACAAAGGCAAAGCCTTTGAGCTGGCGATTCAGCCAATGCAGATGCTGTCGCAGTTGCCTTATACCCAACGCGAGGTGCGCCGTAAGCTGGTGAAAGAGATCACCCTGAAGCAGGTAACGGACTACCGTGATGCACTGATCCACCACGCCACGCCAGAAATGATCGTGGTCGGGAATCTCCCTGCTGACCGGGTTAAACAGTTGGGGGAGGACCTGAAACAGCAGTTGCAAAGCGATGGCCATCGTTACTGGCATAGCGACTATGTGTCGATTGAGAAACCGATTAAAGCCAATCTGCAAAAAGCGGGCAGCAGCACCGATTCGGCACTGGCAGCGCTCTATGTCCCGCTGGGTTACAGCGAATATCAAAGCATGGCAAACAGCTCAATGCTGAGCCAAATCGTGCAGCCCTGGTTCTACAACCAACTGCGCACCGTAGAGCAATTGGGTTATGCGGTGTTTGCTTTCCAGATGCCGGTAGGCCGCCAGTGGGGTATCGGCTTCCTGTTGCAAAGCAACAGCAAACAACCCGCTTTCCTGCTGCAACGTTTCCAGGCTTTCTATCCACAGGCGGAGCAGCGTTTGCGCAGCATGAAACCGGAAGAGTTTGCCCAGTATCAACAGGCGATGATCAACGATCTGCAACAACGCCCGCAAACGCTCGATGAGGAAGCAAATCGCTACAATCGTGATTTCAACCGGCAGAATTTTGCCTTTGATACGCGTGAAAAAGTGATTGCTCAGATTCAACAACTGACCCCCGTCGGACTGGCGGATTTCTTCCATCAGGCGGTGCTGGCTCAGCAAGGCATGGCAATGATTTCGCAAATCGGCGGCAGCCACGATGGCACGGTGAAAGACGATTATGCTCAGTTGCCGGGCTGGACCACCTGGCAGGAGCTTTCGCAGTTGCAACAGTCGCTGCCGGTTAAGAGTGACGCCCAATGAGTTTGCAGCCAGAATCGCTCAATCCGTTAACGCTGCCGTTGCGTGGCGAGCGGTTAATTGAGGCATCCGCAGGAACGGGGAAAACCTTCACTATCGGTCTGCTTTACCTGCGGTTGTTGTTAGGGTTGGGAGGCGAACGAGCCTATACCCGCCCACTCTCGGTGGAAGAGATTCTGGTGGTGACTTTCACGGAAGCCGCGACCGCAGAATTGCGTGGGCGCATTCGCGCAAATATCCACGAACTGCGGCTGGCTTGTATTCGTGGTCACAGCAACAACCCGATGTTGGCTCAACTGCTGACGGAGATGCCGCAACCAGCGGATGCAGCGTCCCTGCTGCTGGCAGCGGAACGGCAGATGGACGAAGCGGCAATCTTTACTATCCACGGCTTCTGTCAGCGTATGCTCAACCTTAATGCCTTTGAATCCGGCATGTTGTTTGAGCAGCAGTTGATTGAAGATGAACAACAGCTGCTGAAGCAGGCCTCTGCCGATTTCTGGCGACGTCACTGTTATCCGCTGACGCTGGACGTGGCGCGAGCCATCGTGGCGGAGTGGAGTGGCCCGGAGCAGTTGCTGGCAACCCTGCGTCCCTGGTTACAGGGAGAAACGCCTACCCTGCAATCTCCCCCGGCGGCTGATGAAACTTTGGCTACGCGACATGCGCAGAATCTGGCACGTATTGCAGATATTAAAGCGCGCTGGGCTGCGGTGGGCGAAGACATTGTTAGCCTGATTAGCGATTCCGGGGTCGATAAGCGCAGCTACAGCAGTAAAAATCTGCCGGTATGGGTTAACAAAGTGTCGCTCTGGGTGCACAGCGAGACGCTGGACTATCAGGTGCCCCCGGAACTGGCCCGTTTTGGTCAGCAGGTGCTGGACGAGAAAACCAAAAAAGGGGAGGCCCCGCGTCACGCATTGTTTGTCGCGATTGACCAGTTCCTGGCGCAGCCGATTTCTCTGCGTGATTTGGTGATTGCCCGGGCGCTGAGCGAAGTTCGTGAGGCGGTGCGTAAAGAGAAACGTCTGCGTGCGCTGCTTGGCTTTGATGACCTGTTGAGTCGTCTGGATGAAGCGCTGCAACAACCCGGCGGGGCACAGTTGGCACAGGCCATCCGCCAGCGTTTCCCGGTGGCGCTGATTGATGAATTTCAGGATACCGATCCGCTGCAATACCGTATTTTCAGCACGCTGTATGTTAATCAACCAGAGCATGCTTTGCTGTTGATCGGCGATCCCAAGCAGGCAATTTATGCCTTCCGTGGGGCTGATATTTTTACCTATATCCGCGCCCGTAATGATGTGAGCGCTCACTATACGCTCGATACCAACTGGCGCTCCTCACCATCAATGGTGACAAGCGTCAACCAGCTATTCTCCAGGCTCAAAGCCCCGTTTCTGTTTGCCGATATTCCTTTTCTGCCAGTGAACTTTGCCGTACCGAACCAGACGTTGACCCTGAGTCTTGACCAACAACCCCAGGCGGCATTGCGTTTTTGGTTACAACCCGGCGAAGGATCCAGCGTGGGGGATTATCAACAGTTGATGGCGCAGCAGTGTGCGGCGGATATCAGCCGCTGGTTGCAGGCTGGTCAGCAGCAACGTGCGTTGTTAGGAAAAGCCCCGGCTTTGCGACCGGTGCAGGCATCCGACATCACCGTGCTGGTCCGTAGCCGCAACGAAGCCAATCTTATTCGTGAGGCATTGAATCAGCTGGCGATCCCGTCGGTATACCTGTCGAACCGCGATAGCGTGTATACCACGCCGGAAGCGCGTGAACTGCTGTGGCTGCTACAGGCGGTTTTGGCACCGGAACAGGAGCGTATGCTGCGTACCGCCCTGGCAACCTCATTGTTTGCCTTTGATGCGGCGCAACTGGATGCGCTTGACCAGGATGCGCGCGGATGGGATCAACTGGTGGATACTTTTGCCCGCTGGCAGTTGGTGTGGCAGCAACGTGGTGTATTGCCCATGCTGCGGGAGATGATGCTGGAGCGTCAACTGGCGGAAAACCTGCTGGCTTCCGAAAACGGTGAGCGTCGTCTGACTGACTTGCTGCATCTTGGCGAGCTGTTGCAGGAGGCGGCCAGCCAGCTTGACAGTCCTCATGCCCTGGTGCGTCATCTGGCGCAGCAGATTGCCCGCCCGGACAGTCAGGCGGCCAGTCAGCAATTGCGTCTGGAAAGCGATCGCCATCTGGTGCAGATAGTCACCATCCACAAATCGAAAGGGTTGCAGTATCCCCTTGTTTGGCTGCCATTTGCCGCCGGTTATCGCGAGGCCGATAGCGCGTTGTATCACGACCGGGAAAACTTCGGGGCGGTGCTTGATCTGCAAAATGATGAGGCCAGCCTTGAGCTGGCAGAACAGGAGCGTCTGGCGGAGGATTTGCGCCTGTTATATGTGGCGCTGACGCGTTCGGTGTATCACTGTAGCGTTGGCGTGGCCCCCCTGTTCCGTGGCACGCGAAAGAAAGAGGGAGCCAGCGATCTGCATAAAAGCGCGTTGGGTTATCTGCTGCAACGCGGTGAGGCGGCAACAGCGGAGCAGTTGGCGGCGTTGCTGGCGGAGATGAACGCTGACGGTACCGAAGTGGTGCTGGCCGGGGAGTCCGATGCCACGCGCTGGCAAGCGCAGACCGTCAGTGAAGAGACATTAAGCGCACGGGAGGTCACGCGTGTGCTGGCCGAACCTTGGCGCGTTACCAGCTATTCAGGCTTGCAGCAGCATGGCAGCAGTCGTTTGCTGGAGGTCATGCCTGGGTTTGATGTGGAAGCATCTGGCGATGAGTCGGGTGAACCTCAACCATCAGCGTTGACGCCCCACCATTTCCCGCGTGGTGCCGCCCCCGGCACCTTTCTGCATGAATTGTTTGAGTCGCTGGATTTCACTCAACCGCCAACGGAAGCGGTGCTGGAGCAGCATCTGCAACAGAATGGTTATCCGCTGCACTGGCAGCCGATGTTGAGCGCATGGATTGCCAGGGTCGTCAGTACACCGCTTGATGAGCAGGGTATTCAGCTGGCAGGAGTGCAGACAAAAGATCGCCTGGTAGAGATGGCGTTTTATCTGCCGATTGAGGGCATGTTGCTGGCCGAAAAAATGGATAAGTTGGTCAAAAGCCATGACGAATTATCCCGCCAGGCGCCAGCTCTCGATTTTCGTCAGGTGCAGGGCATGCTGAAAGGCTTTATCGATTTAGTGTTTCGCTGGCAGGGGAAATATTATTTGCTGGATTACAAATCTAACTGGTTGGGTGACAGTCATGACGCTTACACGCCGCAGGCGATGGCCCAGGCGATGATCGACCACCGTTACGATTTGCAGTACCAACTCTACAGCCTGGCACTACACCGTTATCTGGAGCATCGCCTGGTGGATTACGACTATGAACAGCATTTCGGTGGCGTATTCTATCTGTTTTTGCGCGGCATGGATGGCAGCTCGCCTGCCAATGGGGTGTTCCATACCCGCCCCTCCCACGCATTCATTACCCAACTGGATAACCTGTTTCGCGGCGAAGGAGCGACATCATGAGTAGCATGACTGCGCTGCTGACTCAGGCGATGGCGTTGCGTTTGTTGCGCCCGCTCGATATCCAGTTTGCCTGCCTGTTGGCAGATGACACTCAACCGGCACGTTTGCTGGCGGCGGCCTGTCTGAGCGCGGAGGCCGGTGAGGGGCACGTTTGCCTGCCTTTGACACAATTGACGGCGGAGCAATTATTTAATGGCCGACATCCTGAGCTGGCCCAGGCGATGTGGCAGGCTGCGGGTGCCCCGCAAGACTGGCAAGCGGCGTTTCACGATTGGCCCGCGCTGAGTGATGGCTCACAGGCTACCCCGATGGTACTGACGCAACAGCGGCTCTACCTGCATCGCTTATGGCAGAACGAAGGTCAGGTCGCACGCTTTTTCCGTGTGGATGCTGCACCACAGCAATTCGCGCCAGAAGTGGTGCGCTCGGTGCTGGATGTGTTGTTTGGTACCCAGGCAGAAGACTGGCAGAAAATTGCCGCTGCGGTGGCGTTAACGCAGAAAACCGCGGTGATTTCTGGTGGGCCAGGCACCGGGAAAACCACCACGGTGGCAAAATTGTTGGCGGCGCTAATCCGGCTGAGTAAGGACCCACTGCGCATTCAACTGGCCGCACCGACCGGCAAAGCGGCGGCACGCCTGACGGAATCGCTCGGTAAGGCGTTACGGCAACTTGACGTCAGCGAGGAAGAACGCTTCTGCTTCCCGGCAGAAGCCACCACGTTACATCGTTTATTGGGGGCGCAGCCGGAGACACAACGCCTGCGCTATCATGCCGGTAATCCTCTGCATCTGGACGTGCTGGTCGTGGATGAGGCCTCAATGGTTGACCTTGGCATGATGGCGAACCTGATTGCCGCGTTGCCGCCACAGGCTCGCGTCATCTTCCTCGGCGATCGCGATCAGCTTGCATCGGTAGAGGCCGGGGCGGTGTTGGGGGATATCTGTCGCTGTGCGGAGGCGGGTTATAGTCCGGTACGTGCAGCACTGCTGAGTCAACTGACCGGATGTCATCTGACGGGCAGGGAAGATCCCCAGGCTCCACAGGTACGTGATGCCATTTGCCTGCTACGCAAAAGTTACCGCTTCGACGCACAATCCGGTATCGGTCAGTTAGCAGCCGCCGTTAATCAGGGTGATGTGGTTGCGGTCGAACGGGTGTTTGGTGCGGGCTTCAGCGATATCTCTCGCCAGCCGTTGAGCGATACTGAGGCGTATCAGACGATGCTGACACAGGTCGCAGAGGGATATCGACCCTACCTGAACCTGGTTGCCGAACGAGCCGACCCCGCCACGATTATTCATGCTTTTGGCCGTTATCAGCTGTTGTGTGCGTTACGTGAAGGGCCTTTTGGTGTTCAGGGGCTTAATCAGCGTATTGAACAGAAACTGATTCAGTTGCAATTGCTGCGTCGTCCGACTGGGGGCAGTCGCTGGTATCAGGGGCGACCGGTGATGGTGACGCGCAACGACAGCGCATTGGGGCTGTTCAATGGCGACATTGGCATTACCTTACTGGACGAAGAGGGACTGCTGAAAGTCTTCTTCCCGTTACCGGATGGCACCATCAAAGCCGTTCAGCCCAGCCGCTTACCGACGCATGATACGGCTTGGGTGATGACGGTGCATAAATCCCAGGGATCGGAGTTTGATCATACCGCGCTGGTCATGCCGGCGCAGTTTCTGCCGGTGCTGACCCGTGAACTGATTTATACCGCCATTACCCGTGCACGCCATCAATTGACGTTGTTCAGCGATGAAGGGGTATTCCGCCGTGCGGTACAACTGCGCACGCAGCGCAGAAGTGGATTGCTGGAGAGATTGGTTTCGTAGCGGCGGGATTTATCGCGCGGGTTTTTATTGGCATCGCGCACGAAATCGCGCGATGAATCGCGCCGCTACGGCAGGCGGAACAGTTAGCGCAAATCTGCCATCAACACTTTAGAACGGCGCTGATAGTTGTACATCTTTTTCTTGCTCTCCGGCAGCGATTCAATGTCCACCGGTGTGAAACCGCGTTCCTGGAACCAATGAATGCTGCGGGTGGTGAGCACGAACAGCTTTTTCAGACCCATCTGCCGTGCCTGCAATGCCACACGTTGCAGCAGTGCTTCGCCGCGTGACGAGCTACGATAATCCGGATGAACGGCCACACAGGCCATCTCGCCAATTTGTTCGTCCGGGAACGGGTAGAGTGCCGCGCAGGCAATGGTCAGGTTATCGCGTTCGATGATGGTGAACTTGTCGATCTCCATTTCCAGTTGCTCGCGTGACCGACGTACCAGAATCCCTTGTTGTTCCAGCGGGCGAATCAGCTCCAGAATGCCACCAATATCATTGATGGTGGCACGACGAATCTGTTCGGCAGACTCCATGACAATCTGTGTGCCGATACCGTCACGCGAGAACAACTCCTGCAACAGCGCGCCATCTTCCTGATAGCTGATTAAATGGCTGCGACGCACGCCGCTGCGGCAGGCTTTGACTGCGCCACGCAGAAAACGCACCGTGCCAGAGAGAAAATCACCTTCCTTTTCCATTTCATCAATACGCGCCTGGGCGTCGTTCGGGAACAGTTCGGAAATGATATTGCCATCGCGGTTGGTCACGCCCTGTTCAGAACAGAAGCCGATCATTTTTTCCGCTTTCAGTTTGATCGCCAGTTGGGTAGCGACTTCTTCTGAAGTCAGGTTAAAACTCTCACCGGTAACGGAAACAGCAACCGGACCAAGCAGCACAATCGCCCCGTTATCCAGCTGACGATGGATTGCCTCTTCGTCGATACGACGAATGCGTCCACTGTGGCAGTAATCCACGCCATCATCGACGCCAAGAGGTTGGGCGATGATGAAGTTGCCGCTGACCACGTTAATATGCGCGCCCTGCAAAGGGGTGTTGTTCAGGCTCATCGACAGACGCGCGGTGATATCCAGCTGTAAACGACCTGCCGCCTGTTTCACCAGCTCCAGCGATTGCGCATCGGTAACACGCGTATGTTTATGATAAGTCGGCTCCAGTTGATGCTGTGCCATGCTGGCATCAATCTGCGGACGGGCGCCGTAAACCACCACCAGGCGGATGCCAAGGCTATGCAACAGACCGATGTCGTTAACGATGCTGGAGAAGTTATCATGCTCGATGGCCTCGCCACCCAGCATGATGACAAAGGTCTTGCCACGGTGGGCATTTATATAGGGAACGGTATGGCGAAAACCCTGAACCAGTTCAGTACTACGTTCCTTCACGGCAAACCCTCTGTGAATGGTTATTCGAAATTTTTGTATTTTTATGCTTTATTGCGCCGTAATGCAAGCGGCCAGCCTGACGTTACTTTACGAATTTTCTGATGCAACCTGTGCTAACAGCCTGCATTATCTGGCTTTTCCTGAGTGGGAAGGCACCAGGGACTGGCTAAAGTTTTCATCTTCTTTTACTCAACTGGCGATATTTTAGACATTACGCAGTAGCTGGAGAGGCATGTTTGACGTAAATCCTTTTTTTTCACGCCGACGATTATTGCAGGGAGCGGGCGCGCTATGGTTGCTGAGCGTGACGCGCAGCGGGCTGGCGGCCAGCCAGCATATTGTGGCCGTGCGCATCTGGCCTTCGTCGACGTACTCGCGCGTTACGCTGGAATCCAATGTTCCCCTGCAATACAAACAATTCACGCTGAGTCATCCCGACCGTCTGGTTATCGACATCAACAATCTGCATATCAATCCGGTGCTGAAAGGCGTCGATAAACTGGTGCGCGTTGATGATCCCTATATCAAAACAGCCCGCGTGGGGCAGTTCGATCCCAATACGGTGCGTATTGTACTGGAACTGAAGCGCAGCGTGGCACCACGCAGCTTCACCCTCGATCCGGTTGCGGGGATTAAGCACCGGTTGGTGGTCGATCTTTATCCCAGCCAGCGTCAGCCGGAAGAGGATCCCTTACTGGCGTTACTCCAGGATTACAATCAGGGCGATCTGGATCGCGATCAACCTGCGCAGGCCCCGTTACCGGGTAAAGCCGGACGGGACCGCCCGATTATCATCATGATCGATCCAGGGCATGGCGGGGAAGATCCGGGCGCACATGGCAAATACAAAACGCGTGAAAAAGATATTGTGTTGAAGATGGGGCGTTATCTGAAGGCGCTGATCGACAAACAACCCAATATGAAAGCCTATATGACGCGCAACGAAGATGTATTTATCCCGTTGCGTGTCCGGGTGGCAAAAGCGCGCAAGCAGCGTGCGGATTTGTTTGTGTCAATTCACGCCGATGCCTTTACCAGCCGCGCGGCGCGCGGTTCGTCGGTGTTTGCGCTTTCCACCAGCGGCGCAACCTCTGCCGCGGCACGCTTTCTGGCACAAACCCAGAATGAATCAGACTTGATTGGTGGCGTCAGCATGAGCGGCGACCGTTATCTCGACCACACCATGTTCGACATGGTGCAGCGGCAGACCATCCATGACAGCCTGAAGTTTGGTAAAGAGGTGTTGTCGCGCATGGGGCACATCAACCATTTGCATAAACGTACGGTGGATCAGGCCGGTTTTGCGGTGTTAAAAGCGCCTGATATCCCGTCGATTCTGGTAGAGACGGCGTTTATCAGTAATGTGGAAGAAGAAAGGAAGCTACGTACAGCGCGTTACCAGCATCAGGTAGCGGAAGCTATTCTGCATGGCATCAAAGCGTATTTCGAGAAGGGGGCGGTGCTGGCGCATCGCTGATGGTTGTGGCAAGGATGCCGCGATTCTCCAGACGATAAAAACAAAAAAACACCCGTTAAGGTGCTTATTTGTATTGGTTGCGGGGGCCGGATTTGAACCGACGACCTTCGGGTTATGAGCCCGACGAGCTACCAGGCTGCTCCACCCCGCGTCCGTCTGTCGCTGTGCGACTTTTCACATTGTCTCTCTTCATCTAAGAAGAGTTGGTTGCGGGGGCCGGATTTGAACCGACGACCTTCGGGTTATGAGCCCGACGAGCTACCAGGCTGCTCCACCCCGCGTCCGTGGATGCGCACTATACTCCGCACGCGCCGCGATGCAACCCCTTTTTGACAGAAAGCACAAAATTTACAGCCAGTTGGTGAATAAAACCTCCAATAGGTTATTTATTGTACGTATATCAAGGTCGCACTGGGTGGCGGATTTCATTCTGTCGGCCCCTTTGCTATCGTCGCCATGCAAACTATCGATAAAAAGAGAAGGTCATGAAAGCAAATCGTGTGAAGTATGCACTTACTGGCGCATTTCTCGCGCTGTTGGCGGGTTGTAGCTCCAAACCTACGGATCGTGGCCAGCAATATATAGATGGCAAGTTGGATCAGCCGCTGGGCCTGGTGAACCAGCCGAATGCGAAAGGGCGTCCGGTCAATGGCCGGGACTTTGGCGATCAGGTTCGTCAGATTCAGTCTGCGTCCTCCGGGTTGTATGGCCGCAACACCGGTACCTACAGCGCGATTGAAAACTGGCTGATGTCAGGCGGTGATACCCGTCAGTTGCGTCAATTCGGCCTTAACGCTTATCAGATGGAAGGGACGGATAACTACGGCAACGTGCAGTTCACCGGTTACTACACCCCGGTGGTCGAAGCACGTTATACCCGTCAGGGCGAATTCCAGTACCCGATTTATCGTATGCCGCCTCGCCGCAGTGGGCAAAAATTACCCAGCCGCGCTTCTATCTATAGCGGCGGCCTCGATGACCGTTATGTTATTGCTTACAGCAACTCGCTGATCGACAACTTTATGATGGATGTTCAGGGCAGCGGCTATGTCGACTTCGGCGATGGGCGGCCACTGCGCTTCTTTGGTTACGGCGGTAAAAACGGCTGGGCTTACCATAGCATTGGAAAGGAGCTGATCGATCGTGGTGAAGTGAAACGCGAAGATATGTCGATGCAGGCGATTCGTCAGTGGGCGCAGACACATTCACCAGAAGAGGTGCGTGCACTGCTGGAAACCAACCAATCTTTCGTGTTCTTCAAACCGGAAGAGTATGTACCGGTACGTGGTGCCAGCGCCGTGCCGCTGATAGCCAAGGCTTCGGTGGCCTCTGACCGTTCGCTGATCCCTGCCGGGACGGCGCTGCTGGCGGAAGTGCCGCAGTTAAACGAGAAGGGCAAGTTTAACGGTAAGTATGAAATGCGTCTGATGGTGGCGCTGGATGTCGGTGGTGCGATTAAAGGCCAGCATTTTGACATCTATCAGGGCGTCGGCCCGGATGCCGCTCATTTGGCTGGTTTCTACAACCATTATGGTCGTGTCTGGGTGCTTAAAGCGGCACCGGGAGCCGGTCAACCGCTGTTCAGCACCGCACAAAGCGGCAATAATGGTTCGTTGTTGTTAGGTTCCAATTAAATTTTCCTCTGCGGGCGTTATCGCTCGCACGATCAGTAAGGTTTGTTATGACAGTGGTTAGCGACGCCTGGCGGCAACGCTTTGGCGGCACGGCGCGTCTGTATGGGCAGGATGCGTTGCAGCGTTTTGCCGACGCCCATTTTTGCGTGATTGGCATTGGCGGTGTGGGTTCCTGGGCGGCAGAGGCACTGGCGCGTACTGGGATCGGTAAAATCACCCTGATTGATATGGACGATGTCTGTATCACCAATACTAACCGGCAGATTCATGCGTTGCAGGGCAAAGTGGGCCAGGCAAAAACTGAGGTGATGGCGGAGCGTATCCGCGCGATTAACCCGGAATGTGAGGTCATCTGTATCGATGATTTCATCACGCCGGAAAACAGCGCAGAACTGCTGCCGGTCGGCTTCGATTATGTGATCGATGCGATCGATAGCGTACGGCCCAAAGCGGCGCTGATTGCCTGGTGTCGGCGCAACAAGATTCCGTTGATCACCACCGGTGGTGCCGGTGGACAGATTGATCCGACGCAGATCCAGGTAAGCGATCTGGCGAAGACCATTCAGGATCCGCTGGCGGCGAAACTCCGTGAGCGTTTGAAAAACGATTTTGGTGTGAAGAAGAACAGCAAAGGTAAGCTGGGCATCGATTGCGTGTTTTCGACGGAGGCACTGGTCTATCCGCAACCAGACGGCAGCGTCTGTGCATCCCGCAGCACCGCAGAAGGTCCGAAGCGGATGGATTGCGCCGCCGGATTTGGCGCTGCGACGATGGTGACCGCGACCTTTGGTTTTATCGCGGTTTCACACGCGTTGAAGAAATTCCTCGCGCGAGCAGCGCGGCAACATTAAATATGCTGGCGTGCGGCACGTTGCACTGCGTCGGCCAGTGCCTGCAATCCGCTGCTGCGAGAGGCGCTGAGCTGAGCGCGCAGGCCAAGCGTATCAAACAGCGCCAGTGGGTCCTGTTGCAGCAGGGCGGCTGGCGTTTTCCCTTCGACCGCGGTGAGTAGCACCGCCAGCAAGCCACGCACGATGCGACCTTCACTGTCGCCATAGAAATGTAAGGTGCCATTGCTTTGTAGCTGGCTACTCAGCCAGACGCGATTCTCACAGCCAGTCAGTTCGATTTCAGCGGATTTTAAATCCTCCGGTAAAGCAGGCAACTGACGACTCAACTGAATCAACTGACGATAACGGTCTTCCCACTGATAAAAATGGCTGAATTTCTCCGTCAGGCTGGCCTCGGTAATCAGATCACCAAACGGGTGCGGGGCGAGAAGGGCTGTGCTCATTGTATTATTCACTCAGTAAATCCACGGCGCTATGCATGGCGCGCACCAGCGCGTCCACGTCCTGCAAGTTATTATAGGGGGCGAACGAGACACGCAGCGTGCCGCTGACACCCAGTGCCGCCATCAGGGGCTGGGCGCAATGTTGACCGGCGCGCAACGCGATGCCATGTTCTGCCAGCAGTGTGACGATATCGCTATGATGGATACCCGCGATATCGAACGCCAGCAGGCTGCTGCTGCCGCAGCGGAAACTGCGGAAACCGGGCAGGGCGCTCAGCTGTTCTTCGGCGAGGCTTGCCAGTTGCTGGCTCCACATCTCCATCTTTTCCGCGTTGTGCTGGCTGAGCCACCGCAGCGCAGCGCTTAAGCCAATCACCCCTGCCACATTCGGTGTACCCGCCTCAAAACGCCACGGCACCGGTTGTGGGGTGAAACCGCTGAAATCCACCTGCGTCAACATTTTGCCGCCACCTTGCCAGGGGGACATGGCTTCGAGTAATTCCGCCTTGCCATACAGCACGCCAATACCCATCGGCCCGTACAACTTATGGCCGGAGAACGCATAAAAATCGATATCTTCAGCCTGCACATCCGGTGCGCAATGCACCACACCCTGTGCGCCATCGACCATCACTTTGGCACCCACGGCATGTGCCAGCTGAATCGCCTGCGCCAGGTCCGGGCAACCACCGGTGACATTCGACATCTGACCGATAGCCAGCAGACGGGTACGTGAGTTCAGTAAGTGAGGCAACTGCTGAATATCGGGCAGGCGATTGGCCCCCAGCGGCCATTTCACCACTTTTGCGCCTTTTGCTTGCGCCACCATCAACCAGGGCACCAGATTGGCGTGGTGCTCCGCCTCACTCACCACAATTTCATCGCCAGGTTGCAGACGCGGAGCCAGCCAGCTGTTTGCCACCAGGTTGATGGCTTCAGTGGTCCCACGCGTCCAGATAATTTGTCGGTCATCGGCAGCATTCAGCCAGCGTGCGACCAGGCCGCGTGCCTGTTCATATTGTTCTGTCAAGGCACGCGCGGCGGCAAACTGGCTGCGATGTACCGTCCCGGCGCTCAGGGAATAGAATTGTTGCGTGGCCTCAATCACCGCCAGCGGTTTCAGGGCGGTGGCGGCGCTGTCGAGATAGACACCAGCATCAGCCAGCGCGGGGAATTGCTGGCGAAAAGCGGTGGGCGTAAAAATGGTCATATCCGGCCTGTTGTGATGAGTTTTTAGGACCAGACTGAAAGTCGGTCTGTAACCTGGCAAAGCTGGGAAAGTGCGTTATGCTAATTATTGCAAGGTTTAAACCAAAACCCGCATTAGAAATCGACCTTTACCAGTCGATTTCACTTTTTCAGCTGCCTCTGGTCAGCGTCTCGCGGGTGGTTTGATGCAATCAATCTGCAAGGAGATAGAAAATGAAAAAACTCGCCGCAGTGCTGGCCGTGTGTACCATGGCCTTTACCCTGGCTGCCTGTTCCAGCAACTACGTGATGCATACCAATGATGGCCGCACCATTGTTGCTTCTGGCAAACCTAAAGTAGACGATGATACCGGTATGATCAGCTATAAAGATGCCAATGGCAACCAGCAGCAGATTAACCGCTCAGATGTCAAAGAGATGGTTGAGATGGGGCAGTAATCGACAGATAAAAAAAAGCACCGCAATTTGCGGTGCTATGTAAATCACTTTGGACAGACAGGGTAAATCTACAGGAATTAAAAGCTTGATCTGCAATCGTCAGATCAAAATGCAAACACAACATCACGACCACAAGCCAAAAGCTCTCCAAAAGTCTGCGAACTAACGCACATTTCCAGAAATCTTTTCGTTCCGGCTTAGGAAGTGCGGCAACTATAGGTATTTGCTGGAGCTTCCTCAACGGACAATTTATAATGTCTCGGATTAAAAAAACTAATACCGTATGACTTGTTATAAGTTGCAGTATTACTCTGTTGATCCGGATACGGAAAACCATGTCAAAACGCCTTCCCCCGCTGAATGCTTTACGCGTCTTTGATGCTGCGGCACGCCATTTAAGCTTTACCAAAGCTGCTGAGGAGCTGTTTGTTACCCAGGCAGCTGTCAGCCATCAGATTAAATCTCTGGAAGATTTTCTCGGTCTTAAGCTATTTCGCCGGAGGAATCGTTCGCTTTTGCTGACGGAAGAAGGGCAAAGCTACTATCTGGATATCAAGGAAATTTTCTCCGCGCTAAACGATGCGACGCGTAAACTACAGGCACGCAGCGCCAAAGGGGCGCTGACGGTTAGCCTGCTGCCGAGCTTTGCCATTCAGTGGCTGGTGCCACGTCTTTCCAGCTTTAATACAGCTTATCCGGGTATTGATGTTCGCATCCAGGCCGTTGACCGCGATGAAGAGAAACTGGCGGATGATGTGGATGTGGCGATTTTCTATGGTCGTGGCAACTGGCCGGGGTTACGCGTGGAGAAACTCTACGCGGAATATCTGTTGCCGGTTTGCTCACCGTTATTGCTGACCGGGGACCATCCTCTGAAGTCACCGGCTGATCTGGCGCACTTCACACTGCTGCACGATGCCTCACGCCGTGACTGGCAATCCTATATCCGCCAGCTAGGCTTGCAGCACATTAACGTGCAGCAGGGACCGATTTTCAGTCACAGCGCGATGGTGTTGCAGGCGGCGATTCACGGTCAGGGCGTGGCGCTGGCGAATAATGTGATGGCGCAGAGCGAAATTGAAGCGGGTCGTCTGGTCTGTCCTTTTAATGACGTATTGGTCAGTAAAAATGCTTTTTATCTGGTTTGTCATGACAGTCAGGCAGAACTGGGTAAAATAGCCGCCTTTCGACAGTGGATCCTGGCCAAAGCCGCAACCGAACAAGAGAAATTTCGTTTTCGTTACGATCACTAACGCGTTGATTGTTGCACAGTGACGTGCGTAT
The DNA here is from genome assembly GCF_009728735.1 of Pantoea phytobeneficialis. NCBI lineage: Bacteria > Pseudomonadati > Pseudomonadota > Gammaproteobacteria > Enterobacterales > Erwiniaceae > Pantoea > Pantoea phytobeneficialis. Next base: position 2,776,737 of record NZ_CP024636.1, read on the forward strand.
TCACTCTGAGGATTGTTTGATGTCCAGTCGTGCGATGTTTATTTTTGCAGCCATTAGCGGTTTCACGCTGGTGGCTTTTGGTGCTTTTGGTGCCCATGTGTTGAGTAAATCCCTTGGCCCAGCTGAGATGGCGTGGATTCATACCGGCCTTGAGTATCAGGCCTATCATACGCTGGCGATTATCGGTCTTGCATCGGCGATGTTGCGCCGTGCCAATATCTGGTTTTACTGGAGCAGCGCGGCGTTAGCCTTGGGCACCGTGTTGTTCAGCGGCAGCCTCTATTGCCTGGCGCTGTCGCATCTGAAGTTTTGGGTATTTGTAACGCCAGTCGGTGGCTTTGGCTTCCTGATTGGCTGGTTTTTGATGTTGATTGGCGCACTGCGTCTGAAACGAAAGGCAGAACGCCATGAATAAAGTTTTACTCTATTGCCGTCCCGGCTTTGAGAAAGAGTGTGCGGCAGAGATCAGTGCGAAAGCGGCTGTGCGTGAGATCTATGGTTTCCCGCGCGTAAAAGATGATGCCGGTTATGTGTTATTTGAGTGCTACCAACAGGAAGATGCAGAAAAACTGATCAGCCAGTTGCCGTTTGCTGAACTGATTTTTGCCCGCCAGATGGTGGTGGTGGGTGAGTTGCTGCGTGATTTGCCGCCAGAAGATCGTATTTCACCGATTGTCGGTATGCTGACGGGCGTGGTGGAGAAGGGCGGTGAATTGCGTGTTGAAGTGCCGGACACGAATGAAGCCAAAGAGCTGACCAAATTCTGCCGCAAATTTACCGTGCCGCTGCGTGCCAGCCTGCGTGAAAATAAAATTCTGCTCAACTACGAAAGCCCGAAGCGTCCAGTGGTGCATGTGTTCTTTATTGCGCCCGGCACCTGTTATGTCGGCTACTCATTGCCGCAGAATAACTCGCCGTTCTATATGGGCATTCCGCGTCTGAAGTTCCCGGCCGATGCGCCGAGCCGTTCCACTTTAAAACTGGAAGAGGCGTTTCACGTCTTTATCCCGGCTGACGAATGGGATGAACGTTTGGGCAGTGGGATGTGGGCGGTTGACTTGGGGGCATGCCCCGGCGGCTGGACTTATCAGTTGGTGAAACGCAGCATGATGGTGTATGCGGTTGATAATGGCCCGATGGCTCCGAGCCTGATGGATACCGGGCAGGTTACGCATTGCCGTGAAGATGGTTTCCGTTTCCGCCCACCGCGTAACAACATCAGTTGGCTGGTGTGCGACATGGTGGAAAAACCAGTGCGCGTTGCCAGCCTGATGAGCGAATGGCTGGTCAATGGTTGGTGCCGCGAGGCGATCTTTAACCTCAAGCTGCCGATGAAAAAGCGCTACGAAGAGGTGACGCAAAATCTGGCAATGATCGATGCCACCCTGAAAGAGCATGGTATCAATGCGCAGATTCAGGCGCGTCAGCTCTATCATGATCGCGAAGAAGTGACGGTGCATGTGCGCCGTATCTGGGCCGCCGTCGGTGGTCGCCGCGACGAACGCTAATTTTGCTATATACGTAGCGGCGCGATTATCGCGCTGATGTTGAAAGTCGCGGCGCTACGAATTCGTGTTAATGAGCAACATTATTGGTGGTTATACCGCAGCGTATTCAGATTGCCCTGCAATACCAGGTCCCGCTTCAATGTCGAGACCTGGCGGCAAATCTCCGCCATATCACGCTGTGCCTGCAATTTCCCCTGCCACTTTGTTGGCACTTGATCCCACTGCTGGTAAATCGCTTCCAGCGAACCAAATTGCGCAATCAGTTCCCGCGCACTTTTCGGGCCGATGCCCGCCACACCGGGAATCTTGCTGCTGCTGATGCCACACAATCCCCAGTAATCCGCCAATTGACCGGGTGTGACGCCGAACTCTTGTTCGATAAAGGGGACGTCCAGCCAGCGTTTCTGGAAGTAATCGCGAATGCGGATATTCGGGGCCAGCAGTTGGCAATAACCTTTGTCTGTCGAAACGATGGTTGCCTGATGTCCGGCATCAGCCATTTTGACCGCCAGTGTGGCGGCCAGATCATCGGCTTCGTCCAAATCGGCGATCCAGCAACTGACCCCTGCCGCCTGAAACGCTTGTTGGATGGCAGGCATTTCCGACTGCAAATCATCCGGCATCGGTGGACGGCCCGCCTTGTAATCCGGCAATAACGTATGACGCCAGCCAGGCTGGCGTGTGGCACTATCAAACACCGCAACCACATGTGTCGGGCGGGTATGGCCCAACAACTGATGTAATGCTGCCACGCAGGCATCGCGGCATGGTGAGCCCTGAACGGCATGTAAACGACGGATCAGGTTCAGGGCATCAACAATAAGAAGATGGAAAGACATGATGATAGCGGCAGCCCGCAGGCTGCCTTCCTGAGTTATTTGATGATTTCGTAGCAGGGGATATACGCGGTGCCCGGCAGTTTCATGCGGTGTTGGGCGACGAAGCCCTGTAGCAGTTCATCCATGCGGTGCATGATGTCCTGATCGCCATGAAGTTTGTACGGACCTTTTTCGCGGATCTCGCGAATACCCACTTCTTTCACGTTACCGGCGACAATGCCAGAGAAGGCTCGACGCAGGTCTGCCGCCAGTTTTTCTGCGGGTTGATTGGTATACAGGTTCAGGTTAGCCATATTTTCGTGGGTAGGCAGGAACGGCAGTTGCAGGTCCGGCACGATACGAATTGACCAGTTAAAGCTGTATGCATCACCGGTTTCACGACGATACTCTTTCACCTGCGGCATTGCGTGCTTCATCAGGCGGGCCACTTCGGCAGCATCATCAATAATAATTTTGTAATGTTTGCGCGCACTTTCGCCCAGCGTGCTGACAATAAAATCATCCAGAACGCGGAAGTAATCAGCGCTCTCCTGCGGGCCGGTCAGAATCAACGGCAGTACCTGATCGCTATTCTGCGGGTTCATCAGAATGCCAAGCAGATACAGCAATTCTTCCGCGGTGCCAACGCCACCAGGGAAGATCACGATGCCGTGGGCAATACGCACGAAGGCTTCGAGACGTTTTTCGATATCCGGCATGATAATCAATTCATTGACCAGCGGGTTCGGTGGTTCAGCGGCAATGATTGAAGGCTCAGTCAGGCCAATAAAACGACTGTCGCGATAGCGTTGCTGTGCATGACCCACTGCGGCACCTTTCATCGGCGCTTCCATCACCCCCGGACCACAGCCGGTACAGATATTGAGTTCGCGCAGGCCAAGTTGTGTGCCGACGTTACGACAATACTGATATTCCACAGCGTTAATCGAGTGACCACCCCAGCACACCACGGTATTGGGATACTCACCGACGTGCAGCGCACGGGCGTTACGCAGGATAGAAAAGACCAGGTTGGTGATATGTGCCGAGTCTTCAGCATCCAGATTCTGAAAGCGTTCGGCAGCGGAAAGCTGGCCATTCACAAACAGAATGTCGCGCAGTACGGCAAACAGGTTCGCCTGTAATGAGCGGATAATCCGGCCATCGACAAAGGCTTCTTCCGGTGGGTTGATCAGTTCAAGTTTAACGCCACGCTCACGGCGTAATACGTTGATATCAAAGCTTTCAAAGCGGGAAAGCAGTTCATGACTACTGTCGGTCTGACTACCAGAATTGAGCACCGCGAGTGAACAGTTGCGAAACAGTTGGTACAGGTCGCTGCTGGCGGTGCGTTTCAGCATATCGACTTCCAACTGGGAGAGCAGATCCATCGAGCCAAGAGGGCTAATATGAGTAATCAAGAGAACTCCTTTACACGCAAGCGCGTGACTGATGACGCTGTGCTTAACTTCCTGAGCACAGTGACGAATATCCCTGGTCGCGCACGGTTAGCCGCCCGCGCCTTGGACAGAGTAGCCTTGTCTGCGGTCAATGCTCAAGTGGAACCGCGCATCCGTGCCGCGGCCTGCGAGGTATCTCGCAATCTGTTACTGGCGAACCAGGCGGGAAAATCCCGGTGAGAAGGGCACATTGCTACGCCACGGGTTGATATCCAGCCCACCACGGCGGGTGTAACGGGCATAGACCGTCAGCGCTTCCGGTTGGCAAAAGCGTTGAATGTCATTGAAAATGCGCTCAACGCACTGTTCATGAAACTCATTGTGCTGACGGAAAGACACCAGATAACGTAGCAGTGCTTCACGATCGATCCGTGGGCCTTTATAGCGAATCATCACCGAACCCCAGTCAGGCTGGTGGGTGATGAGACAGTTAGATTTCAGAACATGGCTGACCAGCGTTTCTTCAATAATGTCGTGGCCAGCGGCCTGCGCCAGGTGATCGGCACTAAACGCATAGTCGTGAATCTCAATGTCCTGTTCATCGATCAGTTCACCGGTAAAATGACCGATCGGTTGGCCTTCGATTTCACCGAGGCGGAACAGCGCCACGCTAACTTCACCTTCAGCACAGGCGCTGAGATCACGCTCCAGCGTTTGGCGAACTTCCCCCCAGTCGGCGAAAATCGTCTGATTAAAACTGTTAAGATAGAGCTTGAAACTCTTGGACTCGATAAGATTGCGGCTCGCAGCGTTGAGTACCACTTCGCCTACCGCCACCTGTGGTACGCCTTTGCTGTTAAGCCAGGAGAGTTCGTACAGCGTCCAGATATCTGCGCCGTGAAAAGGCAGGTTGTCGGGAAACAGCCCCAGCGGTTCGCGATTGAGACTGCGTGGCACAGCCTGTAACAGCGAACGGTCGTAATGATCGACATACGCCGTGGGTTTACCCAAGGTCAGGCCGCTTAATACCTGATCCTGTTGTTCAGTAGACATAACGGTTACCACTAAAATCCATCAAAGTGGCTAAGTGTAACCTATCAGAAGCGAGAAGATGAATGATGCAGCAAACCGTGGATGCTCTGCGCGATTTTACCGCCCGATATTGTGACGAATGGCAGCAGCGCACCGGGCATTTACCTGCAAGCAGTGAACTGTTTGGCGTACCTTCCCCTTGTATACAGAGCACGGTGAATGGTCGTGTGTTGTGGCAGCCACAGCCTTTTACCTTGCCTGCCACGCTGGCTGCGGTTGAGCGCGCACTGGAGATTGAGCTTCGGCCCGAAATCACCGCGTTTTACACCACTCAGTTTGCCGGTGATATGACCGCCCGTTTTCAGCAGCAGGATATGACCTTGCTACAGGTATGGAGTGAGGACGACTTCACGCGGCTACAGGAGAATTTGATTGGTCATCTGGTCATGAAGCGTCGCCTGAAGCAAAGCCCCACTTTATTTATCGCCACCACTGATTCCGAACAGGATGTCATCTCCCTGTGCAATCTTACCGGTGAAGTTATTCTTGAGCATCCTGGTAGCAAAAAGCGCGAAGTATTATCCCCAGAAATTAAGATGTTTCTTAATAACTTACAACCAGTTAGCGAGTAAATTGCAGACATTGGCCTGTATCTGTGTAAGAGATCTCTCACATAGCGTGTGAGAGATCGGCAAATTGTACTGAAGAATTCAGGAAGCCAGGCTTGTAAAAATATTGTGAATCATGAGTTTATGGCAGCAGTCCGAAAATAATTCGATAACTGACTGATGTAACGGCTTTTAGTACCTTGTTTACGCGATAGTTTCTGCCAGAATAGTCACCACTGGCAGGAAGCCACGGATTAAGCGATGTTCAGGAGAATGTCAGCCAGGGGGCTGGAGCGTAACGGAGTTTACGGCACACGGAAGGCTTCATGATGAAGCAGGACACTCAGGAGTGAGTCAGGGACACCTCCAGGACGGAGAATGAGAGCCACGCGGGATGTGGCGGGCCAGGATGCTAAGGACCAATGTCAGGATGACAAGCGAAGGACAGCACAGGAAAAGTTGTCACGGATGAGCAGGGAGCACAGCGGTGGCGGGATTGCTGCAAACGAACCGGGAGCACTGTAATTACAGTGCTCCCCTTTTTTTATGCGTTTTTTGAGCATCGCCCGACAAGTGATATGCTTGCCGCCCGATTTTTCTCTGGAGGTGGCGCATGTCGTCGCAACAACTTATTTTGCAGCGGCTACAGCAGGTCGAAGCGGTGATGCGCGAGCACGACCACTGGCAGACGCAATCCCCCGATGCGGCAGCGTTTGCCAGTACCCAGCCCTTTTGCCTTGATACGCTAGCACCTCTTGAGTGGTTACAGTGGGTGTTGATCCCGCGTATGCAGGCGCTGATTGACGCCGGTGCACCCTTGCCGCAAAACTTCGCCGTAGCGCATTATTATGAAATGGCGCTTCCTCCCGGCACGCCGGGCCATCCCATGCTGTTGCTGACCTTACGCCAGCTTGATGCCTTATTTTCGGAACCCACAGCCTGATGTTGGAAATTATTTATCAGGACGAGTGGCTGGTCGCGGTCAATAAACCTGCGGGTTGGCTGGTGCACCGAAGCTGGCTCGACCGCAAAGAAAAAGTGGTGGTGATGCAGACTGTGCGCGATCAGATCGGTCAGCACGTCTTTACCGCACACCGGCTCGATCGCCCCACTTCCGGCGTATTGTTGATGGGACTGTCGAGCGAGGTTGGCCGGCTGCTGGCTCAACAATTTGAGCAACATCAAATCCGCAAAACCTACCATGCCGTGCTGCGTGGCTGGCTGACGGAAAGCGGCACGCTGGATTATCCGTTGGTCGAGGAACTCGACAAAATCGCCGATAAATTCGCCACCGAACCGCGTGGCCCGCAACCGGCCGTCACCGACTTTCAGATGCTGGCCCACACCGAGATGCCTGTGGCGATTGGCCGCTATGCCAGCGCGCGTTACAGTCTGGTGGAGATGCAACCGCGCACCGGGCGTAAGCATCAGCTGCGACGCCATATGGCGCATCTGCGCCATCCCATTATTGGTGATACCACGCACGGCGATCTGCGCCAGAATCGTGGTGCGGCAGCAAATTTTGGTCTTGATCGCCTGATGTTGCATGCCAGTGCGCTGAGTCTGAATCATCCGGTGACAGGGGAGCCGTTGGTGATTCGTGCCGGGTTGGATGCCGTCTGGCAGCAGATGCTGCATCAGTTTGGCTGGCAGGATCAGATCCCTGATGTTCCCAGGGTTGAGTTTGCCGATGAGGCAGTCCAGGATAAGCCAACAGAATAAGGAGCGGCTTGATGGCAAAGATTGGCATTTTTGTAGGTACGGTTTACGGCAATGCGTTGTTGGTTGCGGAAGAGGCGGAGCCGGTGTTGCAGGCGCAGGGTCATGAAGTGAAAGTCTTTGAAGACCCATCGCTGGCGCAGTGGCAGGATTATCAGCAGGATGTGGTGTTGATTATCACCTCCACCACTGGACAAGGCGATTTTCCCGATAGTATCGCCGGGCTGTACCATGCGGTGAAAGATCAACTGGGCTATCAACCTGACTTGCGTTACGGCGTAATTGCGCTGGGCGACAGCAGCTACGATAACTTTTGCGGCGCGGGTAAAACCTTTGATGCGCTGTTGCAGGAGCAGAGCGCCAAACGTGTCGGTGACCTGTTAACGGTAGATGCGACAGAAGATCCGGAGCCGGAATCCGTGACGACACCCTGGGTGGAAAACTGGGGTAAATTGTTGTAATTCCGTAGCGGCGCGATTTATCGCCAAAAATCCGCGCGATAAATCGCGCCGCTACGTGTTAATGCGTACCAGATTTTATCAGGTCACGGGTGCCGGATTGAACACCGCCAACTGATTGCGAATGCCCCAGCGATCTGACCATGTCTGCTTACGTGCGCTGGCAATATCCAGAATCAGTTCAAACAACCGCCAACCCACCTGCTCGATACTCTCCTCGCCGGTGGCGATGGTGCCCGCATTGATGTCCATCAGATCATGCCAGCGTTCAGCCAGTGCGCTGCGCGTAGCCATCTTGATCACCGGAATTGCCGCCAGACCATACGGCGTACCGCGACCGGTGGTAAATACCTGCAACGTAATGCCGGATGCCATCTGCTGTGTACCGCAGACAAAATCGCTGGCGGGGGTCGCCGCATAGATCAAACCGCGCCTGGTAGGTCGCTGTCCTGGAGACAGCACTTCAACGATCGGGCTGCGGCCTGATTTGGCAATCGATCCCAGCGCTTTTTCTACCACATTTGCCAGGCCGCCTTTTTTGTTGCCGGGCGAGGGGTTGGCGCTCCGGTCGGTTTGACCGAGGCTGAGGTAGTCGTCATACCATGCCATCTCTTCCAGCAGACGTTTGCCGGTCGCCTCATCGACCACGCGCGGCGTCAGCAGATGGATTGCATCGCGCACTTCAGTCACTTCAGAAAACATCACTGTCGCGCCGCAACGTACCAGCAAATCAGAAGCAAAACCCACCGCCGGGTTAGCGGTGACACCGGAAAACGCATCGCTGCCGCCACATTGCATGCCGATGACTAACTCAGAAGCCGGGCAGGTTTCGCGCTTGCGTTGATTCAGTCGCTTCAGGTGGCGCTCAGCGACCTGCAAAATCTCATCCACCATCGCGCCGAAGCCGACCAGACGCTCATCCTGCAAACGCACAATGTCGTTATCGTCCAGCGAAATGGCCTGTACATCGGGCGTGCCGGTGAGCAGGCGTTCCGGCTGTAATTTCTCGCAACCGAGGCTAACCACCATCACTTCGCCGCCAAAATTGGGGTTCAGCGCCAGGTTATGAATGGTGCGAATCGGTACCACTGCCGCCGGCGCGTTGATCGCCACACCACAACCATACAGGTGATTCAGCGCCACTACGCCATCAACATTGGGATAACGCGGCAACAGATCCCGCTCGATAATTTTCACCACGTAATCCACCACGCCCGCGACACAATGCACGCTGGTGGTGATGCCGAGAAGATTACGGGTTCCCACGCTGCCATCGGCATTGCGGTAGCCTTCGAAGGTATAACCCTCAAGTGGCGGTAAATCCGGTGGGACATTATTCGCCAGCGGCAGGCTGGCGAGAGGGGGCGCTTCGGGCAGCGCCACCAGCGACTCTTCAATCCAACTGCCCTGAGCAATCGGACGTAGCGCATAGCCGATCACTTCGCCGTAGCGCACAATCGCGCCCTGCTCAGGAATATCAGCCAGCGCGACTTTGTGGCCCTGCGGCACATGCTCAGTCAGTTGCAGCCCATCGTCAAAGCGGGTGCCCGCAGGCAGCCCCTGGTTATTCACCACGATGGCGACGTTATCGCTATCGTGCACTTTAATATAAAGCGGTTTCTCGCTTAGAGGTCGGTTCATTGCTCACCTTCCATTCTGCCGCGCTGTACATGGCAACGCGGTGTCATTGATTGCTTCCGTCACGCCATCTTTTTTTTGCCAGCCTTAGTATATGCAGGGGTATTACCCAATACATTGTGCAACTGACTGGCTTTTAGCGATTTTATTGCGTCAGTTTGAGACGTTTCACCAAACACAAGTGAAGGGACTCACAAAGCGTCATAAGGCTGTACGTTAATTAACCATTGTTGGGTTGATTTTGATGGTTCCGTGAGCCATGCCGCAGCGTTATGTGCAAACGCCATAAAATATGTATCCAGGTGATGAAATCATCGGGCTTTCTTCCAGTGTTTCGCTCTCCGCCTGTTCCTATACTGGCTCTCGTTATCCAACGTTAGGTTATTCGTCACGACGCATCATCGTATTGCCAATATAAAAATCGCCGTGTTTAACCAAACATCATTCTGATACCCAACGCGATGTGTATGCAGTCAGAGTGAATGTAGCTACCGCTATATTTCAGGAGTGCATCATGAATAGTTTTAGCCAGACAGCGGAAGCGGTGCAAAAGCGCACCAACGCCCGTTACTGGATTGTGGTGATGTTGTTTATCGTCACCTCTTTCAACTACGGGGACCGTGCAACGATTTCGATTGCCGGTTCTGCTATGTCCAAGGATATCGGCCTTGACTCGGTCGGTTTAGGATATATTTTCTCAGCATTCTCATGGGCTTATGTTATCGGCCAAATACCCGGCGGTTGGCTGCTCGACCGCTTCGGCTCCAAACGCGTTTACTTCTGGAGCATCTTCACCTGGTCGCTGTTTACCTTCCTGCAAGGATTCGTCGACCTGTTCAGCGGCTTCGGCATTGTGGCTTCGTTGTTTATGTTGCGCTTCCTCGTGGGGCTGGCTGAAGCACCGTCGTTCCCTGGTAACAGCCGTATCGTTGCTGCCTGGTTCCCTGCGCAAGAGCGCGGCACTGCCGTGGCTATCTTTAACTCCGCCCAATACTTCGCCACGGTAATTTTCGCGCCGATTATGGGTTGGCTGACCTCGGAAGTGGGCTGGGCGCATGTGTTCTGGTTTATGGGTGGACTGGGCATCATCATCAGCTTTATCTGGCTGAAAGTGATTCATGATCCTAACGATCATCCTGGCGTCAACAAGGCTGAGCTGGAGTATATGGAGCAGGGCGGTGCGCTGATCAATATGGACAGCAAGAAGTCCGAGCACAAAGTCAGCTGGGGAGAGAAGTTCTATCAAATCAAACAGCTGCTCTCCTCTCGCATGATGTTGGGTATCTATCTCGGCCAGTACTGTATCAACGCCTTGACCTACTTCTTTATCACCTGGTTCCCGGTATATCTGGTGCAGGCGCGTGGTATGTCGATTCTGAAAGCCGGGTTTATCGCCTCCGTTCCAGCGATATGCGGCTTCCTTGGTGGCGTATTGGGCGGGGTGATCTCCGATTACCTGATGCGTAAAACCGGTTCTTTGAACATTGCGCGTAAAACCCCGATTGTGGTCGGCATGCTGATGTCCATCAGTATGGTGATGTGTAACTACACCCAAACTGAGTGGGTGGTGGTGTTCTTTATGGCACTGGCGTTCTTTGGTAAAGGCATCGGGGCACTGGGCTGGGCAGTGATGGCGGATACCGCGCCGAAAGAGATCAGCGGCCTGAGCGGCGGTCTGTTCAACATGTTCGGTAACTTCTCCGGCATTGTCACCCCGATCGCCATTGGCTACATCATTGCCACCAGCGGTTCTTTTGAAGGTGCACTGATTTATGTCGGTATCCACGCCTTCGTCGCAGCGTTCAGCTTCCTGGTGATTGCCGGGGACATCAAACGTGTCGAATTGAAACATCGGGCATAAGGACAGAGCATGAATACGCAAAGTACCCCGGTTATCACCGATATGCAGGTGATTCCGGTTGCCGGTTACGACAGCATGCTGCTCAACATCGGCGGCGCACACAGCGCTTGTTTTACCCGCAACATTGTGGTGCTGACCGATAGCGCCGGGCATACCGGTGTCGGTGAGGCGCCGGGTGGCGAAACCATTTATCAGACGTTGGTGGATGCGATTCCGCAGGTGAAAGGCCAGCAGGTGGCGCGTATGAATCGCCTGGTGCAGCAGGTGCACAAAGGCAACCAGTCGGCGGATTTCGATACCTTCGGTAAAGGTGCGTGGACGTTTGAACTGCGCGTCAACGCGGTGGCTGCGCTGGAAGCCGCGCTGCTGGATTTGCTTGGTCAGTGCCTGGGGGTTCCGGTGGCGGAGCTGCTTGGCCCGGGTCAACAGCGTGATGAAGTCGTGGTCCTCGGTTATCTGTTCTACATTGGTGATCGACGTAAAACTGATCTGCCGTATCTGGGCGGCGAAGCTGCCAGCCATGACTGGTATCACCTGCGCCATCAGGAAGCATTAACGCCGGACGCGGTAGTGCGTCTGGCGGAGGCAGCGCAGGACAAATACGGTTTCAAAGATTTCAAACTGAAAGGCGGCGTGCTGCCGGGTGAGCAGGAAATTGCTTCTGCGGTGGCGTTGAAAAAACGTTTCCCGGATGCGCGTATCACCGTCGATCCCAACGGGGCCTGGTTGCTTGATGAGGCCATCAGCCTGTGTAAAGGCATGGGGGATGTCCTGACCTATGCGGAAGACCCTTGTGGGGCTGAGCAAGGCTACTCTGGTCGCGAAGTGATGGCGGAGTTCCGTCGCGCCACCGGCCTGCCGGTGGCCACCAACATGATCGCCACCAACTGGCGTGAAATGAACCATGCGGTGATGTTGAATGCTGTCGATATCCCGTTGGCTGACCCGCATTTCTGGACGCTGAGTGGCGCGGTGCGCGTGGCGCAGTTGTGTGACGATTGGGGCCTGACCTGGGGTTGCCACTCCAACAACCATTTCGACATTTCGCTGGCGATGTTCACCCATGTTGGCGCGGCCGTACCCGGTAAACCCACCGCCATTGATACCCACTGGATCTGGCAGGAAGGCGACCAGCGTCTGACCAAAGAGCCGCTGCAAATCCGCAACGGCAAAATCGCCGTACCGGACAAACCCGGCCTCGGCATTGAACTGGACTGGGATCGTCTGCAACAAGCCAATGCGCTGTACAAATCTCTGCCGGCAGGCGCGCGCAACGACGCCACGGCGATGCAATATCTGGTTCCCGGTTGGTCGTTCGACCGTAAGCGTCCGGCCTTCGGTCGCAGCAAAGTTTAAGGAGCAGGAAATGAGTCAGACACCGAAAATTACATCCATGCAGGTCATCCCGGTGGCCGGTTATGACAGCATGTTGCTCAACCTGAGCGGCGCACATGCCCCTTTCTTCACCCGTAACATCGTCATCATTAAAGACAATGCGGGCCATACCGGAGTTGGGGAGATTCCGGGCGGCGAGAAGATTCGTCAGACGTTGGAAGATGCGGCAGCGCTGGTAGTACATAAAACCGTTGGCGAGTACAAAAACATTCTTAACCTGGTGCGCAGTACCTTTGCCGACCGTGATGCTGGCGGGCGTGGCACCCAGACGTTTGACCTGCGCACCACCATCCATGTGGTGACCGGGATTGAAGCGGCTCTGCTCGATCTGCTCGGCCAGCATCTGGGCGTCAATGTGGCGTCGTTGCTGGGTGATGGTCAGCAACGCGACCGGGTAGAAATGCTGGGTTATCTGTTCTACGTCGGCGATCGCAAGAAAACCTCGCTGCCGTACCAGAGCCAGGAAAATGACAAATGCGACTGGTATCGCCTGCGCCATGAAGAAGCGCTGACGCCGGATACCGTGGTGCGTCTCGCGGAAGCGGCGTATGAAAAATACGGCTTCAATGATTTCAAACTGAAAGGGGGTGTGCTGCGTGGTGGTGAAGAGGCCGAGGCGGTCACCGCACTGGCGAAGCGTTTCCCACAGGCGCGCGTCACCCTCGATCCGAACGGTGCCTGGTCGCTGAATGAAGCGATCCTGCTGGGGAAACAGCTGAAGGGCGTGTTGGCCTATGCTGAAGACCCGTGTGGGGCTGAACAGGGCTATTCCGGACGCGAGGTGATGGCGGAATTCCGTCGTGCCACCGGGCTGCCTACCGCCACCAATATGATCGCCACCGACTGGCGTCAGATGGGCCACACCCTGTCACTGCAATCCGTCGATATCCCGCTGGCCGATCCTCACTTCTGGACCATGCAAGGCTCGGTGCGCGTGGCGCAAATGTGCCACGACTTTGGCCTGACCTGGGGCTCGCACTCCAACAACCATTTCGATGTGTCGCTGGCGATGTTTACGCATGTCGCGGCGGCGGCGCCGGGCGCGATTACCGCCATCGATACCCATTGGATTTGGCAGGAAGGTAACCAACGCCTGACCAAAGAACCGTTCCAGATCAAAGGCGGCATGGTTCAGGTGCCGCAGAAACCAGGTCTGGGTGTTGAGCTGGATATGGATCAGGTGATGCAGGCCAATGCGCTGTATCAGAAACACGGGCTGGGCGCGCGCGATGACGCTCAGGCGATGCAATTCCTTGTGCCCAACTGGACTTTTGATAACAAACGTCCGTGCCTGGTGCGCTAATTTTTTCCGTTACAGGAGTCAAGATAATGAGCAATACAGCCTGGCCGAATGCGTTTCGTCGCCGTTTGCTGGCAGGAGAAACCCTGATTGGTAGCTGGTGTGCGCTGGCCAACCCAATCACCACCGAAGTCCTGGGGCTGGCGGGTTTTGACTGGCTGGTGCTGGATGGCGAACACGCGCCGAATGACATCACCACTTTTATTCCGCAACTGATGGCGCTGAAAGGCAGCCACAGCGCACCGGTGGTTCGTCCACCCTGCAACGAACCGATCATCATCAAGCGTCTGTTGGATATCGGTTTCTATAACTTCCTGATTCCGTTTGTTGAGACGGCGGAAGAAGCAACGCGCGCCGTCGCCTCCACCCGCTATCCGGGAGCCGGTATTCGCGGTGTGTCGGTATCGCACCGTAGCAACATGTACGGCACGCTGCCGGATTACAACGCCACCATCAACGACAACATCACGGTGCTGGTGCAGATCGAATCCCAGTTGGCGGTGGACAACATTGACGCCATTGCTGCGGTGGAAGGTGTGGATGGCATTTTCGTGGGACCGGGCGATCTCTCTGCTGCGCTGGGTTATCTCGGCCAGCCTGCTCATCCGGAAGTACTGAAAGTCATTAAATACATTTTTGAACGCGCCAAAGCGGCGGGTAAGCCGAGCGGCATTCTGGCTCCGGTAGAAGCCGACGCCCGTCGTTATCTGGAATGGGGAGCCAGTTTTGTTGCCGTTGGCAGCGATCTGGGTGTTTTCCGCAACGCCACACAGGCGCTGTGCGACAAATTTAAGAAGTAACTGACCAAGGGGCAACGTAATGAAAATTGGATTTATCGGCCTGGGCATCATGGGCAAACCGATGAGTAAAAACCTGCTGAAAGCGGGCTATTCGCTGGTGGTACGTGACAACAACGCAGCAAGTGAAGCCGAGCTGGTTGAGCTGGGGGCTACAGTCGCGAAAAGCGCGAAAGAGGTGGCGCAGCTGGTAGATGTGGTGATCACCATGGTGCCAAACTCACCGCAGGTGAAAGAAGTGTGTCTGGGCGAGAACGGCATCATTGATGGTGCGAAACCCGGCCTGATCGTGATTGATATGAGCTCCATTGCGCCACTGGCCAGCCGTGAAGTCCACGACGCACTGGCAGTGAAAGGCATCAAGATGCTGGATGCGCCGGTCAGCGGCGGTGAGCCGAAAGCAATTGAAGGCACGCTGTCGGTGATGGTTGGCGGCGATAAAGCGGTGTTTGATCAGTGCTACGACATCATGAAAGCGATGGCGGGTTCGGTGGTCCACACCGGTGATATCGGTGCGGGCAACGTTACCAAGCTGGCAAACCAGGTGATTGTGGCGCTGAATATTGCCGCAATGTCTGAAGCGCTGTCGCTGGCGACCAAAGCGGGTGTAAACCCGGAACTGGTCTATCAGGCGATTCGTGGTGGTCTGGCAGGCAGCACGGTGCTGGATGCCAAAGCGCCGATGGTGCTGGACCGCAACTTCAAGCCGGGCTTCCGCATCGATCTGCACATCAAGGATCTGGCTAATGCGCTGGACACCTCGCATGGCGTGGGTGCGCAATTGCCGCTGACCGCTGCGGTGATGGAGATGATGCAGGCGCTGAAGGCCGACGGTCTGGGTACCGCCGACCACAGTGCGCTGGCCTGCTATTATGAAAAATTAGCGAAAGTTGAGATTACCCGGTAGCTCGCGCGTCCGGTATCGCTGATACCGGACAGCCAGGTTGCCTTAGCAGGACGGATTTCCGTCATCAACCGCGCTCGGATTGCCTATGAAAATCGTTATCGCACCGGATTCGTATAAAGAGAGTTTATCCGCCCTGGAAGTGGCTTCAGCGATAGAAGCGGGATTCCGCGACATCTTCCCTGAAGCTGACTACGTAAAAATACCGGTCGCCGACGGTGGTGAAGGCACGGTAGAAGCGATGGTGGCGGCAACGCAGGGAAGCATTGTCAGGCTGACGGTCACCGGACCGCTGGGTGAGCCTGTTGATGCGTTTTACGGTTTGTCGGGTGATGCCCGCACCGCGTTTATCGAAATGGCGGCGGCCAGCGGCCTGGAACTGGTGCCAACCTCACATCGTGACCCACTGATTACCACCTCCTTTGGTACTGGCGAACTGATCAAGAACGCGCTGGATCGTGGGGTGGGACATATCATCATTGGTATTGGCGGTAGCGCCACCAACGATGGCGGCTCGGGCATGATGCAGGCGCTTGGCGCGCGTTTGCTGGATCAGCAGGGCAACGAGATTGCCTACGGCGGCGGGGCCTTGCCACAGTTAGCCCGCATTGAAATCGCTGGCCTCGATGCGCGCATTCGGCAGTGTCGTTTCGAAGTCGCATGTGATGTGACCAATCCGCTCACCGGAGAACAAGGGGCTTCGGCGGTGTTTGGCCCGCAGAAGGGGGCGACACCTGAGCTGGTACAGCAATTGGATCGGGCGTTGGCGCATTACGCCGATATTATTCATCGCGACCTGGATATTGATGTACTGCATATTGCGGGGGGCGGTGCGGCAGGCGGCATGGGTGCGGCGCTGCATGCGTTTTGCCAGGCTGACCTGCGTCGCGGTATCGAGATTGTTACCGAAGCGCTGGGCCTTGCCGAGCAGGTGCATGATGCCGATCTGGTGATTACCGGTGAAGGTCGCATCGACAGCCAGACCATCAACGGCAAAGTGCCGATTGGTGTGGCGCAGGTGGCAAAACGATTTAATAAGCCGGTCATCGGCATTGCGGGCAGTTTGACGGCCGATGTGGGCGTAGTACATGAACATGGGCTGGATGCCGTGTTCAGCGTGTTGTTTGGTATCTGCTCGCTGGAAGAAGCGCTGACGAATGCCGCGCAGAATGTGCGTCTGACGGCTCGTAACGTGGCGGCAACGATTAAGGTTGGCAACAGCCTGTAGCGGCGCGATTTATCGCGCCGGTTTTTCCCGTATCGCGCATGAAATTGCGTGATACGGGGGAATTATACCTGCAACAACGTGCGCGCTTCGCGTGCCACGTTTTCCATCTCGTCGCTCAACTCCAGCAATTCCGGCTCCAGCGCAGCAATATCACTTTCCTGATGCAGACTCTTTTCCAGTTGCCGACACAGTTCCTTCAAACGCGGTACGCCACTGTAGCTGGCGCTGCCATGTAGCTTGTGAATGATTTCGCGCAGCCCGGTCACATCGTTATTTTCCATACACTCTTCCACGCGCTGCGCCACTTCTGGCAGGAAATCCAGCAGCATCTGCAACAGATCGCGTGCGAGATCCTCTTTATGTGCTGCCTGGCGTAATGCCAACGCCCAATCCAGTGAAGGGGCCACCGCCGGGGCGGGTGAGCTGAGAGCGACGTTACGCGGCGCATAACGTTGCAGCAGTTGGCTGAGTTTATCCTCATCAATCGGCTTCGCCAGATAATCGTTCATCCCGGCATTGATCAACTGCTCGCGTTCGCCATCCAGCGCATGGGCAGTGACCGCCACAATCGGCGTTGCTGCATGCAACGGCAGGCTGCGGATAATCTCACTGGCGCGGATACCGTCAATCTCCGGCATTTGAATGTCCATGAGAATCACATCCAGCGGGCGCAGACGTGCCTGGCGAATCGCCTGTTCGGCGTTGTCGCACAGAATGATGTGTTCGACCTGTTCCTCCAGCAGGGCACCGATCAACTTCAGGTTGGCCGGATTGTCATCTACCGCCATCACCGTCAACGGTTGGCGTGCCCCACGCGGCAGGGCTTCGCGTTGTCGGCTGTGGAAGTCGAGCAGCATCGGTAACAGGCGTGTCAGCGATACCGGTTTGGTCAGGCAACCGGCAATGCCGCGGGCACGCAGTTCATCGGCATGCAACATCATTTCACTGGGGAGCGCCAGCAACACCGAATCGGCGCGGCTTAACAGGTGCGTGATCAGGTCATCCGGTAAGGCCGATGTGGTTTTGCCGTCAACCGGAAGCCCCATCAACAAGAGCGGGAAGTGGGCATCGCCCAATTCTTCCAGCGTGGCGGCATGATGTACCTGCAACGGGGTGCCGCTCAGCATCTCCAGTACCGCTTTTGCCACCGCCGGATGCGGCTCGATGTAGGCCAACAGGGAGGGACGCAAATCCTCCAGCGCTCGCGGATGCGGGGGCGCATTCGGATTGAGATCCAGTTGGATATGAACCCAAAAGGTCGACCCTTCGCCCTGGCGGCTGTGGAAAGCGATTTCGCCACCCATTTCATGTACCAACTTCTGGGTGATCACCAGACCCAGTCCGGTGCCGCCGTGACGGCGCGAGATACTGGCATCCGCCTGACGGAATGCCTGGAATAGCTGCGTTTGTTGTTGATCGGAAATACCAATGCCGGTGTCGTGCACCTGAATTTCCAGTGCGACACGCGTGGTGTTGGTATTGCGCAGTTCAACGCGCAGGTCGATATGCCCTTGTTCGGTAAACTTGATGGCGTTGCCGATCAGGTTAATCAGAATCTGTTGCAGGCGCAGGGGATCGCCAATGACATTGTCCGGCACCTGTTGTTCCAGGCAAACGGTGATTTCCAGCCCTTTCTCGTGAGCAGAAGGCGCCAGCAACACCAGGGTTTCATCCAGCGTGGCGCGCAGGGGGAAGGGGATCGACTCCAGCACCAGTTTGCCCGCTTCCAGCTTGGAGAAATCAAGAACGTCATTGATGATGCTCAACAGGTTGGCGGCGGAGCGCTCAATGGTGCTCATATAATCGCGCTGGTTGGTGCTAAGGCCGGTTTTCAGCATCTGGCGGGTGAAGCCAATCACCCCGTTCAACGGCGTGCGGAGTTCATGCGACATATTAGCCAGGAATTCGGATTTGATGCGCGCCGCTTCCTGGGCGCGTTTTTTCGCCAGATCCAGCTCGACGTTTTGGATCTCCAACTGCTCCAGCGTCTCCCGCAGGTCGTACGTTGCCTGGTCAATATTCTGCTGCATCTCTTCATGGTAGGCGGTCAGCGACATCGCCATCGCGTTGATACCGTTCTTCAGAATGCTCAGCTCGCCCAGCATGTAGCCTTCGACACGGCTGTCGAGCTGTCCCCGGCGAATGCGGTCCACGGTGGTGACCATATTACGAATCGGACCAGTGACGTCGCGCATCAGGCGGTAGGCGAACAGCATGGCGATACACAGGCAAAACAGCAGCAGCAGGGTGGCGACAAACACCTCTTTGTATTGCTCAAGACGTACTGATTGCAGATCCAGCTCGATCGCCACATAACCCAGCGGATTGCCGGTGGGCTTTGCATCTTCGCGCGGCAGTTCATCGACGGAATAGCGCTCCGACACGATCGGCGTGCGGAGCACCATCAGGTTGCCACGACGTTCAACCGAGACGCCATCTTCCAGCGTGGAGATATCCTCTTTCTGCACCAGACTGAGGTTCTGGTTGTTATTTGAGGTGACGTAGATGTGATTGTTGTTGTCGAAAACGGTAATCGCACGGACAATATCGGAATGTCGGCGATGCAGCAGGCTGACCAGTTCGCGTATCGCATCGCGGTTGTGCCATGTCATGCCATATTCGGCGGAAACCGCCAGCGGCTCGATAATGTTCGCACCCGCATCCTGGACCTGATGCTGCAATTCGTTATAGCGGTGAACCACGAAAAAAGTACTGAGCAACAGGCCAATCATCAGCGTTGGCGCCAGTATCAGGATCATCATTCGCGCCCGCAGGCTGTATTTGGTCATAATTAAGGCCTGGCGACTCCTGGCAAGTTTATCCCTGTGCAAACTGCACAACCCAATCAGAATAGAGAATTTACAACACTATGGCGCAATTTTACTCCGCAAAACAGCGGGTGACGACCAGGCAACGTATTACCGTCACTATCGAAGACCTTGATCCCTTTGGACAAGGTGTTGCGCGCCATAATGGCAAAGCGATGTTTGTCAGCGGTGCGCTACCCGGCGAGCAGGCTGAAGTGACGCTGTTGGAAGATAAACGCCAGTACGCGCGCGCAAAAGCTACGCGTATCACCAATCCCAGTGCAGAGCGAGTGGCACCGCGCTGCCCGCACTTTGGCGTGTGTGGCGGTTGCCAGCAACAGCATGTCTCGGTGGCGTTGCAGGAACAAAGCAAAGCCAAGGCGCTGGCAAGGATGCTGAGTCGTGACGCCCCTTTGCCGGTGCGCGTCGATGAAATTATCAGCGGCCACGCCTGGGGTTATCGTCGTCGCGCGCGCTTGGGGTTGCAGTGGCACCCAAAACAGCAGCGTTTGCAGATGGGGTTTCGCCAGGCGGCCAGCAATGATTTGGTGGAGTTGACGCAATGCCCCATTCTGGCGCCCGAACTTGAAGCGTTATTGCGGCCTCTGCACCACTGCCTCAGTGGCTTAAATGCGGTGAAACGTCTGGGCCATGTTGAACTGGTGCTGGCGGATAATGGCCCGCTGATGGTGCTGCGCCATCTTGATGCATTGTCCTCAGACGATCGTGCAAAACTGGAACGCTTTTCGCATGAACATGATTTGATGCTGTATCTCGCTGATGGTAGCGATGATCTGACAGCCCTGAAGCCTGATACGCCGTTTTATCGCTCATTCAACCTGCAACTGACCTTCAGCCCACAGGATTTTATTCAGGTGAATGATGGGGTGAATCAGCAAATGGTAGCGAAAGCCATCGACTGGCTCGACCTGAAGCCACAGGACCGGGTGCTGGATCTGTTTTGCGGCATGGGCAACTTCACATTGCCTATAGGAAAGTTCGTAGAAAATGCCGTTGGTGTGGAGGGCGTTGCAGCATTAGTACGGCAGGCAGCGTATAATGCAGACCTGAATAATCTGAAAAATGTCCGTTTTTTCCAGCATAACCTGGAGGAAGACGTTGCGCGCCAGGCATGGGCTGCGCAGGGATTTAATAAGGTGTTACTGGACCCGGCGCGTGCCGGGGCGGCGGGTGTGATGTCGCACATTGTTAAACTTGCGCCGGAACGCGTGGTCTATGTTTCTTGTAACCCGACAACACTTGCCCGCGACAGTCAGACATTACTGTCAGCGGGTTACCATTTGGAAAGGGTCGCGATGCTGGATATGTTCCCTCATACCAGCCATCTCGAATCCATGGTGCTGTTCAGCAAAACATAAGCGACACCTAAGTCGCTGTGGCAGGAGAGGATATGGTTGCGGTTAGAAGTGCGCATTTAAATACGGCGGGGGAGTTTGCCCTCGACCAGTGGATTGCCAGTTTGGGTATTGCTAACCCGCAATCCTGTCAGCGTCTGGCTGACACCTGGCGCTACTGTGAAGCCGAAACGCACGACCATCCTGATCAAGCTCTGCTGTTGTGGCGCGGTATCGAGATGGTGGAAATTCTCTCGATGCTGAGTATGGATATCGACAGCCTGCGTGCCGCGCTGATTTTCCCGCTGGCGAATGCCGACGTGGTCAGCGAAGAAGAGCTGGAGCAAACCGTCGGCAAAGGCATTGTTTCGCTGGTGCATGGCGTGCGCGATATGGATGCAATCCGTCAGCTGAAAGCGATCCATAACGACTCGATGGCCTCTGAACAGGTCGATAACGTGCGCCGTATGCTGCTGGCGATGGTGGAAGATTTCCGCTGCGTCGTCATCAAGCTGGCGGAACGTATCGCTCACCTGCGTGAAATGAAAGACGCGCCGGAAGATGAGCGCGTCCTCGCCGCGAAAGAAAGCACCAATATCTATGCGCCGCTGGCTAACCGCCTCGGTATCGGCCAGCTCAAATGGGAGCTGGAAGATTACTGCTTCCGCTATCTCCATCCCGATGAATACAAACGTATTGCTAAGCTGCTGCATGAGCGGCGTATCGATCGTGAACAGTACATCGAAAACTTTGTCGATAACCTGCGTAAAGAGATGCAGAAAGAGGGCGTGCGTGCTGAGGTGTATGGCCGTCCGAAACACATCTATAGCATCTGGCGCAAGATGCAGAAAAAATCGCTGGCGTTTGATGAGTTGTTCGACGTGCGCGCGGTGCGTATCGTCGCGGAACGTTTGCAGGACTGCTACGGTGCGCTGGGTACGGTGCATACCCTGTATCGTCACCTGCCCAGCGAGTTTGACGACTACGTCGCCAACCCGAAGCCTAATGGTTATCAGTCCATCCACACCGTGGTGCTGGGGCCGCAGGGCAAAACGGTAGAAATCCAGATTCGTACCCGTCAGATGCATGAAGATGCCGAGCTGGGTGTAGCGGCGCACTGGAAATACAAAGAAGGGCCGACCAGCAGCAATACACGCGGTGCGGCGGGCCATGAAGAACGTATCGCCTGGCTGCGTAAGTTAATCACCTGGCAGGAAGAGATGGCGGACTCTGGCGAGATGCTGGAAGAAGTGCGCAGTCAGGTGTTTGACGATCGCGTTTATGTCTTTACCCCGAAAGGGGATGTGGTGGACTTGCCTGCCGGTTCAACCCCGCTCGATTTCGCCTACCACATCCACAGCGATATCGGCCACCGCTGCATCGGCGCGAAAATTGGTGGGCGCATCGTGCCGTTCACCTATCAGTTGCAGATGGGCGACCAGGTTGAGGTGATCACCCAGAAGCAGCCAAACCCGAGTCGCGACTGGCTTAACCCGAACCTCGGCTATATCACGACCAGCCGTGGTCGTTCGAAGATTCACAACTGGTTCCGTAAGCAGGATCGCGACAAGAATATTATTGCTGGTCGCCAGATACTGGATACGGAGTTGACGCAGCTGGATATCAGCCTGCGTGAGGCGGAGAAACTGCTGCTGCCGCGCTATAACGTCACCTCGTTGGATGAGTTGCTGGCGGCGATTGGCGGTGGCGATATTCGCCTTAATCAGATGGTTAACTTCCTGCAAGGCAAGCTGAATAAGCCGAGCGCGGAAGAGGAAGATCGCGAAGCACTGCGCCAACTGACGCAGAAATCGTATACGCCGTCAGCGCGTAAAGAGAGCGGCCGCGTGGTGGTGGAAGGGGTCGGCAACCTGCTGCACCACATCGCTCGTTGCTGTCAGCCCATTCCGGGCGACGATATCGTCGGCTTTATTACTCAGGGACGTGGCATCTCGATCCACCGTGCCGATTGTGACCAGTTGGCTGAGCTGATCTCCCATGCGCCGGAGCGCATTGTCGATGCGGTGTGGGGCGAAAGTTATTCCAGTGGTTATTCGCTGGTGGTGCGCGTCACAGCGAACGACCGTAGCGGTCTGCTGCGTGATATCACCACGATTCTGGCGAATGAGAAGGTGAACGTGCTGGGCGTCTCCAGCCGCAGCGATACCCGCAAGCAACTGGCAACCATTGATATGGATATCGAGATCTATAACCAGCAGGTGCTGGGCCGCGTACTGGCTCGACTGAACCAGGTGCCGGATATTATCGACGCACGGCGGTTACACTAATTTTTCTCCTCACCTTAACCCTCACCCTAACCCTCTCCCGCAAGCGGGAGAGGGAACTGATCGAGCCGCACATCTCCCTCTCCCTTATGGGAGAGGGAACCGATCAGCCGCATATCTCCCTTTCCCTTATGGAAGAGGGAACCGATCAGCCGCATATCTCCCTCTCCCTTATGGGAGAGGGCCGGGGTGAGGGTAACCGACCGCACCCAACTTATTCTTAAAGGATCCGCCCATGAATGCCCTCCAACGCCTGCTCACCATCATGCAAACCCTGCGCGATCCGCAGCAAGGCTGCCCGTGGGATCGTCAGCAAACGTTCGCCTCTATCGCGCCTTATACGCTGGAAGAAACCTACGAAGTACTCGATGCCATCCAGCGTGAAGATTTTGATGATCTGCGTGGAGAATTAGGCGACCTGCTGTTCCAGGTGGTGTTTTACGCGCAAATGGCCAACGAGCAGCAGCGCTTTGATTTTGAAGATATCTGCAACGCTATCAGCGATAAACTCGAACGCCGTCATCCGCACATCTTTGGCGATGTCAAAGCGGAGGACGCGCAGGAGGTGCTGAAAAACTGGGAAGCCATCAAACATAGCGAGCGTGCGGAAAAAGCACAGCATTCGGCGCTGGATGATATCCCTAAAGCGCTGCCCGCGTTGATGCGTGCGCACAAAATCCAGAAACGTTGCAGCAACGTCGGTTTCGACTGGAATAGCCTGGGGCCGGTGCTGGATAAAGTGCATGAAGAGATTGACGAAGTGATGCATGAAGCGCAGCAGGCGGTGGTCGACAGTGACAAACTTGAGGAAGAAATCGGCGATTTATTATTCGCTACGGTAAATCTTTCTCGCCATCTTGGCAGCAAAGCGGAAGTGGCGCTACAGAAGGCCAACGACAAATTTGAACGCCGTTTTCGCCAGGTGGAAACGTTGATTGGCGCGCAGGGGATGGCGATGAGTGACGCCACGCTGGAGCAGATGGAAGAAGCCTGGCAACAGGTGAAACTCAGTGAGAACAAGGAGTAACGTGATCCGCTGCGATTTGTTGATTATTCCAGCGTTGTGCATAAAATCGCCGCTTGAGCTTACTCGATTCAGCCATGCGGTGACTTTGTGACGTGCGTCAACATTTCAACCCTGGCTATCCGCTATGTTACCCGCTGCACTGCGTAGGAGGAGAGGGTGGTGATTGATCAATTGTGGCAGGTGACGACTTCAGGTATACTGTTTTCCCGTCCTGGTTATTCCACCGTCTTTAAACCTAAACTCTCAGGTTCAGCATGACAACGAACTATATTTTTGTGACCGGCGGGGTCGTTTCCTCTCTGGGGAAAGGCATTGCCGCAGCCTCCCTCGCAGCCATCCTTGAAGCGCGTGGTCTGAATGTGACCATCATGAAACTCGATCCGTACATCAACGTCGATCCGGGTACCATGAGCCCAACTCAGCACGGTGAAGTTTTTGTCACCGATGACGGGGCCGAAACCGATCTGGATTTGGGTCACTATGAGCGCTTCATTCGTACCAAAATGACGCGTCGCAACAACTTTACGACCGGTCGTATCTACTCAGAAGTGCTGCGCAAAGAGCGTCGTGGCGACTATCTGGGCGCGACCATTCAGGTTATCCCACACATCACCAACGCCATCAAAGAACGCATCATTGAAGGTGGCGAAGGTCACGACGTCGTTCTGGTGGAAATCGGCGGCACCGTGGGGGATATCGAGTCACTGCCGTTCCTCGAAGCGATTCGCCAGATGGCGGTCGATGTGGGCCGTGAACACACCATGTATATGCACCTGACGCTGGTGCCGTACATGGCTGCCGCAGGCGAAGTAAAAACCAAGCCAACGCAGCACTCGGTAAAAGAACTGCTCTCCATCGGGATTCAGCCGGATGTGTTGATCTGCCGTTCTGACCGCGCCGTACCGGCTAACGAACGCGCCAAAATCGCGCTGTTCTGTAACGTTCCGGAAAAAGCGGTTATTTCACTGAAAGATGTCGACTCCATCTACAAGATCCCGGGTTTGTTGAAATCACAGGGTCTGGATGACTACATCTGCAAACGCTTCAACCTGAATGCCCCGGAAGCCAACCTGGCCGAGTGGGAGCAGGTGATTTACGAAGAAGCTAATCCGGGCGGCGAAGTGACCATCGGTATGGTCGGCAAATATGTCGAACTGCCGGATGCCTACAAATCCGTGATTGAAGCGCTGAAACACGGCGGCCTGAAAAACCGCGTCACCGTTAACATCAAGCTGATCGATTCGCAGGATGTTGAAACGCGTGGTGTCGAATTACTGAAAGATCTGGATGCTATCCTGATTCCGGGTGGCTTTGGCTACCGTGGGGTGGAAGGCAAACTGATGACCGCGCAATACGCGCGTGAAAACAACGTGCCTTACCTCGGTATCTGCCTGGGAATGCAGGTTGCACTGATGGAATTTGCCCGCAATGTGGCGGGTATGGCTGGCGCCAACTCAACTGAATTTGTGCCAGACTGTAAGTACCCGGTGGTTGCGCTGATCACCGAATGGCGTGACGAAGAAGGCAACGTCGAAGTGCGTAGCGAGCAGAGCGATCTGGGCGGCACCATGCGTCTGGGTAGCCAGCAGTGTCAGCTTACGCCGGAAAGCAAAGTACGCCAGCTGTACGGCTCAGACGTGATCACTGAACGTCACCGCCACCGTTATGAAGTAAACAATATGCTGTTGAAGCAGATTGAA
The DNA here is from genome assembly GCF_009728735.1 of Pantoea phytobeneficialis. Classification (NCBI taxonomy): domain Bacteria; kingdom Pseudomonadati; phylum Pseudomonadota; class Gammaproteobacteria; order Enterobacterales; family Erwiniaceae; genus Pantoea; species Pantoea phytobeneficialis. The sequence continues at coordinate 2,802,577 of NZ_CP024636.1, forward strand.
GCGGCGGGTCTGCGCATTGCGGGCCGTTCCGGTGACGATCAACTGGTCGAAATCATTGAGATTCCAAACCACCCGTGGTTTGTGGCCTGTCAGTTCCACCCGGAATTCACGTCGACCCCGCGCGATGGTCATCCACTGTTTGCTGGCTTTGTTAAAGCGGCGCAGGAATACCAGAAGCGGTTAGCGAAGTAAGTTTCACGAGCAGCGCGCGAAGTTTTCGCGCGTTGTTTGTCTTAGGATTGACTAACTTGTACTGAGGAAAATCGAATGTCCAAAATCGTAAAAGTCATCGGTCGCGAAATTATCGACTCCCGTGGCAACCCGACTGTAGAAGCAGAAGTGCATCTGGAAGGTGGTTTCGTTGGTCTGGCTGCTGCCCCGTCAGGTGCATCAACCGGTTCTCGCGAAGCGCTGGAGCTGCGTGACGGTGACAAATCTCGTTTCCTGGGCAAAGGCGTGACCAAAGCGGTTGCGGCGGTTAACGGTCCGATCGCTGACGCGGTAAAAGGCAAAGATGCCAAAGACCAGGCGAACATCGATAAGATCATGATCGAGCTGGACGGTACTGAGAACAAATCCAACTTCGGTGCAAACGCCATTCTGGCCGTTTCTCTGGCTGCGGCAAAAGCGGCTGCGGCTTCTAAAGGTCAGCCGCTGTATGAGCACATCGCTGAACTGAACGGCACCCCGGGCAAATACTCTATGCCGCTGCCAATGATGAACATCATCAACGGTGGTGAGCACGCTGACAACAACGTCGACATCCAGGAATTCATGATTCAGCCGGTTGGCGCGAAGACTGTAAAAGAAGCCATCCGTATGGGTTCTGAAGTTTTCCATCACCTGGCGAAAGTGCTGAAAAGCAAAGGCATGAACACCGCAGTGGGTGACGAAGGTGGCTACGCGCCGAACCTGGGTTCTAACGCCGAAGCCCTGGCTGTTATCGCGGAAGCGGTAAAAGCAGCAGGCTATGAGCTGGGCAAAGACATCACCCTGGCGATGGACTGCGCGGCATCTGAATTCTACAAAGACGGTAAATACGTGCTGGCCGGTGAAGGTGGTAAAGCATTTACCTCTGAAGAGTTCACTCACTTCCTGGAAGATCTGACCAAACAGTACCCGATCGTCTCTATCGAAGACGGTCTGGACGAGTCTGACTGGGCGGGCTTTGCTTACCAGACCAAAGTACTGGGCGACAAAATCCAGCTGGTTGGTGACGACCTGTTCGTAACCAACACCAAGATCCTGAAAGAAGGTATCGAGAAAGGCATCGCTAACTCCATCCTGATCAAATTCAACCAGATCGGTTCTCTGACCGAAACTCTGGCTGCTATCAAGATGGCAAAAGACGCAGGCTACACCGCGGTGATCTCTCACCGTTCAGGTGAAACCGAAGATGCAACCATCGCTGACCTGGCCGTAGGTACTGCGGCTGGCCAGATCAAAACCGGTTCAATGAGCCGTTCTGACCGCGTTGCTAAATACAACCAGCTGATTCGTATCGAAGAAGCGCTGGGTGCTAAAGCACCTTTCAACGGTCTGAAAGAAGTTAAAGGCCAGGCGTAATCGCCTGCTGATGCTGCCGTAAGGCAGTGTCGCCTGTTGCTAAGCCCCGCTTCGGCGGGGCTTTTGCATTTTTGACGTAAAGCCGCTGTTGTTACCGGTGACAGATCTGCCATAATCTGCGCCTTGAATGAGTGAAGTGAGTAAAAAATGTACTACCCGATTAACGAAATGTTCCAGACACTACAGGGCGAAGGTTTTTACACGGGCGTTCCGGCGCTGTTCATCCGTTTGCAGGGATGTCCGGTCGGCTGTAGCTGGTGTGATACCAAACATACCTGGGATAAGCTGGCAGATCGGGAGACCTCGCTTGGTGACATTCTGGTCAAAACAGTGGAAAGCGACGCCTGGGGCAACGCTGACCCGGCGATGCTGCTGGAGACGATTCAGCGCCAGGGTTGGACGGCACGCCACATTGTGATCACCGGTGGTGAACCGGCCATCTACGATTTACGCCCACTGACCAGCGCACTGGAAGCAGCGGGCTTTGCCTGCCAGATTGAAACCAGTGGTACCCATGAAATTCGTTGTTCCGACGCTACCTGGGTGACGGTTTCACCTAAGGTGAATATGCGCGGGGGCTATGATGTGCTGCCGCAGGCGATGCAGCGGGCTGATGAAATTAAACATCCGGTGGCGCGCGTGCGGGATATTGAAGCGCTGGATGCGCTGCTGGCGGGATTGCATGACGAGAAACCGCGTATTATCGCGTTACAGCCGATCAGCCGGGGTGATGCGGCGACCAAACTGTGCATTGAAACCTGCATCGCCCGTAACTGGCGTTTGTCGATGCAGACTCACAAATATCTCAATATTGCCTGATGACACCCGTAGCGGCGCGATTTATCGCGCATCTTTGGGCCGCAGCGCCAATGCAAAAGCGCGATAAATCGCGCCGCTACGATTTCTAGCCGCGATAGACACAACCTGCGGTGCAGGTTTCTTTGATCATCACAGCGCTCAATTCTGGCAGAATCGGTTTCATCTCATCCCAAATCCATTTTGCCAGCACTTCACTGGTGGGATTCTCCAGACCGGGAATGTCATTCAGATAGTGATGATCGAGGCGATCATAGAGCGGTGCAAAGGCCGCTTTCAATTCTGCAAAATCCATAACCCAACCGGTATAAGCATCCACTTCCCCGGTAATTTCCAGCCGCACCAGAAAGGAGTGGCCGTGCAAACGACCGCATTTATGCCCCTCAGGTACATGAGGTAAGCGGTGCGCCGCTTCAAACTGGAACTCTTTAAACAACGTGGTAGACATAATGGCCTCAACATAAAATCCGCTGAAGTCTACCTGAAATACAGATTTTTAGCACCCGTTACCGCTGAACAGGGCATTTTACGCACTCAGCCTGATGAAACGATAAATTAACTCGTTGAATATAAATTGCTTTATTTACCACTTTTGCTGGTTAGCATTACCCGAAAAACCACTTAGTCATTTTGGTTATTTATTATGTCGAAGCTTTATTTAATCGTTAATATACGGGCCGGTAACCTATTCACTCTTCCGCCATTTTACGGTCCGGACTTCTGATACTGGAATTTTTAACGCGATGACGACTCAGGCACCCCCAGGTTCACTGCTGCCGCTAACCCCGGAGCAACTCGCGCGCTTACAGGCAGCGACTACCGATTTCTCTACCACCCAAATGGCATGGCTTTCGGGTTATTTCTGGGGCATGGTCAACCAGACGCCTGGTGCCGTTGCCACACCGGCACCGGTGCAGGCCGAGGCGCCGACCATCCTGTTGATCTCCGCATCGCAAACCGGCAATGCCCGTCGCCTGGCGGAACATCTGCGTGATGACCTGCTGGCGGCAAAACTGAACGTCAATCTGGTCAATGCCGGTGACTACAAATTTAAACAAATCGGCCAGGAAAAACTGCTGGTGGTGGTGACCTCCACCCAGGGCGAAGGTGAGCCACCTGAAGAAGCAGTGGCGTTACATAAATTCCTGATGTCGAAAAAAGCGCCGACCCTGAACGGCGCCGCCTTTGCCGTATTCGGCCTGGGCGACACCTCCTACGAATTCTTCAGCAAAGCCGGTAAGGATTTCGACAGCCGTCTGGCTGAACTGGGCGCAGAACGTTTGCTGGATCGCGTCGATGCCGATGTGGAATATGCGGAGCAGGCAAGCGCCTGGCGTAAGCAGCTCACCGACATCCTCAAAGCGCGAGTGCCGAGCGAAGCGCCAGCCGTGGCAGCAGTAACCGCTGCGGGTAGCATTAATGAAATCCACAGCAGCCCCTACAGCAAAGAAGCTCCGCTGACTGCCAGCTTTGCCGTAAACCAGAAAATTACTGGCCGTGATTCCGATAAAGATGTACGTCATATCGAAATCGATCTCGGTGATTCCGGTCTGCGTTACCAGCCGGGCGATGCCCTCGGTGTCTGGTTTGAAAACGATCCGGCGCTGGTTAAAGAGTTGCTGGAATTGTTATGGCTGAAAGGCGATGAGCCGGTGACGATCCACGGTGAGACCTTGCCGCTGGCGGAGGCACTGCAACGTCATTTTGAGCTGACGGTTAATACACCGCAGATCGTTGAACACTACGCCGCGTTGTCACGTAACGACGCGCTGCTGGCGCTGGTTGGTGATAAGCCGAAACTCCAGCACTACGCACAGAGCCTGCCGATTGTCGATATGGTGCGTCAGGCTCCGACTGAATTGAATGCAGAACAGTTGACCAGCCTGTTACGTCCTTTGACGCCACGCCTCTACTCCATCGCCTCTTCGCAGGCAGAGAACGAGACTGAAGTGCATATCACGGTGGGTGCGGTGCGCTACGAGATTGAGGGGCGTCAGCGTGGTGGCGGTGCTTCCACCTGGCTGGCGGATCGTCTGGAAGAAGACAGTGACATCCGGGTATTTATCGAACATAACGATAACTTCCGTCTGCCTGCCAACCCGGAAACCCCGGTGATTATGATCGGTCCGGGCACCGGTATTGCGCCGTTCCGCGCTTTTATGCAGCAGCGCGATAATGAGGGTGCAGGCGGTAAAAACTGGTTGTTCTTCGGCAACCCACACTTCACCGACGATTTCCTGTATCAGGTTGAATGGCAGAAGTATGTCAAAGACGGCTTGCTGACCAATATCGACCTTGCCTGGTCGCGCGATCAGGCGGAGAAGATTTACGTACAAGATAAGATCCGCGCTAAAGGTGCGGAAGTGTGGCGCTGGATCGAAGAGGGCGCACACCTTTACGTCTGCGGCGACGCCAATCGCATGGCGAAAGACGTTGAGCAGGCATTACTGGATGTGGTGGTCGAGCACGGTGCAATGGATCGTGAAACGGCTGACGAGTTTTTAAGTGAGCTGCGCATTGAGCGCCGTTATCAGCGAGACGTTTACTAATGAGTGAAAAACACCCTGGACCGCTGGTCGTTGAAGGCAAGCTTGTTGACGCCGAGCGTCTGAAAAAACAAAGCAACTATCTGCGCGGCACCATTCTCGAAGATCTCGACGATGGCCTGACCGGTGGCTTTAACGGCGATAACTTCCTGCTGATCCGTTTCCACGGCATGTACCAGCAGGATGATCGTGATATCCGTGCGGAACGTGCGGCGCAGAAACTCGAACCGCGTCATGCCATGATGCTGCGCTGCCGCCTGCCGGGCGGCATCATCACGCCAACCCAGTGGCTGGCGATTGATAAGTTTGCCACCGAAAAAACCATTTATGGCAGCATCCGCCTGACCAACCGCCAGACGTTCCAGTTCCACGGCATTCTGAAGAAGAACGTGAAACCGACGCATCAGATGCTGCATGAAGTGGGTCTCGATGCGTTAGCAACGGCCAACGACGTAAACCGTAACGTGCTCTGTACCTCGAACCCGGTGGAGTCGGCGCTGCATCAGGAAGCTTACGAGTGGGCGAAAAAACTGTCGGAGCATCTGCTGCCGAAAACGCGCGCCTATGCTGAGATCTGGTGGGATCAGGAGAAGGTTGCCACCACCGATGAGGAGCCGATCCTCGGTGAAACTTACCTACCACGTAAGTTCAAAACCACGGTGGTGATCCCGCCGCATAACGACGTGGATCTGCACGCTAACGATCTCAACTTCATCGCCATCGCCGAGAAGGGCAAACTGGTGGGCTTTAACCTGCTGGTGGGCGGTGGCCTGTCGATCGATCACGGTAACAAAGCCACCTATGCGCGCACCGCCAGCGAGTTTGGTTTCCTGCCGGTGGAGAAGATCCTTGATGTCGCGGCGGCGGTGGTGACCACCCAGCGTGACTGGGGCAATCGTACCGATCGTAAAAACGCCAAAACCAAATACACGCTGGAGCGCGTGGGCGTGGAAACCTTTAAAGCTGAAGTGGAAAAACGTGCCGGTATCACTTTCGGTCCGACGCGTCCGTACGAATTCACTAGCCGTGGCGATCGTATTGGCTGGATCAAAGGCGTCGATAAGAAGTGGCACCTGACGCTGTTTATTGAAAACGGCCGTCTGCTGGATTATCCGGGCCGTCCACTGAAGCGCGGCATTGCCGAAATCGCCAAAGTACATCAGGGCGATTTCCGCCTCACCGCTAACCAAAACCTGATTGTGGCGGGCGTGCCGGAGAAACAGAAAGCGCAGATTGAAGCCATTGCTCGTGAACACGGTTTGATGGAGCAGGTGACGCCGCAGCGTGAAAACTCGATGGCCTGTGTATCTTTCCCAACTTGTCCGCTGGCGATGGCTGAAGCCGAGCGTTTCCTGCCTTCATTTGTGACCAGGGTCGAAGAGATCATGCACGGCCACGGCGTGGGTGATGAGCACATAGTGTTACGCGTTACCGGTTGTCCTAACGGCTGTGGCCGTGCCATGCTGGCCGAAATCGGTCTGGTGGGTAAAGCACCAGGTCGTTACAACCTGCATATTGGCGGCAACCGCATCGGCACCCGTATTCCGCGCATGTATCGAGAGAACATCACCGAAGGGGAGATCCTCGCCAGCATTGATGAGCTGGTTGGACGCTGGGCGAAAGAGCGTAACGGTGAAGAAGGTTTTGGCGACTTCGTGATTCGCGCGGGCATCGTGAAGCCAGTGGTTGACCCCGCCCGTGATTTTTGGGACCCGGAGGCAGTATGACGGTACTCGATCTCGCAGCACTGAATGATTTACCCAAAATTGATCGTGTGATGGCGCTGGCGGAAACCAACGCGCAGCTGGAAAAACAATCGGCAGAAGAGCGTCTGGGCTGGGCACTGAAGCAGTTGCCTGGCGCGTTTGTGCTGTCCTCCAGCTTTGGTATTCAGGCGGCGGTGTTGCTGCATATGGTGACGCAACAACAGCCGGATATTCCGGTGATCCTCACGGATACCGGTTATCTGTTCCCGGAAACCTATCGCTTTATCGATGAGCTGACCGATAAGCTCAACCTGAATCTCCAGGTGTTCCGTGCGGAAACCTCACCGGCCTGGCAGGAAGCACGTTACGGCAAGTTGTGGGAGCAGGGCGTCGAAGGGATCGAGAAATACAACCAAATCAACAAAGTGGAACCGATGAACCGCGCGCTGGAAACGTTAGGAGCGCAAACCTGGTTTGCGGGTCTGCGGCGCGATCAGTCCGGCAGCCGCGCGCATTTGCCGGTGCTGGCGATTCAGCGTGGCGTATTTAAAGTGCTGCCGATTATCGACTGGGATAACCGCCAGGTACATCAGTACCTGAAACAGCATGGCCTGAAATACCATCCATTGTGGGACGAAGGCTATCTGTCTGTCGGAGATACGCATACCACCAAGAAGTGGGAGCCGGGGATGGCGGAAGAGGAAACACGTTTCTTTGGGCTGAAGCGCGAGTGCGGCCTTCACGAAGGTTAATCTTCTCACCGTAGCGGCGCGATTTATCGCGCGGTGTTTAAAAGACGCGCGATTTATCGCGCCGCTACGGTTCAGTGATTAAATTCCAGTTAATGCCGCAAATGCCTCACTGGCACGCGTCACATTCACCTTGGTTACGTCGTAATTCGCCACCGCGACAAAGGGGTCTTCCGCCAGGATCGCATCCAACTCAGCACGTTCCATATCCTTCACCAGCACCATGCCGCCGGTACGCGGATCTTTACGTCCAGCCGCAATAAACGCGCCGCTGGCGAAATAGCGATCCAGCCACTCAATATGTGGCGCGAGCAGCGTTTCCACTTCGGCCACCGGGCGGAAATAGTTCAGATAAACCACGTACATATCAGATCCTCAGGTTGTTGGATTCGCCAGCTCGGTGAGCAGTGGCAACAGAATTTTCACGCTATCACGCGTGCGTTGCGTGATACGCCCCGGTAGCCAGTGGTCGAGATAGTTCAAACTATCACGTTCGGTTTGGTGGCGTACGCTGCCATCCGGGAAGTGGCGGCTGCGTGCGCGCTGCTGTTGGCCATCTTTATTACCCAGCGCCCAGTTGCTGGCCGTCACGTCCAGCAGCGGCAACCCGGCTTTATCGAAGGGATTCACACCCGGATAATCCCGTGCGGTTAAGGTATGGGTCACAGCAGATATCCCCAGACGGTGCGCCAGTTGCACGGCACGGCCGCTGGTTTGCTTACGCACGGCGGAGGGGGTATTGATCCCGCTATTAAAGTAGAGATGATCACCCACGATCAAACTGTTCAGATCAATCACCAACAGGGTGTTTTTCTTCTCTTTGGCATCCATACGCGACAGATAATCATCCATCCCGTGCAGCCCGGTTTCACCGGCACTCAGCGCCACAAAGCGCACGCCATAATGCAACGGCGTTTTGCTTAACTGTTGCGCCAGCTCCAGCATTACGCCAAGGCCGGAGGCGTTGTCATCCACGCCCTGTAAACGCAGACCGCCAAGGTTGTTGTCGGTTTCACGGCTGCTGAGTGGCGTCCAGGTATCAAGATGCGCCACGATCAGGATCTCCTGTGGCGCGCTACCGGCACGCGCGGCGATCACTGAAGTGGCAGTGACTTTGTGCCAGCGCATCTGACCCTGTTTTTCGCGCCAGTTATAACCGGTATTAAACTGACGGGTATTGCTCTGATAACCTAGCTGAGTGAACTGCTGACGCAGGTAATCCGCCGTCATCAGCTCTGCCGGGCTACCACTCATCCGGCCTGGAAAATAGGTTGCGATATGGCGCAATTGTTGTTCGGCAAACTGCCCGGGTACGCTGTCTGTGGCCTGAGCAAGGAGAGGAAAACCGCCCGCTATCACTGCTGCCAGCAGGGCGCGGCGGAGGGTGACAAACATAATGTGTCCTTTTCTGACATCCCGTCATGCTAAAAAAAATCTGCTTTAGTATGAAACTGTGACCGGTATTACACAATTTGAATTGCTCCGAAACGCCAGCAATATCATTTGCTAAGCACAAAATGTTCTCAACAATCCCGGCCCGTTATTCCATTCGGTAACTACTCATTCCAATTCGTAATTTCATCTGCCAGAAGGCAGGGACGTATAGTCGCGTTAACTTATTGTAAAACTGACAAGGTTAACGTGGATTATCTGCCTCTTTTTGCCGATCTCAAAAACCGTCCGGTGCTGGTTGTCGGCGGTGGCGACATTGCTGCGCGCAAAATCGAGCTGCTGCGACGCACCGGGGCACGCGTGCTGGTCGCTGCGCGTGAGCTGGGCCATGAGTTGCAGGCGCTGCATGAGATTGCGGCGATTGAGTGGATTGCACAGACCTTTGATGAGGCGCAGTTGGATGGCGTGTTTCTGGTGATTGCCGCCACCGATGACAACGCCCTCAACAGCCAGGTATTTGAAGCAGCCAATGCGCGTCACAAGCTGGTGAACGTGGTGGACGACCAGCCGAAATGCAGCTTTATCTTTCCCTCGATTGTCGATCGTTCGCCGCTGGTGGTGGCGATCTCCTCCAGTGGCACCGCGCCGGTGTTGGCTCGCCTGCTGCGCGAAAAAATTGAAGCGCTGCTGCCGGCCAACCTTGGGCAAATGGCCGAGGTTGCCGGGCAATGGCGTGACAAAGTGAAACAGCGTTACCGTCAGATGTCAGAACGCCGCCGTTTCTGGGAACGAGCCTTTAACGGCCTGTTTGCCAGCCAGATGGCAGCGGGTAACGTCAATGAAGCGCGTCGCACCCTGGATCGCGAGCTGGAAAACGACAGTGACAATCAGGGCGAAATTACCCTGGTGGGTGCAGGCCCTGGCGACAGTGGTTTGCTGACGCTGCGTGGCTTGCAGGTCATGCAACTGGCCGATGTGGTGCTGTATGACCATCTGGTCAGTGACGAGGTGCTGGAACTGGTGCGTCGTGATGCTGACCGGATTTGTGTTGGCAAACGCGCCGGTGCTCATTCTGTCCCACAGGAAGAGACGAATCGCCTGCTGGTGCAACTGGCGCAGCAAGGTAAACGCGTGGTGCGCCTGAAAGGTGGCGATCCCTTTATTTTTGGCCGTGGCGGCGAAGAGTTACAGGCCGCCAAAGCTGCCGGTATCCCGTTTCAGGTGGTGCCGGGTATTACCGCAGCCGCAGGCGCAACTGCCTATGCCGGTATCCCTTTAACTCACCGTGACCATGCGCAAAGCGTGATGTTTATTACCGGTCAGTGCCGCGCAGACAGCAACGGCATCGACTGGCCGTCACTGGCACGCGCACGTCAGACGCTGGCGATCTATATGGGCACGGTGAAGGCGGCGGAAATAGCCACCGGACTGATAGAACATGGGCGCGATCCGGCGACACCTGTCGCGGTGATTGGTCGCGGTACGCGTCAGGATCAACAGGTGCTGACCGGCACCTTAGACCAGTTGGAGGCGCTGGCCGCCGTCGCGCCGACGCCAGCCTTGCTGGTGATTGGTGAAGTTGTGAATTTGCACGGGCAACTCGCCTGGTTTCAACATTCAGCACAGCAGGGGACTCGCGAGTCCGCCGTTGTCAATTTGGCTTGAGGAAAAATTATGGACCAAAACCGACTCACTCATCTGCGCCAACTGGAGGCAGAGAGTATCCATATCATCCGCGAGGTGGCGGCCGAGTTCAGTAATCCGGTGATGATGTACTCCATCGGCAAAGACTCCTCGGTGATGCTGCATCTGGCGCGTAAAGCCTTCTATCCGGGTACGCTGCCATTTCCGCTGCTGCATGTTGATACCGGCTGGAAATTTCGCGAAATGTACGAGTTTCGCGATCGCACCGTCAAGGCGATGGGTGCAGAACTGCTGGTGCACCGTAACCCGGAAGGGGTCGCTATGGGCATCAACCCGTTTGTGCATGGCAGCGCTAAGCACACCGACATCATGAAAACCGAGGGCCTGAAGCAGGCGCTGAATAAATATGGCTTCGATGCGGCCTTTGGTGGCGCGCGTCGCGATGAGGAGAAATCCCGCGCCAAAGAACGTATCTATTCGTTTCGCGACCGCTTCCACCGTTGGGATCCGAAAAACCAGCGCCCGGAGCTGTGGCACAACTACAACGGCCAGATTAACAAAGGTGAGAGCATCCGCGTGTTCCCGCTTTCCAACTGGACCGAACTGGATATCTGGCAGTACATCTTCCTCGAAAACATCGAGATTGTGCCACTGTATCTCGCGGCACCACGTCCGGTACTGGAGCGCGATGGCATGTTGATGATGGTGGATGATGACCGCATCGACCTGCAACCGGGCGAAGTAATCAAACAGCGTATGGTGCGTTTCCGTACCCTCGGCTGCTGGCCGCTGACCGGTGCGGTGGAGTCCGAAGCACAAACGTTGCCGGAAATTATTGAAGAGATGCTGGTCTCCACTACCAGCGAACGCCAGGGCCGTGTGATTGACCGCGACCAGGCCGGTTCGATGGAACTGAAGAAACGTCAGGGTTATTTCTAAGGAGACGCAGATGAATACCGTTATTGCACAACAGATTGCCGATCAGGGCGGCGTGGAAGCCTGGCTGACCGCGCAACAACATAAAAGCCTGCTGCGTTTCCTGACTTGCGGTAGCGTTGACGATGGCAAAAGTACGCTGATTGGCCGTCTGCTGCACGATACCCGCCAGATTTATGAAGATCAGCTCTCTTCGCTGCACAATGACAGCAAGCGTCATGGCACCCAGGGCGAGAAACTCGATCTGGCGCTGCTGGTGGATGGTTTGCAGGCCGAGCGCGAGCAGGGCATCACCATTGATGTGGCCTATCGTTATTTCTCGACCGAGAAGCGCAAATTTATCATCGCCGACACGCCGGGACATGAGCAGTACACCCGTAATATGGCGACCGGTGCGTCCACCTGTGATCTGGCGATCCTGTTGATCGATGCGCGTAAAGGCGTGCTGGATCAGACCCGCCGTCACAGCTTTATCTCCACACTGCTCGGCATCAAGCATCTGGTGGTGGCGATCAACAAAATGGATCTGGTGGCGTACAAACAGGACGTGTTTGAACAGATCAAGCAGGACTACCTCGATTTCGCCGCGCAGTTGCCTGAAGACCTCGATATTCGCTTTGTACCGATGTCGGCGCTGGAAGGGGATAACGTGGCATCGCCGAGCGAAACCATGCCGTGGTACAGCGGCCCGACCCTGCTCGACGTGCTGGAAACGGTGGAACTGAAGCGCGTGGTGGATCATCAGCCGATGCGTTTCCCGGTGCAGTACGTGAATCGTCCAAACCTCGATTTCCGTGGCTATGCCGGTACGCTGGCGTCGGGTGTGGTCAAGGTCGGCCAACGCGTGAAGGTGCTGCCATCGGGCGTGGAATCGACGATTGCGCGCATCGTGACCTTTGATGGCGATTTGCAGGAAGCTGCTGCCGGAGAAGCCATTACCCTGGTGCTGGAAGACGAGATCGACATCAGCCGTGGTGACCTGCTGGTTGATGCGGGAGCCGAGCTGAAATCGGTGCAATCCGCCACCGTTAACGTGGTGTGGATGGCCGAGCAGCCGCTACAGCCGGGCCAGAGCTATGACGTGAAGATCGCCGGTAAGAAAGCGCGTGGCCGGGTGGAAAAAGTGATCCATCAGTTCGACATCAACACGCTGGAAAAACGCAGCGCCGACAGTCTGCCGCTTAACGGCATTGGTCTGGTGGAAGTCACTTTTGATGAGCCGATGGTGCTGGACAAATATCGCGACAACCCGGTAACGGGCGGCATGATTTTTATCGATCGCCTGAGCAACGTTACCGTGGGTGCCGGATTGATTGAAGAACCGCAGAGCGCTAACCACGCCCAGGCAAGCCAGTTCAGCGAATTCGAGCTGGAGCTGAATGCGTTGATTCGTCGTCATTTCCCGCACTGGAATGCACGCGACCTGTTGGGTGGTCAGTAATGGCGCAACACGATGAAAACGTGGTGTGGCACGATCATCCAGTGACCCGTGCTGAGCGTGAGCAGCAGCACGGCCATCAGGGTGTGGTGCTGTGGTTTACCGGGCTGTCTGGCTCGGGCAAATCCACGGTGGCCGGGGCGCTGGAGCAGGCGCTGCATCGGCTTGGCGTCAGTACCTATCTGCTGGATGGTGACAACGTGCGTCACGGCCTGTGCCGTGACCTCGGCTTCAGTGATGACGATCGTAAAGAGAACATTCGTCGCGTCGGTGAAGTGGCCAAACTGATGGTGGATGCCGGGCTGGTGGTGCTGACGGCCTTTATTTCGCCGCATCGCGCTGAACGTCAGATGGTGCGTGACCTGCTGGCGGATGGGCAGTTTGTGGAAGTGTTTGTCGACACGCCGCTATCGGTGTGTGAAGCGCGCGATCCGAAAGGATTGTATAAAAAAGCGCGAGCCGGAGAACTGCGCAATTTCACCGGTATCGACAGTGTTTATGAGGCGCCAGAGGCGCCGGAAATCCACCTCGATGGTGAACAATTGGTTACAAAACTCACCGCCCAATTGTTAGACCTGCTGCGTCACCGCGATATCATCAGATCCTGAATAGACAGCGGCAAATCACCACGATTTGCCGCGATTAGCGTCAACAGGAACTCTATGCAGAACGTTACCCCTATGCTGGCACGCAAAGATGAACGCACCCAGGATGAGCCTCGCTCGTCGCTACCGGGTGGTGTGATTGGTTTTCTCTCGTATTGGTGTGCGCTGGCAATTCCGTTCCTGCTCTACGGTTCCAATACGTTGTTTTTCTTCCTCTATACCTGGCCGTTCTTCCTTGCTCTGCTGCCAGTATCGGTGCTGATTGGTATTGTCCTCAGCCTGATGATGCGTGGTCATCTGTTCTGGAGTGGGGTGGTGACGGCGATCGTGGTGGTATGCCTGTTCTGGCTACTCTTCTCATTTCTCTCCGGCTGGTAGGCCGTGCCTGATGTGCAAACGCGTCGGCAGGTTACAAAACTTTACCTGCCAATCGCCGCACCAGTGAATCAATATTTGTACGGACAATCGTCCGTAAACGGCATTTTCGCTGCTGGAGTGGAGTCCGGCGCGAAGTTATGGGATGATTGAGCCGTTTTTCAGGGGGCTGGGATGGGAAAACTGACGCTATTACTACTCGTTTTGCTCGGCTGGCTTCAGTATTCGTTGTGGCTGGGCAAAAACGGGATCCATGACTATACGCGCGTCAATGATGATGTTGCGTCACAACAGGCGAATAACGCCAAACTAAAAGCGCGTAACGATCAGCTGTTCGCCGAAATTGACGATCTCAACGGCGGCTCTGAGGCTATTGAGGAGCGCGCACGTAATGAGCTGGGCATGATCAAGCCTGGTGAAACCTTCTATCGTCTGGTGCCAGACCAGAGCAAACGTAACGCGCAACAAGCTGCGCAAAATCAACAACGATAAACCATGAACAACCACTCTTCCTCTGCGGATGTGATCGCCGTAGTGCCCGCTGCCGGTATTGGCAGCCGCATGCAGGCTGCCTGCCCGAAACAGTATCTGACCATCGGTCAACTTACCCTTCTTGAACATAGCGTTGCTCGTTTGCTGGCACATCCTGCGGTTAAACAAGTGATTGTTGCTATCAGTCCCGATGATGGCTGGTTTGATTCGCTGCCATTGGCGCAGGACACACGCGTGCTGCGCGTCACCGGCGGTGAGACACGCGCCGAGTCGGTGCTGGCCGGTTTGCAAGCGGTGACGCACGGGGAGTGGGTGTTGGTGCATGATGCGGCGCGGCCGTGTCTGCATCCTGATGATTTAGCGCGTCTGCTGGCGGTGCGTCAGCACAGCAAAGTGGGCGCGATTCTGGCGGCACCGGTGCGCGATACCATGAAGCGCGCCGAACCGGGTAAAGCCGCCATTGCGCACACCGTTGAGCGTGAAGATTTATGGCACGCGCTGACGCCACAATTTTTCCCCCATGCGCTGCTGATGGCCTGCCTGACGCGTGCCCTGAATGAGGGCGCGACCATCACTGATGAGGCCTCGGCGCTGGAATACTGCGGTTACCATCCCGAACTGGTGAGCGGCCGCAGTGATAACATTAAGGTGACGCGGCCAGAAGACCTGGCGCTGGCGGCCTTTTATCTTACCCAGATTCAGTTAAAGGAGAGCGCATGATGCGTATCGGTCACGGTTTCGACGTCCACGCCTTTGGAGGCGAGGGTCCTCTGGTGATTGGTGGGGTGCGTATTCCCTTCGAACACGGTTTTATTGCTCATTCTGATGGCGACGTGGCACTGCACGCGTTGACCGATGCGCTGCTGGGCGCAGTGGCGATGGGAGATATCGGTAAACTGTTCCCTGATACCGATCCGGCTTATAAAGGGGCGGATAGCCGTGGTTTGCTGGGCGAAGCCTGGCGCCGTATTCAGCAGAAGGGTTACCAGATCGGTAACGTTGACGTCACCATCATCGCCCAGGCGCCGAAAATGCTGCCGCATGTACCGCAGATGCGTGTGAATATCGCTGAAGTTCTTGGCTGTCATATGGATCAGGTGAATGTTAAAGCGACCACCACGGAAAAACTGGGTTTTACCGGGCGTGGCGAAGGTATTGCCTGTGAAGCTGTGGCACTGCTGGTGAAGGTGGCTGGCGCATGAGTGAACTGCTGTACCTGCACGGTAAGCCGCGCGCCACCGGCGTGATTAAAGCCAATCCAGAAGATTTTGTTGTCATTGAGGATCTTGGTTATCCCTATGACGGCGAAGGTGAACAGTTGCTGGTACGCATCCGTAAAATCGGTTGCAATACCCGCTTTGTCGCCGAAGCGCTGGCGAAATTTCTCGGCGTGCATGTGCGTGATCTCAGCTATGCCGGGATGAAAGACCGCCATGCGGTGACCGAGCAGACGCTGTGTTTCCGTTTACCGGGCAACGCGATGCCTGATCTGTCTGAATTTAAGCTGGAAGGCGTAGAAATCCTGCAGGTGGTGCGCCACAAGCGTAAACTACGTACCGGTGCGCTGGCGGGGAATGCGTTTCGTCTGGTGATCCGTCAAATCTCGGATCAGACCGTGGTGGAACAGCGTTTACAGAAAATTCAGAAAAGCGGTGTGCCGAACTATTTTGGTGAGCAGCGTTTTGGCCGTGAGGGTAATAATCTGACCCAGGCACAGCAGTGGGCGCAGGATCGATTCCGCCCACGCGATCGCAACAAAAAAGGCTTGTTGCTCTCGGCCACCCGCAGTCATCTGTTTAATCAGGTCACCAGCGCGCGTTTGCAGCGAGACGGCAATCTCGACGCGGTGATGAGCGGCGATGCCTTGCAACTGACCGGGCGTGGTAGCTGGTTCGTCGCGCAGACAGAAGAATTGACTGAACTGCAACAGCGCGTGAATCAGGATGAACTGCGGATCACTGCGCCGTTGCCTGGTCGTGGCGACTGGGGCACCCAGGTGGAAGCGCTTGAATTTGAACAGCACAGCCTGGCAGGTGCGGCAGAAATGATTACACTGCTTGAGCGTGAACGTGTTGATGCGGCACGCCGCGCGATGCGTGTGGTGCCAAAGGACTTGCACTGGAACTGGTGGGATGATGTGACGCTGGAGATGGCGTTCTGGCTGCCTGCGGGCAGCTTTGCTACCAGCGTCGTGCGTGAGCTTCTCCAACAAGAAGGTAACGATGCGGATATTGCTGAGTAATGATGACGGCATTCATGCTCCGGGCATTCAGACCCTGGCGCGCGCACTGCGCCAGTTTGCTGAAGTCCAGGTGGTCGCACCCGATCGCAATCGCAGCGGCGCGTCAAACTCGCTGACGCTGGAGACACCGCTTCGTACCTTTACCCATGAAAATGGTGATATCGCCGTGCAGATGGGCACCCCGACCGACTGCGTGTTTCTGGGGGTGAATGCCCTGATGCAACCGCGTCCGGATATTGTGGTCTCCGGTATCAATGCCGGTCCCAATCTCGGTGATGATGTGATTTATTCCGGCACCGTGGCCGCCGCGATGGAAGGTCGCCATCTTGGCTTACCGGCGCTGGCGGTATCACTGAATGGGCATCAACATTATGCCACGGCTGCCGCTGTTACCTGCGCGTTGTTGCGGGCGTTAACGCGTGAACCGCTGCGCACCGGTCGTATTCTCAATATCAATGTGCCTGATCTCCCGCTGGAGGAAGTGAAAGGCTTCCGCGTGACGCGTTGTGGCAGCCGTCATCCTGCCGACCAGGTCATCTGCCAGCAAGATCCGCGTGGCAACACCCTGTACTGGATTGGGCCGCCGGGAGAGAAACTGGATGCTGGCCCGGATACCGATTTTGCCGCGGTGGATGCGGGTTATGTCTCGATCACCGCGTTGCATGTTGACCTGACCGCCCCGGCGGCGCAGGTGGTGTTAAGCGATTGGTTGACCCAGGCGGAGGTGGATTTGGCATGGTGAACCGGCGCGTTGAAACCTTGTTGGCGCAACTGCGCGCCCAGGGTATCCATGATGAACATCTGCTGAAAGCCATCGCCGATGTGCCGCGTGAGCGTTTTATCGACGAAGCCTTCGAACACAAAGCCTGGGACAATGTCGCGTTGCCGATCGGTAGTGGGCAGACCATTTCACAGCCCTATATGGTGGCGCGCATGACGGCATTGCTGGAACTCAATGCTGACGCGCGCGTGCTGGAAATTGGCACTGGTTCAGGCTATCAGACGGCGATTCTGGCCCATCTGGTCAATCACGTTTATTCCGTAGAACGCATCAAAGGGTTGCAGTGGCAGGCGAAACGCCGCCTGAAGCAACTCGACCTGCATAATGTTTCAACTCGCCACGGTGACGGCTGGCAGGGCTGGGCCGCACGCGGTCCGTTCGATGCCATTATCGTTACGGCGGCACCTCCTGAAATTCCGACTGCGCTGATAGCACAATTGCGTGACGGCGGCAGAATGGTGCTGCCGGTTGGGGAAGATCAACAAGTGTTAAAACGTCTGCGCCGTCAGGGGGATGAGATGATCGAAGAGATTATCGAACCCGTCCGCTTTGTGCCTTTAGTACAGGGCGACCTGGCCTGAAGCTCTTCGTACTTGTTCACAACTGTTACATGGCACGGCGCAGTTGATCTTGTTACTATCCTTGTTAATCAATGCTAAAGGCCGTTTCACCTGCATTATGCAGTGTAAAATGCGGTTACGCAGACACAGTCATATCCAGGATTGCCATCACGGGGGATCAATGAGCACGGGAAGCACAACATTTCAATTACGCCGTCTGGCGGCACTGACACTGGTCGGATTTTGGCTGACAGGCTGTAGCTCCAGCGATAATACACAAGCACCCATCAGCCAGATCGGTGGCAACGGTGGTATGAGCGATACCTCGGGTGGCGGCGTACCTACGATGCCGCACGGCGGAATGTTAAGCGGTGGCGTACCTTCTGCACCGCCATCGGGCGGAATGATTAGTGGTAATAATAATGTGACGACGCAAAATGGTCGCATTGTGTACAACCGCAATTATGGGAATATTCCGAAAGGTAGCTATGGTGGCGAAACTTACACCGTTAAACGTGGCGACACCTTGTTCTATATTGCGTGGATTACCGGCAATGATTATCGCGACCTGGCGCAACGTAACAACATCCCCGCCCCGTATAGCCTGAACGCCGGGCAAACGTTGCAGGTTGGGAACGGTGCCGGACAGTCAATTACCGGTGGTAACGCTATCACTGCCGCTGATGCAACTCAGGGTGGCGTACCTGTCACACCGGGTTCTTCGCAAATTAAATCTGCCCCGGTTGCACAGCAACCTGTTATTACGTATTCTGATGATTCGGGTAATTCTTCAGGCAGCAAATTGTTGCCGTCGAAAGGGGCAAATAATGTGGCAACGACCACAGCTCCGGTTATCGCACCACCCACAGTCAGCAGCACGACGGATAGCACAACCCCGGTGGGAAGCTGGCGTTGGCCGACTGATGGGAAGATTATCGATAACTTCTCCGCTGCGGAAGGCGGAAACAAAGGGATCGATATCGCCGGTTCGCGTGGACAACCTGTTGTCGCCACTGCTTCGGGTAGGGTGGTATACGCAGGCAACGCGCTCCGTGGGTACGGTAATTTAATCATCATCAAACACAATGATGACTACCTGAGTGCCTACGCCCATAACGACACAATGCTGGTCCGGGAACAACAGGAAGTTAAAGCTGGGCAAAAAATAGCTACGATGGGTAGCACCGGAACCAGTTCAGTACGATTGCATTTTGAAATTCGTTACAAGGGGAAATCCGTAAATCCGTTGCGTTACTTACCGCAACGATAATCCGGCAGAACCCAGGTGTTCTGCCCTTGGATCACGGGTAGGAGCCGCTTATGAGCCAGAATACGCTGAAAGTTAACGAGTTACACGAAGATGCGGAATTCGAGGAGAACGGAGCTGAGGTTTTTGATGAGAAGGCTCTCGTTGAGAACGAACCTGGTGATAACGATGTAGCGGAAGAAGAGTTGTTGTCACAGGGTGCGACGCAACGCGTTTTGGATGCGACGCAGCTCTACCTCGGAGAGATTGGTTATTCTCCATTGTTAACGGCGGAAGAAGAGGTGTTCTTTGCCCGCCGCGCATTACGAGGCGACATTCCTTCTCGTCGCCGCATGATTGAAAGTAACTTACGTCTGGTGGTGAAAATTGCCCGTCGTTACAGCAATCGTGGTCTGGCGCTGCTGGATCTGATTGAAGAGGGTAATCTCGGCCTCATTCGTGCTGTAGAGAAGTTTGATCCGGAACGTGGATTCCGCTTCTCGACTTACGCCACATGGTGGATTCGTCAGACCATTGAACGGGCAATCATGAACCAAACCCGTACTATTCGTCTGCCTATCCACATTGTTAAAGAGTTAAATGTCTATCTGCGTACCGCGCGTGAACTTTCGCACAAACTCGATCATGAGCCGAGTGCCGAAGAGATTGCCGAACAGCTGGACAAACCGGTTGATGATGTAAGCCGTATGCTACGTCTCAACGAGCGTATTACCTCGGTTGACACACCGTTGGGTGGTGATTCCGAAAAAGCGCTGCTGGATATCCTGGCCGATGAAAAAGATAACGGCCCGGAAGACACCACGCAGGACGATGATATGAAACAAAGCATCGTTAAGTGGTTGTTTGAACTGAATGCCAAGCAGCGTGAAGTGCTGGCGCGTCGTTTCGGCCTGTTGGGCTATGAAGCGGCAACGCTTGAAGATGTGGGCCGCGAAATCGGTTTGACCCGTGAGCGTGTTCGTCAGATTCAGGTGGAAGGGCTGCGTCGTCTGCGTGAAATTTTGCAGACTCAGGGCCTGAATATTGAAGCGCTGTTTCGTGAATAAACCGTAATCGCTACATAAAAACGGTGACCACCTGGTCACCGTTTTTTTATGCCTGCGATTCAGGATGGTGATTGACACACGATCCCTTAAGCAGGGTTGTAGACCCTGGTGCTGATGTACATTCAGTAGCGGCGCGATAAATCGCACTGCTACTTCTAACTCATTGTCATACCAGCGTTTTTAGGCGATATATCCACTCCAGCGCCTGACGTGGCGTCAAGGTATCGGGATCCAATGCTTCCAGCGCTTCCACTGCCGGTGAGGTGTCCGCTACCAGTAATGGTAACTGAGAACCTTCCACCGTCGAGGCGGCAGTGCTCCCCGACAGCGCTTCCAGCTCCTTCAACTTGTGACGGGCTCGTTTGATCACTTCTTTCGGTACACCCGCCAGCGCCGCTACGGCAAGGCCATAACTTTTGCTGGCCGCGCCATCCTGCACGCTGTGCATAAACGCGATGGTGTCACCGTGTTCCACGGCATCCAGGTGCACGTTGACCACGCCTTCCATTTTTTCCGGTAGCGTTGTCAGCTCGAAATAGTGGGTGGCGAATAGCGTCATGGCTTTGATACGGTTAGCCAGGCTTTCGGCGCAGGCCCACGCCAGCGACAGACCATCATAGGTTGAAGTGCCGCGACCGATTTCATCCATCAACACCAGGCTATGCTCGGTGGCGTTATGCAGAATATTGGCCGTTTCGGTCATTTCCACCATAAAGGTAGAACGCCCGGACGCCAAATCGTCAGCCGCCCCCACGCGGGTAAAGATGCGATCGATAGGGCCGATCACCGTCTCTTCAGCAGGCACGAAGCTGCCGATCCAGGCCATCAGCGCAATCAATGCCGCCTGACGCATGTAAGTACTTTTACCCCCCATGTTGGGGCCGGTAATAATCAGCATGCGTCGCTGTGCCGACAGCGAAAGCGGGTTGGCGATAAAGGGTTCTTTCAGAACCTGCTCCACCACCGGGTGTCGACCTCCCGTGATACGGATCCCCGCTTTCTCCTGAAGCACCGGACGGCAATAGTTGAGGGTCCAGGCGCGCTCCGCCAGGTTACTCAGTACATCGAGTTCGGCCAGCGCCGCCGCGCTTAATTGCAGGGCTTCAAGATGTGGCAGCAGACGGTCAAACAGCTCGTCGTACAGGCCTTTTTCCAGTGCCAGCGCTTTCCCTTTTGAGGTCAGCACCTTGTCTTCGTACTCTTTCAGCTCAGGAATGATATAGCGCTCGGCATTCTTAAGCGTCTGGCGGCGCACATAATGGATGGGCACCAGATGGCTTTGACCACGGCTAACCTGAATGTAGTAACCATGAATTGCGTTAAAGCCAACTTTAAGCGTATCCAGCCCCAGTTTTTCCCGCTCACGAATTTCCAGGCGGTCAAGGTAATCGCTGGCACCGTCGGCCAGCGCGCGCCACTCATCCAGTTCGGCGTTATAACCTGGAGCAATCACCCCGCCATCACGCACCAGAACTGGCGGTGATTCAATAATGGCATTTTCCAGCAATTCGCGCAGTTCGCTGAACTCGCCCATCTGGCTACGCAACTGCGTGAGTTGTGGCGCGTTCACTGTTTGCAGTAGGGTATTCAGCTCCGGCAACTGCTGGAAGGCATGGCGCATACGCGCCAGGTCGCGCGGGCGTGCGGTGCGCAACGCCAGACGGGCAAGGATACGTTCCAGATCACCAATCTGACGTAAAACCGGTTGTAGCTCTTCGCTGTGCGCCTGTAATTCCGCAATCGCTTCCTGACGGCGTGCGATGGTGTCGACATCACGCAATGGCATATGTAACCAGCGTTTCAGCATACGACTGCCCATCGGCGTGACGGTTTTATCCAGCACGGCGGCCAGGGTATTGTCGGTGCCACCGGCGAGATTTTGCGTGATTTCCAGATTGCGACGCGTGGCAGCATCCATGATCACGCTATCCTGCTGGCGTTCCATACTGAGCGAGCGGATATGCGGCAGTGAGGTGCGTTGGGTATCTTTGACATATTGCAGCAGACATCCCGCCGCGCGCAGCGCCAGATGCGCCTGTTCAACGCCAAAACCGTTGAGGTCGCGCGTGCCAAATTGTAGGTTTAACTGCTGGCGTGCAGTATCGATTTCATATTCCCAAAGTGGGCGACGACGCAGGCCGCGTCGTTGGTCGATAAGCGACATCGCCTGAAAATCTTCGGGATAGAGTAATTCGGCCGGGTTAGTACGCTGCAACTCGGCAGCCATCGTTTCCTGATCACCGGGTTCGCTCAGGCGAAAACGTCCTGAACTGATATCCAGCGTGGCGTAGCCAAAACCACGCTGGCTCTGGAAAATGGCGGCCAGCAGGTTGTCCTGACGCTCCTGTAGCAGCGCTTCATCGCTGATGGTTCCTGGGGTGACAATACGTACGACTTTGCGTTCGACCGGACCTTTGCTCAACGCGGGATCGCCAATTTGCTCGCAAATTGCGACCGATTCTCCTAACTGGACCAGTTTCGCCAGATAACCTTCAACGGCGTGATAGGGGACACCTGCCATCGGAATAGGTTCGCCTGCTGACGCACCACGTTTGGTGAGAGAGATTTCCAGCAGCTGCGAGGCGCGTTTTGCGTCATCGTAAAAAAGCTCATAAAAATCGCCCATGCGATAGAACAACAGAATGTCAGGATGATCGGCCTTCAGACGCAGGTATTGCTGCATCATGGGCGTATGGGCGCTGAAGTCCATTTGCTCTGCTCCTTTCATCTCTTTCTCACTTTATATTTACTCTTTGATGACCTGCGGCGCATGGTTGCCACAGGGGAAGATGTCGTCATCACGATGGGGCAACAACGAAAGAGGGGATGTTACCATTTTTACGGCATCTCCTTCATCCGCCCACGGGCTTTTCGGTTGCCGACCATAACAAATTGCTGTGTCAGGAAAAAATAAAAAAACGGGAAAAGAGTAAAGTATGGAGATGGGTCGCAAATTTTGTCTGACAGTACGATGGCAGAGATAACTGACGTAAATTTAAGATATTGCCCTGTAAGTCGGGTATCTGAACGATTAATATGTGTGCTTTAGTTTCGTCTGGTTTATGGATATCCGATGCGTTTTAAGGTTGCTTTTCTCCCGCTTATTGCTCTGCTTGCTGCCTGTAGCAGTAAGCCTCATACATCTCAGCAGCCCGCTGTTGTTTCTGCCCCGCAGGGGGGCTTTTTACTGGATGCATCCCATGCAAATCAGCCCATGTTTGGCGATTTTGCCGGTAATCCCGCTGCTGAAAAATTTATTGACGAGATGGTGGCGAAGCATGGTTTTGACCGCCAACAATTGCATGCGGTAATTGGTCAGGCAAAGCGGTTGGATTACGTGCTGCGTTTGATGGACCAACAGGCACCAAGCTACACACCACCCACTGGGCCTAACGGTGCCTGGATTCGTTATCGCAATAAATTTATCACCCCTGATAATGTGCAAAACGGCGTTGCCTTCTGGAATCAATACCAGGATGCGCTGCAACGTGCCCAGCAGGTATATGGCGTGCCGCCGGAAATTATTGTCGGCATTATTGGCGTAGAGACGCGCTGGGGCCGGGTAATGGGTAAAACCCGTTTGCTGGATGCGCTGGCAACCCTTTCGTTCAGCTATCCACGCCGTGCAGCCTACTTTAGCAGTGAGCTGGAAACCTTCCTGCTGATGGCGCGTACCGAACAGGATGACCCGCTGGATCTCCGTGGTTCTTTTGCCGGGGCGATGGGGTACGGCCAGTTTATGCCTTCTTCGTATAAGCAGTATGCGGTCGACTTCAACGGCGACGGACATATCAATTTGTGGGATCCGGTTGATGCCATCGGCAGCGTCGCTAATTACTTCAAAGCGCATGGCTGGCGGGCTGGCGAGACGGTTGCCGTCCCCGCCAGTGGCCAGGCACCTGCACTGGAAAATGGTTTTAAAACCATGTACCCGGTCAGCATGCTGGCAGCGAGTGGTTTGACGCCTCAAGGTTCGCTTGACGGTAACCAGCAGGCCAGTTTGTTGCGCCTCGATCTCGGCACCAGTTATCAATACTGGTACGGGCTGCCCAATTTCTATGTCATAACTCGCTACAATCACAGCACGCATTATGCTATGGCGGTGTGGCAACTGGGTGAAGCTGTCAGCAAAGCGCGGCAGGGTGCGATATTTTAATGCTGTCCTTACAGTTAGTAAGGAGATAAGATGGCGCCCCTTTTGCGGCGCCATCTTTGCCGCGACTTTTTCTCTGAGGAGCGCTTATGAATACCTTACCGGCCTGTCCTGAATGTCACGCTGACTATACCTGGCAGGATGGCGAGAAGCTGAACTGTCCATCTTGCGGCCATATCTGGTCTCTGGGTGCTGACGATGCAGCAACTGGTGGACTGGTGGTGCGCGATGCAAATGGCAACCTGCTGGTGGATGGTGATAGCGTCACCGTTATCAAAGATCTGAAAGTCAAAGGTAGCTCTTCAACCCTGAAAATCGGCACGAAAGTTAAAAGCATTCGTCTGGTTGAAGGCGATCACAATATCGATTGTAAAATCGATGGTTTTGGGCCGATGAAGCTCAAATCTGAGTTCGTGAAAAAGAACTGATGATCGGACGGCTTAGCGCCGCCCGTATTCCTCTTTATGCCAGCAGGCGATCGATTTCCGCGCACTGCGCTGCACTCAATTCACCGCCGTAGTTGCGCGAATGACTGGCCATTGACTCAAAACGGCGGGCGACGGCAGTTTTGATAGTAGTGACAAAATCATCACCAATGGTATAGATCGCCATTAATTGACCGATGCGTTGTTGAATGGTGGTTAACTGGCGCAAATCTCCTGCGCGCCACGCCTGCATTGCCTGCGCAAACAATTCCGGCACGATATTATTCAGACCTGAAATCACGCCAGCTCCCCCTGCCAGCAGATTAGGCAGCAAGTATTCGTCATACCCCGACAGCACGGCAAAATCGCTACGGACTTTTCGTGTTTCTTCAATCAGCGCACGATTGTGTGACAGGCAATCGACGGTATCTTTAATCCCGATAAAATTGGGCAATTCTGCCGCCAGCTCAGCCACCAGGGTCGGTGTCAGATCGCAACCAGTGCGCGCTGGGAAATTATAGGCGAACCATTTGCCACCCAATTGTCGGTCGAGAGCTTTAAAGTAGCTCAGCAATTGTTTTTGCGTCTGACCATAGTAATAAGGCGGCAGCACCATCACCGCATCAAAACCGTTTTGCCATGCGCTTTCAGCCAGTTGCAGCATATCTGGCACGCAGGTACTGGACACGTTCGCGACCATCGTTAATGGCGAGAGCTGGCGGGCTTCGCGCAGCAAACGCAGCCTTTCCTGCTGGGTGAGCGAAGCAAATTCGCCAATGCTGCCCATTAACAAAATTGTATCAATTCCTGAATCATTGAGCCGGGAAAAGTGGCGACCCAGGGCATCAACATCCACGTTACCGTGGCTATCAAAAGGGGTTACCGACGGACACCAGACACCAGCCAGTGCAGGTTGTGTAGCCATAGCAAACTCCTTGTTATGAAAAAATGAAACGTCGTTTTAACTTAATGCCCATTGTCATGACTGACCAGACCCTGATGTTAAAAAAGGTGAGATACCGCACTTTTCCTCCCTGCAAAGTGGAAAAAGCGGGTAGTGTTTGGTTCTTCGGGTAAAACAGGAGCGTTCAAATGCAAGACTGGAATCCACAGCTGTATCGGCAGTTTGAATCAGAAAGGACTCGGCCAGCCCGCGAGTTGCTGACACGGATTGCAACCCCTGATGTGCGCTATGCCACGGATTTGGGGTGTGGGCCGGGTAACAGTACTGAATTGTTGGCACAGGCATGGCCGGAAGCGATCGTCACCGGCATCGACAGTTCAGAGGCCATGTTGGAGCAGGCACGCGAGCGCCTTCCGGATTGCCGTTTTGCGCAGGCTGATATTCGTCATTGGCAGGCGGAGCAACCGCAGCAGGTGATTTACGCCAACGCCTCATTGCAATGGTTGGGCGATCACCAGACTTTGCTGCCGCATCTGGTCAGTCAGCTCGATATCGGTGGTTCTCTGGCGATTCAGATGCCTGATAACCTTGAGGAACCCTCACATCGCCTGATGCGTGAAGTGGCGGCGACTGAGCGTTGGCGAACTCATATTTCGCCCCAGGCTGCCGATCGTAAACGCTTACTTACCACCGAACAATATTATGATTTGCTGAACGATGCTGGCTGTGAGGTTGATATCTGGCGCACCACTTATTACCACGTTATGTCCGATGCGCAGGCCATCATTACCTGGTTGCGTGCAACGGGATTGCGTCCTTTCCTCGCTGGTTTGGATGAAAGCCAGCAAAAGGCCTTTTTAGCGGAATATCATCAGCGATTAATTCCTGCTTATCTGAGCCGTAGCAATGGCAAGGTTTTGCTGGCTTTCCCGCGTCTTTTTATGGTGGCGATGAAAACCCGCTGAAACTTGTGGAAGCCCGCGCGCAAAACGCGACATCAGGGTTGAAAAGGGTCCTTCGCTGCACCATTTCCTGTTAACGTGAGCGCCAGATAAGGAGAAGGCGATGAACGATGCACAGTTACAACAGTTGAGTCGTCACATTGGCGAACAGCTGAAAATGCGCAAGGCAACCATTACTGCGGCGGAGTCCTGTACTGGCGGCTGGATTGCAAAAGTATTTACCGATATCAGCGGCAGTTCTGCCTGGTTTGAACGCAGTTTCGTTACCTACAGCAACGAGGCTAAACAGCAGATGGTTGGCGTGCAGGCCAGCACGCTGGCGCAGTTTGGTGCGGTGAGTGAGCAAACGGTGCGCGAGATGGCCGCAGGGGCCGCGAAAGAAGCAGCGGCGGAGTATGCCATTGCCGTCAGCGGTATTGCAGGGCCGGATGGCGGCACGCCGGATAAGCCGGTTGGCACCGTCTGGTTTGGCTTTGCCGGACCGGAAGGGCGCGTAGTGGCGCAGTGCCAACGCTTTGATGGCGACCGTGATGCAGTGCGGCGTCAATCCGTCGCCTGGGCGTTGCAAACGTTGCATGATGAATTTCTGACAAATTAAACTTGATACTGTATGACTGTACAGTATAATTACCGGCAACAGAACGCGAGCTGGCATACAGAAATGCCTGCTTACCCGGCATGATTAGGAGTGGAAATGGCGATTGACGAAAACAAACAGAAGGCTTTAGCTGCCGCGCTGGGCCAGATTGAGAAACAATTTGGTAAAGGCTCCATCATGCGCCTGGGTGAAGACCGCTCGATGGACGTTGAAACCATCTCCACCGGTTCTCTGTCACTGGATATCGCACTGGGTGCGGGTGGCTTGCCAATGGGCCGTATCGTCGAGATTTATGGCCCGGAATCTTCAGGTAAAACCACGCTGACCTTGCAGGTGATTGCCGCAGCACAGCGCAAGGGTAAAACCTGTGCCTTTATCGACGCTGAACATGCGCTGGATCCGGTTTACGCGAAAAAACTGGGTGTTGATATCGATAACCTGCTGTGTTCTCAGCCGGATACCGGTGAGCAGGCGCTGGAAATTTGTGACGCGCTGGCGCGTTCCGGTGCGGTCGATGTCATCATTGTTGACTCCGTTGCTGCGCTGACGCCGAAAGCCGAAATTGAAGGCGAGATTGGTGACTCCCATATGGGTCTGGCTGCACGAATGATGAGCCAGGCGATGCGTAAGCTGGCCGGTAACCTGAAGCAGTCCAACACGCTGCTGATTTTCATTAACCAGATTCGTATGAAAATTGGTGTGATGTTCGGTAACCCGGAAACCACCACCGGTGGTAACGCACTGAAATTCTATGCTTCCGTACGTCTCGATATTCGCCGCATCGGTGCCATTAAAGAAGGTGACGAGGTCGTGGGTAGCGAAACGCGCGTGAAAGTGGTGAAAAACAAAGTTGCGGCACCGTTCAAACAGGCTGAGTTCCAGATTATGTACGGTGAAGGCATCAATACCTTCGGTGAACTGGTCGATCTGGGCGTGAAGCACAAGCTGGTTGAAAAAGCGGGTGCCTGGTACAGCTATAACGGCGACAAGATTGGTCAGGGTAAAGCCAACGCGACCAACTTCCTGAAAGAGAACCCGGCGATTGCCAATGAAATCGATCAGAAGCTGCGCGATATGCTGCTGACCGGTGCAACCGCCACTGGTGCTGCTGCGGATGTTTCCGCTGACGACTACGAAGAAGCCAGCGAAACCAACGAAGATTTTTGATACCTCAACGGGAGCGTTCTGCTCCCGTTTTGTTTTTCCCCGCCAGCACTTTCCCTCTTTGAATTCTTGCTTTACCCTGCGCCACTGTCTGAACAAGGTAGATCATATGTCATCATCACCGACACCCGCGCCAACGTTTTCCCGCTTACTGGATCGTGCGATGCGTATCCTGTCTCAGCGTGATCACAGCCGTGAAGAGCTGAAGGGAAAACTACAACTTTCCAATCAGCGCTCAGCCTGGATGAAGCAGGAAGCGGTCGAACCGATCCCGGATGAACTGCTGGATCAGGTGGTTGATTGGTGTCAGCAAAACGGTTGGTTAAACGATCAACGTTTCACGGAGCGTTTTATCCTGAGCCGCAGTCGCAAAGGTTATGGCCCACAACGTATCCGTATGGAGCTGCAACAAAAGGGCATCGCGCGCGATGAAATTGACCAGGCGCTGTTTGATACTGAGGTCAACTGGGTGGCGTGCGCCGCTAACCTGGCAACGCGCAAGTTTGGCGATCCGTTACCAAAAGACTGGGCAGGGAAGAGCAAGGTCCAGCGTTTTTTGATGACAAAAGGCTTTTTGATGGAAGATATTCAGGCCATTTTCAGAAATTTTGATGACTGAAAGGCGATGGGATTTTACTTCCCACTGAAGAAAATTTATCTTATTCCCACTTTTTGTTCCTCAGTCAGCGGTGGGTCGGGCGCATGCGGCTTGCCAGACGAAAGGGAACGTTCGTTAGCGTGATTCCAGGAAATTTATGAGCAAGAGCACTGCTGAGATCCGTCAAGCGTTTCTCGACTTTTTTCATAGCAAGGGACATCAGGTTGTAGCCAGCAGCTCCCTCGTACCGAACAACGACCCGACGCTGCTGTTTACCAACGCCGGGATGAACCAGTTTAAAGACGTTTTCCTCGGTCAGGATAAGCGCGATTACTCGCGTGCGACCACGGCGCAGCGTTGTGTGCGTGCCGGTGGTAAGCACAACGATCTCGAAAACGTGGGCTACACTGCACGCCATCACACCTTCTTTGAAATGTTGGGCAACTTCAGCTTTGGCGACTATTTCAAAAAAGACGCGATTGCATACGCCTGGGAACTGCTGACGGGTGAGCAGTGGTTTAAGCTGCCGAAAGAACGTCTTTGGGTCACCGTCTATGAAACGGACGATGAAGCCTATGACATCTGGGCGAATGACATTGGTATTCCGCGCGAACGTATTATTCGCATCGGTGATAACAAAGGTAGCGCTTACGCTTCTGATAACTTCTGGCAGATGGGTGATACCGGCCCGTGCGGCCCGTGCAGTGAAATCTTCTTCGATCATGGCGATCATATTTGGGGTGGCCCGCCGGGAAGCCCGGAAGAAGATGGCGACCGTTACATTGAAATCTGGAATATCGTGTTCATGCAGTTCAACCGTCAGGCCGACGGTACCATGCTGCCGCTGCCAAAACCTTCGGTGGATACCGGCATGGGCCTGGAGCGTATTGCCGCGGTATTGCAGCACGTAAACTCCAACTACGAAATCGACCTGTTCGCCAAACTGATTAAATCAGTGGCTGAAGTGACGGGTGCGAATGACCTCAGCAACAAATCACTGCGCGTTATTGCTGACCATATCCGTTCCTGTGCTTTCCTGATTGCTGATGGTGTGATCCCTTCGAATGAAAACCGTGGTTATGTGCTGCGTCGCATCATTCGTCGTGCAGTACGTCACGGTAATATGCTTGGCGCAAAAGATGCCTTCTTCTACAAACTGGTTGCACCGCTAATTGAAGTGATGGGTTCAGCGGGTGAAGATCTGCAACGCCAGCAGACTCAGGTAGAGAATGTCCTGAAAGCAGAAGAAGAGCAGTTCGCGAAAACGCTGGAGCGTGGTCTGGCATTGCTGGATGAAGAGCTGGCAAAACTGCAAGGTGATACTCTTGATGGTGAAACCGTCTTCCGTCTCTATGATACCTTCGGCTTCCCGGTAGACCTGACAGCAGACGTCTGCCGTGAGCGTAATCTGAAGATCGATGAAGCTGGTTTCGAAGTGGCGATGGAGCAGCAACGCCAGCGCGCACGCGAAGCCAGTGGCTTTGGTGCCGATTATAACAGCGTAATTCGTATTGACTCGGCCTCGGCATTTAAAGGCTACGACCAGTTGGTATTGGCTTCCACGGTGCAGGCGCTGTTTGTTGACGGTCAAGCGGTTGATCAGGTCAGCGCAGGGCAGGACGCGGTAGTGATACTGGATGAAACGCCGTTTTACGGTGAGTCAGGCGGGCAGGTGGGTGATACCGGTGTACTGGCTGGGAATAATGCTGAATTTAGCGTCCAGGATACACAGAAGTATGGTCAGGCGATTGGTCATATCGGTAAGCTTACTCAAGGTCAACTGCGTGTCGGCGATCGCCTGAATGCACAGGTTGATGAAGAGCGTCGCGCACGTATTCGCCTGAACCACTCGGCGACACACCTGCTGCATGCCGCGTTGCGTCAGGTTCTCGGTGACCATGTAGCGCAGAAAGGCTCGCTGGTAAACGACAAATACCTGCGTTTCGACTTCTCCCATTTTGAAGCGATGAAACCGCAGGAAATCCGTCAGGTTGAAGATATCGTCAACGCCCAGATTCGTCGTAACCTGGCAGTTGAAACCAATATCATGGACCTGGAAGCAGCCAAAGCGAAGGGCGCAATGGCGTTGTTTGGCGAGAAATACGACCAGCGCGTACGCGTGCTGAGCATGGGTGATTTCTCCACCGAGCTTTGTGGTGGTACGCACGCAGCACGTACCGGTGATATTGGCCTGTTCCGCATTCAGTCTGAGTCAGGTACCGCAGCAGGCGTGCGTCGTATTGAAGCCGTTACCGGTGAAGGCGCTCTGGCGCAAGTCAATGCGCAAAGCCATCAGTTGCAGGATATCGCGCATCTGGTGAAAGCCAACAGCAGCAATCTGAACGAAAAAGTGCGTGGTCTGGTGGATCACGTACGTGCTCTGGAAAAAGAGTTGCAGCAACTGCGTGACCAGCAGGCTGCGCAAGAGAGCGCATCCCTCAGTAGTAAAGCCGTGGATGTGAAAGGCACCAAGCTGCTGGTGAGCGAACTGAGCAACGTTGAGCCTAAGATGTTGCGTACTATGATGGATGACCTGAAAAACCAGCTTGGTTCCGCGATTATCGTGCTGGCAACCGTTGCTGAAGGCAAAGTGTCATTGATTGCCGGGGTAACCAAAGACCTGACTGACCGTGTCAAAGCGGGTGAACTGGTCGGTGAGCTGGCCGCACAGGTCGGTGGTAAAGGCGGTGGTCGTCCGGATATGGCACAGGCGGGTGGTACTAATCCGCAGGCGCTGGCCGGTGCGCTTGCAGGTGTGCAGGACTGGGTTAGCGATCGACTGTAACGAAATAAAACTAAGCATCGTGAGGAGCGCCAGGAACAGATGTTCCGGCGCTTTTTAACGCGATGTGCACCAGGTAATGACAAAGTCAGGTTGAGGCAGTGTATTTCGGCTAAACTAACTATCAGCAGAATGTATTGGCGTGACAAACCACAATGGTGTATTTGTCATAGACATTGTTCGGCAGTATATGATGGATATGGCCGGGAACCCGAACAGGCCCGACTCTTTTAATCTTTCAAGGAGCAAAGAATGCTTATTCTAACTCGTCGAGTTGGTGAAACCCTCATGATTGGCGATGAGGTGACTGTAACGGTGCTGGGAGTTAAAGGTAACCAGGTCCGTATTGGCGTCAATGCACCTAAAGAGGTTTCAGTGCATCGCGAAGAGATCTATCAGCGCATCCAGGCAGAAAAAGCTCAGCCTACGAGTTACTAACGGATTCAGCGCCTCGCTTTGCGGCGAGGCGCTACCGCTTTTCCCCTGCTTTTCTGTTTTTCCTGTTATTTTCCTCTTTCTCATTTTGTTATCTGTATCGACCTTTTACTGTTGATTAATCACTCTTTTTGTCGGCAAATTGCGCGGATTGTTTGTCATTTGTGCAAACAAACTTGTAGTGGGAAAAATTGTTTGACTTATAAGTGCGGGAAAGTAATATGTGCGCCACGCAGTGCCGATGAGCGGAAACAAAGTTCAGCAGCACAGTTCGTAAGAACGCGTAAGGTGAGGTGGCCGAGAGGCTGAAGGCGCTCCCCTGCTAAGGGAGTATGCGGTCAAAAGCTGCATCCGGGGTTCGAATCCCCGCCTCACCGCCATTTTTCGATGCATCCATAGCTCAGCTGGATAGAGTACTCGGCTACGAACCGAGCGGTCGGAGGTTCGAATCCTCCTGGATGCACCATCGAAAAAGATGTCGTAAAGAGTGAACGAGCAGTTCCTTTCGTGGTGAGTTGTTAGCACCCTGCGTTGTACAAGAATTTTCAGAAATGCATCCATAGCTCAGCTGGATAGAGTACTCGGCTACGAACCGAGCGGTCGGAGGTTCGAATCCTCCTGGATGCACCATTCTTCGTATCATTCCCAGGTTGATTTCAGTAAGTCCATCGCAAGAAAATCTCTCAATGCATCCATAGCTCAGCTGGATAGAGTACTCGGCTACGAACCGAGCGGTCGGAGGTTCGAATCCTCCTGGATGCACCATTCTTTGTCTCATCATCAACTTCAGTCAGTCCGTCGCAAGAAAAACTCTCAATGCATCCATAGCTCAGCTGGATAGAGTACTCGGCTACGAACCGAGCGGTCGGAGGTTCGAATCCTCCTGGATGCACCATTCTCTCGTCTTTACTCGCCGTTCAAATAAAAACACTGAATTAACCGTCATTTATGCGCGGTACCGTTTTCTCACCTTTTTCTTAAATCCAAAATTGCTAATGCTTTCAAAGCATTTGCTGTTAAGCACACCTGGCGACAACCTGAGCGCATTACGTTAAAGTAAGGGCACCTTTGCAGGATGTCCGGAGTGACAATGTACGACCAATATGACGCCTTGATTTTCGATATGGACGGCACGATTCTCGATTCCGAGCCGACACATCGAAAAGCCTGGCATCAGGTTCTCAGCCGCTATGGTTTCACCATTGATGACGAAAAAATGGTGAGCTTAAACGGTGCGCCTACCTGGCAGCTGGCGCAATTTATCATCGAGCAAAACAACGCTACGCATGATCCACATCAGCTGGCGGCGGAAAAGACCGTGGCCTTCAAAGCGATGTTGCTGGATAGCGTTCGTCCGTTGCCGTTGATGGAAGTGGTCAAGGCTTATCATGGCCGTCGTCCGATGGCGGTGGGGACCGGCAGTGAACATAGCCTGGCGGAAGCGTTGCTGAAGCAGTTAGGGGTTTATCATCTTTTTACCGCAGTCGTCGGCGCCGATGATGTCCTGCGCCATAAACCGCAACCTGATACCTTTTTGCGCTGCGCCGAGCTGATGGGCGTTGCTCCCGCACGATGTGTGGTATTTGAAGATGCTGATTTTGGCGTGCAGGCCGCTAAAGCGGCAGGTATGGATGTGGTTGATGTCCGTTTACTGTGAATGACTTTCTGACTTATGGCTCGTTATTTGGCAGTAGCTTTCTGAGTGCCACTCTCCTTCCGGGAAGCTCAGAAGCGATGCTGGTTGCCCTACTGATCGCCCAAAAAGGGTCGGTCTATGGGTTGCTATTGGCTGCATCAGTGGGAAACACGCTGGGCGGCTTGACGAACATTTTTCTTGGTCGCCTGATGCCACCAAAAGGGCAGGGGAGATGGCATAACACAGCAATGACGTGGTTACACCGATTCGGACCTGCAGCCCTGTTGTTTAGCTGGCTACCCGTGGTGGGCGATCTGCTCTGCGTCTTCGCAGGCTGGTTGCGCGTTGGCTGGCTTCCGGCGTTGTTGTTTCTCGCCATCGGTAAAACACTGCGTTACATCGTTATCGCGACGGTCACTTTGCAAGGTTTGCAATGGTGGCATTGATTCGCACAGATTCGAGGCTACGGTTAACATTATGCTGAACAAAAATAAATTATTCGCACAGCGGGAGGTTAATGTGATCCCGGACGTATCAAAAGCGCTTTCCTGGCTGGAAGCGCATCCCGACGCGTTAAAGGGTATCGGCCGTGGCATTGAACGCGAAACGTTGCGTGTCGAGCCGGATGGTCACCTGGCAACCACCGGGCACCCTGAGTCCCTTGGGTCAGCGCTGAAGCATGATTGGATTACCACCGATTTCGCTGAAACGCTGCTCGAGTTCATCACGCCTGTTGATCAGAACATTGATCACATGCTCAGTTTCCTG
Source organism: Pantoea phytobeneficialis (assembly GCF_009728735.1). NCBI lineage: Bacteria > Pseudomonadati > Pseudomonadota > Gammaproteobacteria > Enterobacterales > Erwiniaceae > Pantoea > Pantoea phytobeneficialis. The sequence continues at coordinate 2,837,163 of NZ_CP024636.1, forward strand.
CGCGATATTCACCGCCATGTGGCGCGTGAGCTGGGTCAGGAGCGCATGTGGCCGTTTAGCATGCCCTGTATCATCGACGATGCGGATAAAATCGAGCTGGCGCAATATGGCAGCTCCAATATCGGCAAAATGAAGACGTTGTATCGTCAGGGTTTGAAAAACCGTTATGGCGCGCTGATGCAGACCATTTCAGGCATCCATTACAATTTCTCACTGCCGCTGTCATTCTGGCGTGAGTGGGCGGATGTTAAAGACGCGGAAAGCGGTAAGGAGACCATCTCCGCCGGGTATCTGCGCCTTATTCGTAACTACTACCGTTTCGGCTGGGTGATCCCGTATTTGTTTGGCGCATCACCAGCCATTTGCTCCAGCTTCCTGCAAGGTCGGGAAAGCAATCTGCCGTTTGAAACGAACGATAAAGGTACGTTGTGGCTGCCGTATGCCACCTCATTGCGTTTGAGCGATCTTGGCTATACCAACAAATCGCAAAGTGGACTGGGTATCACCTTTAACTCGTTGGAAGGCTATGTGGCGGCATTAAAAGCGGCGATCAAAACACCTTCTGAAGAATACGCTGCCATTGGCACCAAAGATGCCGATGGTAACTGGTTGCAGCTGAACACGAATGTGCTGCAAATTGAGAACGAGTTGTATGCGCCGATTCGTCCGAAACGCGTGACACGTAGCGGTGAAGCACCTTCAGACGCGCTACAACGCGGCGGCATTGAATATATTGAAGTTCGCTCGCTGGACATCAATCCGTTCTCCGCGATTGGTGTCGATGCCAATCAGGTGCGTTTCCTCGACTTGTTCCTGATTTGGTGTACGCTGGCGGATGCGCCGGAAATGAGCGCGGATGAGTTGCTCTGTAGCCGCAAAAACTGGAATCGTGTGGTGCTGGAAGGTCGTAAGCCGGGCCAGATGATTGCTGTGGGATGCAGCGCGACGCAGCATACCCTGGTTGAAGTGGGCAAGGCGTTGTTTGCGGATCTGCGTCGGGTGGCAGAAGTGCTCGACAGCAACGAGGGCAGCACGCAATATCAACAGGTTTGCGATCAACTGGTGGCATCGTTTGATGATCCTGAGCTAACCTATTCGGCGCGTATCCTTCATGCGATGAAGGAAAATGGTTTGACCGGAACCGGTGTGGCATTGGCTGAACAGTATCGTCATCTGCTGTGTGAGGAGCCGCTTGAGGTTCTGAGCGAGGATGATTTTACGCGCCAGGCACAGGCTTCCGTGCTCGCGCAGGAGACGCTGGAACAGAGTGATACGCTGGATTTCGCCAGCTATCTCGCCAGCCGGGAAGGGTAAAAAAGAAAAGGCCACATCACTGTGGCCGAATAAACATCTCTGTTGTCAGGGATGATGATAACAAATGCGCGTCTTTCATATATTCAGACGTTGGGCGAACAGAAAAGTTTCATCGTTTTAAAAAAATTCTCAAAACAGGAGGTGACAATATGCCACTGCTGGATAGTTTTACTGTAGATCACACCATCATGGCGGCGCCCGCAGTGCGTGTTGCGAAAACCATGAAAACTCCTCATGGCGATACCATCACCGTTTTTGACCTGCGCTTCTGCCGACCAAACAAAGAGATTCTGACCGAGCGCGGTATTCATACGCTGGAGCATCTTTTCGCCGGATTTATGCGTAACCACCTGAATGGTGAAGGCGTGGAAATCGTCGATATTTCACCGATGGGTTGCCGCACGGGTTTTTACATGAGCCTGATTGGCGCGCCGGACGAGCAGCGTGTGGCAAAAGCGTGGAAAGGGGCGATGGAAGACGTTCTGAAAGTTAAAGAGCAGAACCAGATCCCGGAATTGAACGAGTATCAATGTGGTAGCTACAAGCTGCACTCACTGGACGAAGCGCAGCAGATTGCGCGCAACGTGCTGGCACATGAGATTGGCGTTAACTATAACGACGAGCTGAAACTGCCGGAAGAAAAATTGCACGAACTGCACATCTAGTTGCTACTGATGCAGAAAGAAAAATGCCGCGTTAATCGCGGCATTTTTATGTCAGGAACCAATTGATGATTTGAGCGGCGTGTGCGGTGTAATGCGCACCTGCTTCACCATGTTGTCCTGCACATCGAGAATATCGATATCATACTTGCCGACCTGAACCTGAGTATTCACCTGCGGAATCTCTTCCAGCACTTCCAGCAGCATACCGTTGATGGTGCGGGCTTCCTCTTCCGGCAGTGACCAGTTGAACGCTTTGTTAATTTCGCGCACGTTAGCCCCCCCCTCAATCAGCACCGAACCGTCATTCTGCGGCATCACTTCTTCTGCCAGCGTGGGAGACATTGAGGTGGTGAAATCACCGACGATTTCTTCAAGGATATCTTCGATGGTTACCAGACCTTTGATATCGCCGTATTCATCAACGACCAGTCCGACCTTCTTCTTATTGCGCTGGAATTTCACCAGTTGAACGTTCAGCGGTGTCCCTTCAGGCACATAGTAGATTTCGTCGGCAGCACGCAGTAGCGTCTCTTTGTTAAACTCTTTTTTCTCGGTCATCGTGCGCCAGGCTTCGCGCACACGCAGCATGCCAACACAGTCGTCCAGTGAGTCGCGAAACAAAACAATACGGCCATGCGGCGAATGGCTGAGCTGACGCACCACCGATTTCCAGTCGTCGTTAACGTTGATGCCGACAATCTCGTTGCGCGGCACCATGATGTCTTCTACGCCAACCTTTTCCAGATCCAGCACGGACAGCAGCATATCCTGATTGCGACGCGACATAAGGCTACGCGATTCATACACAATGGTACGTAGTTCTTCTTTACTCAACGCTGAGCTAATTGAACCATCGGTTTTAATGCCGACCATCCGCATCAGAACTCGCGTAATGGTATTCAACAGCCAGACCAGCGGTAGCATGACGTATTGCAGGGGGGCGAGGAGAAAACTGCTGGGATAAGCGACCTTCTCCGGGTAGAGCGCAGCAATCGTTTTAGGCAGAACCTCGGCGAAAACCAACACCACAAAAGTCAGGATACCGGTGGCAATCGCTACTCCGGCGTCGCCGTATAAACGCATACCCACGATGGTGCCTAACGCTGATGCCAGGATGTTGACCAGGTTGTTGCCGATCAACACCAGGCTGATCAAACGATCAGGGCGACGCAGCAGCTTCTCGACGCGGCGCGCGCTGCGCTGACCGTTTTTCGCCTGATGGCGCAGTTTGTAGCGATTGAGCGTCATCATGCCGGTCTCAGAACCGGAGAAATAAGCCGAGACCAGCACCATGATGACCAGCGTGATGATCAGCGTGGTGGTTGAAACATGTTCCAACGCAAAAATTCCTTTAGTGAGAAGATTGGGTGAGCAGGTGTTGCAGTACGCGGCTGCCAAAGTAGGCCATTGTCAGCAAAATTGCACCGCTGCAATTGAACCAGACGACACGGCGACCGCGCCAGCCCTCGTGGTAGTGTCCCCAGAGCAAAACGATATAAACAAACCAGGCAATGATCGACAGCACCGCTTTATCCACATTCTCGGCGCTGAACAGATTGTGCATATAGAACAGGCCGGTCACCAGCACCAGCGTCAGCAGCACGACGCCAATCTGGGTGATGTGAAACATTTTGCGCTCAATGCTGAGCAGCGGCGGCATATCCTGAGTGAAGGCCAGCTTTTTATTTTTCAGCTGATAATCGATCCACGCCAGTTGCAGCGCATACAGCGCGGCAATAATCAGGGTCGCGTAGGCAAATAGCGACAGACCGATGTGGATCATCATGCCTGGCGTGGTTTCCAGATGGGTAATAAAAGCGTTAGGCACGAAAGTGGCAAACGCCAGATTGATCAATGCAAAGCTATAGACAACCGGCAGCAGCAGCCAACCGCGATTGCGCGAGGCGACGATAGTCATAATGGCGCAAATCAGCAGGCTGACCAGCGAGCCAATATTTAACAGGCTGAGATTTTGCCCGTTATCGACGGCAAAAATGCGTTGTTGTAACGCCACTGCGTGGGCTATTAACGCCACACAGGCGGAAAGCACAGCAAAACGCCGCCAGCCACCATTGCGTTTCAGCAGGCTGGGGATGATCAAAGCAAGGCTGAGAGAGTAGGCGAACAACGCCACGATCGCGAAAACGAACATAGATCCTTTCAGGTGTCAGTCAGATAAGGAAAAAAGCAGTATAACGTCAGCCGCAGCAGGCTCCAAACGATCTGAAGGTCAATTGCAGAGATCGGCCTGGCTTCGTGTTATAATCCGCCGCATTGTGTCGCCCAGGCGGCCTCGCTATGTTTCTAAGTGAGAGAGCATGTTTGATAATTTAACCGATCGTTTGTCGCAAACCCTGCGCAATATCAGCGGCCGCGGAAGGCTGACCGAAGACAACATCAAGGACACGCTGCGTGAAGTACGTATGGCGTTGCTGGAGGCGGATGTCGCGCTGCCGGTAGTCCGTGAATTTATTAACCGCGTTAAAGAGCGCGCGGTCGGCAATGATGTGAACAAAAGCCTGACGCCAGGTCAGGAATTCATCAAAATTGTTCGCAATGAACTGGTCGAGGCGATGGGTGCAGAAAATAATGCACTCAACCTGGCCGCGCAGCCGCCGGCTGTGGTGCTGATGGCTGGCCTGCAAGGTGCGGGTAAAACTACCAGTGTCGCCAAGCTGGGTAAATTCCTGCGTGAGAAGCATAAGAAAAAAGTGCTGGTTGTCTCCGCTGACGTGTATCGACCTGCGGCGATCCGTCAGCTGGAAACATTGGCGCAGCAGGTTGGCGTGGATTTTTGTCCGTCGGACCTGAGCCAGAAGCCTGTTGATATCGTCAACAACGCGTTGAAAGAAGCGCGCCTGCAATTCTACGACGTCCTGTTAGTGGATACCGCCGGTCGTCTGCACGTTGACGAAGCGATGATGGACGAAATCAAGCAGGTTCATGCCGCGATCAATCCGGTAGAAACCCTGTTTGTTGTGGATGCGATGACCGGCCAGGATGCTGCCAACACCGCGAAAGCGTTCAACGAAGCGCTGCCGTTAACCGGTGTGATCCTGACCAAAGTCGATGGTGATGCGCGCGGTGGTGCGGCGCTGTCGATTCGTCACATTACCGGTAAGCCCATCAAATTCATGGGTGTTGGTGAAAAAACTGAAGCGCTGGAGCCGTTCTATCCGGATCGTATCGCCTCACGTATCCTCGGCATGGGCGATGTGCTGTCGCTGATTGAAGATATCGAAAGCAAGGTTGACCGCGATCAGGCTGAGAAGCTGGCGAAGAAACTGAAAACCGGCGATGGCTTTGACCTCAATGACTTCCTTGATCAGCTGAAGCAGATGCGCAACATGGGCGGCATGACAAGTTTGATGAGCAAGCTGCCGGGCATGGGACAGTTGCCGGATAACGTGAAATCGCAGATGGACGATAAGCTGCTGGTGCGTATGGAAGCGATCATCAACTCGATGACGCGCAAAGAGCGCGAGAAGCCGGAAATCATCAAAGGTTCCCGCAAACGCCGTATCGCTCTGGGTTCAGGCATGCAGGTGCAGGATGTTAACCGACTGCTGAAGCAGTTCGATGATATGCAGCGCATGATGAAGAAAATGAAGAAGGGCGGCATGGCGAAAATGATGCGCAGTATGAAGGGCATGATGCCGCCAGGATTCCCCGGTCGCTAAGGTGACCGGCTAAATGCCGGAAAAGTGAGATGCTCAGGTTGCTTTTTGCGCCAAAATGAGTAAAATTTTCGGGCTTTTTATATTGCACCCGGGCCCCGTTCCTCGATGGGGCCCGGTTGTTTTATTAACTAATGAGGATGTTATGGTAACCATTCGTTTGGCACGTCACGGCGCTAAAAAGCGTCCGTTCTATCAGGTCGTCGTTACTGACAGCCGCAATGCTCGTAACGGTCGCTTCATCGAGCGCGTAGGTTTCTTCAACCCGATCGCTGCTGGTCAGGCTGAAGGTCTGCGTCTGGATCTGGACCGTATTGAGCACTGGGTTGGCCAGGGCGCAACGCTTTCTGATCGCGTTAACGCGCTGATCAAAGAAGCAAAAAAAGCAGCTTAATCTGTCACGGTGGTGAGCATGAGCAGAAAACCTGCCGCACAGCCTCCCGCTAACCCGGTTGTACTGGGGAAGATGGGTGCCGCTTACGGCATTCGGGGCTGGCTCAAAGTGTTTTCTTCCACCGAAGAAGCCGAAAGTATCTTCGACTATCAGCCCTGGTTTATTCAGCACGCCGGTCAATGGCAGCTGGTCGAACTGGAAGGCTGGAAGCACCACAATCAGGACCTGATCATCAAAGTCAAAGGCGTTGACGATCGGGATGCCGCGGCTCAATTAACCAATTGCGAAATTACGGTTGATTCCGCGCAGCTGCCACCGCTGGAAGAGGGTGATTACTACTGGAAAGACCTGATGGGTTGCAAAGTAGTAAACCTCGAAGGCTACGAAATGGGCAAAGTCATTGATTTGATGGAGACCGGCTCGAACGACGTTCTCGTCGTTAAGGCAAACCTGAAAGATGCATTCGGTGCACAGGAACGGTTAATACCGTTTCTTGATGAACAGGTTATCAAGAAAGTCGATCTCGCTACTGGCACTATTGAAGTAGATTGGGATCCTGGTTTTTGATCTCCGGACAAACCGGTAACGCAACGGCGAACGCGATGTGGATTGGTGTTATTAGCCTGTTTCCAGAGATGTTTCGCGCTATTACCGATTACGGGGTAACTGGCCGGGCAGTAAAAAATGGCCTGCTCAACATTGAGAGCTGGAGTCCTCGTGACTTCGCGCACGACCGGCACCGTACCGTAGACGATCGTCCTTACGGCGGCGGACCGGGGATGTTGATGATGGTGCAACCCTTGCGGGACGCCATCCACGCAGCGAAAGCAGCGGCGGGGGAAGGTGCTAAGGTGATTTATCTTTCACCTCAGGGACGCAAACTCGACCAACAGGGCGTTTGCGAACTGGCGACACATCAGAAGTTGATTCTGGTCTGTGGTCGCTATGAAGGAATAGATGAGCGCGTTATTCAAACCGAAATTGATGAAGAATGGTCAATCGGTGATTACGTACTCAGTGGCGGTGAGCTGCCAGCCATGACGTTAATTGACTCGGTCGCCCGGTTTATTCCTGGCGTGCTGGGAAAACAGGCGTCAGCCGATGAGGATTCGTTCTCGGATGGTTTGCTGGATTGCCCGCACTATACCCGACCTGAAGTGTTAGAAGGAATGGATGTACCGGCAGTTTTACTGTCGGGGAACCATGCCGATATTCGCCGTTGGCGCCTGAAACAGTCGCTAGGCCGTACCTGGCTGAGAAGACCTGAACTTCTGGAAAACCTGGCTCTGACTGAAGAGCAAGCAAGGTTGCTTACTGAGTTCAAGCGTGAACATCAGCAGCAACAAAACGATGAGGCGGAAGAGTAATCTTCCCTGACTATCAGTTTACCCAGGATAAGAGATTTAATTATGAGCAACATTATCAAGCAACTTGAACAAGAGCAGATGAAACAGGACGTACCTTCCTTCCGTCCGGGTGATACCGTGGAAGTGAAAGTATGGGTCGTTGAAGGTTCTAAGAAACGTCTGCAGGCATTCGAGGGCGTGGTTATCGCTATTCGTAACCGCGGTCTGCACTCTGCATTCACTGTTCGCAAGATTTCTAACGGCGAAGGCGTTGAGCGTGTCTTCCAGACTCACTCTCCGGTAATTGACAGCATCGCTGTTAAACGTCGTGGTGCTGTGCGTCAAGCCAAACTGTACTACCTGCGTGAGCGTACTGGTAAGTCTGCTCGTATCAAAGAGCGTCTTAACTAAGAGCTCGCGTAAGCGACATCTCAAAGTTAATAGCAAACAAGGGGTTGGCATCTGCCAGCCCCTTTTTTTATCCGCGTTTTAAATGATAAATGGCGGTATTCACCGGGCCACTTTCCAGCACGATTAAACCGTAGCGGTAATCGACAAAGCTGAAGCCACTGCGCTCAGCCACTGCGCGGCTGGCGCGGTTATCGGCAGCCGCCAGAATCTCCAGCAACTTCACCTCGGGTGACTGGAAGCCTAACGCAATCAGTTGGGCGACTGCGCGTGTTGCTACTCCCTGACGCTGAGCTGTCGATCGGACCCAATAACCTAATGCGCAAAATTCTCCAGGCTGTTGAGCAAAACGAATACCGGCACCGCCCAGCAACTGATCGTTTTCATCGACAATCGCGAACTCTTCGGCTTCTCCTTTGACGCGCTGGATATGAGTAAAGTTGATCCAACTGCTAGCCTCATCGCTGCAATAATTATCGTGTGCCCACGCCATCCAGGGCGTCAGACTGGTGAGGGATTCATTCACTGCCTGGGCAAAAGAGGCGGCGTCCTGCAAATGAAAAGGTCGAAGACCAACATGGCGAATACTCATAAAACTGATCCTGAAAAGCTACGTATAACAAAATGTTAGCGCAGGTCTGCGCAATAATCTTATGTTGTTTTGAATGTTGGTGTAATCAATTATTTACACTTATCTATTTGGCTTGTGGAGTGGTTTTTTAATTTAACATCATGTTTTTAAAATAATAAATTTATATTTATCATGGTGATGAAATGATGTGGTAATAAAAGTGTACATCTGTGGATTGCATCATTTACGGCTTATGGTAAAGTGAGCGCCATCCTCAGTGAGGATCCCAACACGCATAAACGAGTAAAAAGGATCGCTATCATGCAAAAAGACGCGCTGAACAATGTGCATATCGCCGATGAACAAATTTTAATTACCCCCGGAGAACTGAAGGCGAAATTCCCGCTGAGTGCTGCTCAGGAAGCGCAAATTGCCGCTTCACGTCAGACTATCTCCGATATCATCGCTGGCCGCGATCCGCGCCTGCTGGTGGTATGTGGTCCTTGTTCAATCCACGATACCGAAGCTGCACTTGAATACGCGGGTCTGTTGAAAAACCTTTCTGAACAGTTGAAGGATCAGCTGTACATCGTTATGCGTGTCTATTTTGAGAAACCCCGTACTACCGTCGGCTGGAAAGGGTTGATCAACGATCCCTATATGAACAACTCGTTTGATATGGAAGCCGGGCTGCACATTGCGCGTCAGCTGCTGGTGAACCTCGTGGAGATGGGACTGCCGCTGGCGACGGAAGCGCTCGATCCGAATAGCCCACAATACCTTGGTGATCTGTTCAGCTGGTCAGCGATTGGTGCGCGTACCACCGAATCTCAGACCCATCGCGAGATGGCTTCAGGTCTTTCCATGCCGGTTGGCTTTAAAAACGGTACTGATGGTAGCCTGGGCACTGCAATTAACGCCATGCGCGCTGCTGCGATGCCGCACCGTTTTGTCGGTATCAACCAGGCCGGTCAGGTTTGCCTGTTGCAGACCCAGGGCAATCCGGATGGTCATGTGATCCTGCGTGGTGGTAAAGCACCCAATTACGGCCCGGAAGATGTTGCGCAGTGTGAAAAAGAGATGCTCAAAGCGGGACTGCGTCCGGCCTTAATGATAGATTGCAGCCATGGCAATTCTAACAAAGACTATCGCCGTCAGCCCGGAGTAGCCGAATCGGCTATTGCCCAGATTAAAGATGGAAACCGCTCCATTATTGGCCTGATGCTGGAAAGCCATATTCATGAAGGCAACCAGTCATCTGAGCAGCCGCGTAGTGAGATGAAATACGGTGTGTCCGTCACCGATGCCTGCATCAACTGGGATACTACCGAAACCTTACTGCGCGAAATCCATCAGGATCTGCAGGGAGTGCTGTCGGCGCGTCTGTCACACGAGGTGTAATGAGTCATGGTGGCTGAACTGACCGCGCTACGCGATCAAATCGATGAAGTAGATAAAGCCCTGCTTGGGTTGCTGGCGAAGCGACTCGAGCTGGTTGCTGAAGTAGGTGAAGTAAAAAGCCGTTATGGCTTACCGATTTATGTGCCAGAACGCGAAGCCAGTATGCTGGCTTCACGTCGTCAGGAAGCCGAGGCGCTCGGTGTACCACCGGATCTGATTGAGGATGTGCTGCGCCGTCTGATGCGGGAATCCTACACCAGTGAAAACGACAAAGGCTTTAAAACTCTGTGTCCGACGCTGCGTCCGGTGGTGATTGTCGGTGGCCGTGGTCAGATGGGGCGTCTGTTTGAGAAGATGCTGACCTTGTCTGGTTATCAGGTTCGCTTGCTCGATAAAGAGGATTGGGACCAGGCTGACGCGTTATTGAAAGATGCCGGTATGGTGATTATCAGTGTACCGATCCATCTGACAGAACAGATTATCGCGCAACTGCCAACGTTGCCGGAAGACTGCATTCTGGTCGATCTGGCATCGGTGAAGAATCGACCATTGCAAGCGATGCTGGCGGCTCATAATGGCCCGGTGTTGGGGCTGCATCCGATGTTTGGTCCGGACAGTGGTAGCCTGGCAAAACAGGTTGTGGTGTGGTGCGACGGGCGTCAGCCAGAGGCGTATCAGTGGTTCCTTGAACAGATTCAGGTGTGGGGTGCACGGCTCCACCGCATCAGTGCTGTTGAACATGACCAAAACATGGCCTTTATCCAGGCGCTGCGTCACTTCGCGACCTTTGCGTATGGTCTGCATCTGGCGGAAGAGAACGTCAATCTGGATCAGCTGCTGGCATTGTCCTCACCGATTTATCGGTTGGAGTTGGCGATGGTTGGGCGGTTGTTTGCTCAGGATCCACAGCTTTACGCAGATATCATTATGTCTTCAGAAAGCAATATCGCGCTGATTAAGCGTTACTATCAGCGCTTTGGTGAGGCGATTACCTTACTGGAGCATGGTGATAAACAAGCGTTTATTGAGAGCTTCCAGCGTGTGGAACACTGGTTTGGTGACTACGCGAAACGCTTCCTGGTTGAGAGCCGCAGCATGTTGCGTTCAGCCAACGACAGCCGACAATAAAAGAAAAGGGCATCCGCAAGGATGCCCTTTTGCTTAGATGCGCGGCTCTACCGGCACCACATTCTCACCCGGGTAACAGCCGAGCACTTTCAACGAACGCGTCAGACCGCGTAACTCTTCCAGCGCGCGCTGCATGCTGTCAGATTGCAGATTGCCTTGCACATCAATGTAAAACATCTCTTCCCACGGGTTGCCGTTAATCGGGCGCGATTCCAGCTTGCTCATGATCAGGTTGTGCTGACGCAGAACCAGCAGCGCTTCAACCAGCGCGCCCGCCTGTTGGCCCGTCGCCATAATCAACGTTGTCTTTGCCGGAACCTGGTCGGAGACATCAATCGGCTTACGTGCCAGCACAATAAAACGTGTATGGTTCTGCTGCTGATTAGCCAGATCACGTTCCAGCACCTGTAATTGATACAACTCGCCACCGGCTTCGCTGCCGAGTGCGGCGACTTTTGGTGAATTCATCGCAGCCACTTTTTCCATCGCGGCGGCAGTGCTTTCGGTGTACTCAATTTTCCATTGCGGGAAACGGTTGATGAATTGGCTACACTGTTGGAACGGTTGGGGATGGCTGTAGACGGTTTCAATCTGCTGTAAATCGGTGTTGCCACTGACTAACACGCAATGTTCGATAGGAATGGTCAGCTCACCCACAATCGACAGCGAGGTTTGTTGCAGCAGGTCATAAACGTCATTGATGGAACCAGAAGAGGTGTTCTCAATCGGCATCACCGCATAGTCAGCCTGGCCGCTTTCCACTTGCTGAATGATATCCTGAAACTTAAGACAACCACTTTCCACCATCGAATCGAAGTGACGGGCGGCGTATTTGCGTGCCGCAAGGTGTGAATAGGAGCCTTTCGGACCGAGAAACGCAATACGCGGGGCATGAGCATGCGGATGGTTGAGATTCTTTTGCAGCAACGCCTGCTGGGTCAGCACAGAATCCTCAATCACCAGTTGGAAAAGACGTGTGATGTAGTGTGCATCAAGCTGGTGTTTCTTCCCAAGAGTAATCAGGTTTTCCAGCAGGGCACGTTCACGTTCGACATCGCGGATCGGGCGATGGGTTGCCAGTTTGGCTTGCGCCACTTCAACTGCCAGGCTGCGGCGCTCAGCCAGTAACGTCAGTAGCTTCTCATCAACAGCGCTGATTTTGTCGCGTAATGCCAGCAGTGGATTATCGGGGTTCATAAGGCTCACCTGTAAGCTGTCCAATAAAAAAGCCTCCCGGTTGGGAGGCTTTGTTGTTCGTCTTCGCATTCATTTTCACATGACGAATCGCCTCCCAATCAGGGGAAGGTAAAAAAGAATGCGAAGAAGAACGGCAGATGTTTCATGGTAGTTTCCATAAATAAAGTGACCCGAGATTAACCGCACTGATTTAAGGCTGTCAATAAAAAACGCGCCCGTAGGCGCGTTGCTGAGAGAATCGGGGTTTATCCCGCCGGAGTAAAATCTTTAACACTCGTGGTGGCGCGACGCGCTTCAGGTTTGTGTTGCGCTTTATTGAGCTGTCGCTCCAGCTTGGCAATCAGGTCGTTGATTGCGGTGTACATATCATCATGTTTCGCGCTGGCGACCAGCGTGCCGTTTGGTGTGTTAATCGTGGCGTCGGCCACAAATTCTTTCGGCTCTTTCGATAACACAATGTGCGGATTTATCAGGTGAGTTTGCCATTTTTCCAGCTTGGCGAGACGGTCTTCGACATGGTTGCGGATAGCCGCAGTGATTTCCATTTGTTTACTGGTAATGTTCAGAATCATCATTCAAACCTCTCTGTCATTTCCGTCTGGGTAGGTCCAGCATACCGCGGAAACACGGAAAATGTGTGATCAAGATCACGTAAAAATGTCACTTTTTGTCAATGCCAACAAATTGTGAGAAAGGCCGGGAAAGTGGCGGAAAAAGCTTGAAGCGCGGGGATGAACGGGGCAAGATTGACGAGTTAACCGGGGCGATAAATCCGATTTTTGTCTGATTTTTCACCAAAAAAAAGCAGCCAATGAAGGCTGCTTTTTTGTTGGCTGCGAATCAGGCGTTATTGGCGGCGATAATTTTCGCCACTTTATCGGCCTCAGCAGTCAGTTGGAGCTGGCGATAGGCATTTTCCATCAGCGGCAGCGCCTCATGAGTGGCTTGCGCGTCCGGATAATCTCTCATCATCCCTTCTACACGGTTAACAACAGCGACATAAGCACCGCGCTTGGTATAGAATTGCGCCACTGAAAGTTCATACTTCGCCAGGCGCTCTTTCAGGAACACCAGGCGTTTCTGTGCATCTGCGGCATATTGGCTGTTCGGGTAACCGCGCAGCAGCTGGGAGAAGTCGCGGAATGCATCACGGGCATGGGTCGGATCGCGATCGGAACGATCAATACCGAAGAAGCCCTGTAGTGCGGAATCATCCAGCGCCATATCCGTCAGACCTTTCATGTAAATGACGTAGTCGATGTTCGGATGAGTCGGGTTGAGACGCATAAAGCGTGCGATAGCGGCTTGCGCCAGCGGCAGATCGGCATTTTTATAATACGCGTAGATCAAATCCAGCTGTACCTGCTGAGAATACGGGCCAAACGGATAGCGGTTATCCAACGCTTCCAGTTGCTTAATCGCCGCTTTAAAGTTACCGTCCTGCAGTTTTTGCTGAGCTGTGGCGTAAATCTCAGACGGCGGGCTGTCCGGTACTGTGTCCTTAGAACCGGAGCAACCCACCAGTGCCAGGCTCAGTGTGGCAGCAGCCACCAGATGTTTCATACGCGTCATGACGAAATGATTATCCTCAAAGTGTTATGGCGGAAGCTGTCCGTGTAGCTCCCGGTAATGACCAGGTACGATAGCACATTATATTAAACGGCATCGCCGTGAAAACCCAACGTTAACGAAGAAGCTGTATATGGCACAACAAGTTCAACTCACCGCAACGGTGTCCGAAGCACAACTTGGACAACGCTTAGATCAGACTTTGGCGGAATTGTTCCCTGATTATTCACGTTCTCGCATAAAAGAATGGATCCTCGAGCGTCGCGTCAGCGTCAATGGCACCGTGGTCGACAAACCGAAAGAAAAGGTTCTGGGCGGCGAGCAGGTGTCGATCAGCGCTGAAATCGAAGAAGAACAACGCTGGGAAGCGCAAAATATCCCGTTGAATATCGTCTATGAAGACGACGATATCATCGTCATTAATAAACCCCGCGACTTGGTGGTGCACCCTGGTGCAGGCAATCCGGATGGGACGGTGCTGAATGCGCTGCTTTACCATTATCCGCCGATCGCTGATGTACCGCGTGCGGGTATTGTCCATCGTCTGGATAAAGACACCACCGGGTTGATGGTGGTGGCAAAAACCGTTCCGGCACAAACCCATCTGGTTGAAACCCTGCAACTGCGCGAAATTACCCGTGAGTACGAAGCGGTAGCGATTGGCACCATGACGGCGGGTGGTACGGTAAATGAGCCGATGGCGCGTCACTCGACCAAACGTACCCATATGGCGGTGCATCCGATGGGCAAACCAGCGACCACGCATTATCGCATCATGGAACATTTCCGTGCGCACACCCGTTTGCGTCTGCGGCTGGAAACGGGGCGTACCCACCAGATTCGTGTGCATATGGCCCATATCAACCATCCGCTGGTAGGCGATCCGCTTTATGGTGGTCGTCCTCGTCCTCCGAAAGGTGCTTCCGACGAGTTTATCGCGACGTTACGTGGCTTCGATCGCCAGGCGTTGCACGCGACTATGCTGCGTCTCTACCATCCGATCACAGGTATTGAGATGGAGTGGCACGCGCCGCTGCCGCAGGATATGGTTGATTTGATCGACGCCCTGAAAGCCGACACCGATATGTTCCGCGATCAGCTGGACTGGTTATGAGTGACCTGATCATCCCGGACTGGCCTGCACCGGCTCGGGTTCGGGCATGTTCCACAACGCGTCACGGCGGAGTGAGCCTGGCGCCCTGGAACTCACTGAATCTCGGCGGTCATGTCGGCGACAGTGAAGATCATGTGATGCTTAATCGTCAGCGTCTGGTTGAGCGGGCACAATTGCCCGCTATGCCACAATGGCTCAATCAGGTGCACGGTCAGGATGTGGTGCGTCTGCCCCATGATAACTTGATTCCTGATGCGGATGCGGCGATCACCCGTGAAGCAGGTGTGGTTTGTGCTGTGATGACGGCGGATTGTTTGCCAGTGTTATTTTGCGCCCGTGATGGCAGTGAGGTCGCCGCAGCCCATGCGGGGTGGCGTGGCTTGTGTAATGGTGTGCTGGAACAGACACTGGCGCAATTTCACTGTCCCCCCAATGAGATTTATGCGTGGCTGGGGCCGGCCATTGGCCCACAGGCTTTTGAAGTGGGTGCCGAAGTTCGAGCGGCATTTATGGCGCATGATATTCGTGCCGATGCGGCATTTCGTCCGGTCGGGGAAAAATATTTTGCCGACATCTGGCTGTTGGCGCGTCAGCGTCTACAGGCGGCAGGTGTGCACTCCATCAGTGGATCATCGCGCTGTACCTGGCATGAAAACGACGATTTTTTCTCCTTCCGACGCGATCGTATCACCGGGCGTATGGCAACTTTGATTTGGCTGAGATAACCTTACGCCACAAGACGATCCAGTAGCGTATTTTTTGCTCACAACTCAGGTCATTAACCTTGAAAAATTTGAGGGATGACCTCATTTAATCTCCAGTAGCATTTTGACCTGTAACGGGAGGAATCATGCGTCTGGATCGTCTTACCAACAAATTCCAGTTGGCCCTGGCCGATGCACAGTCCCTTGCTCTGGGACACGATAATCAATTCATTGAACCCCTTCATGTGATGAGCGCATTGCTCAATCAGGAAGGCGGATCGGTGCGTCCGTTGCTCAGTGCCGCGGGTGCCGATGTGGCTGGCCTACGTACCGGCATTGATCAGGCTATTAATCGATTACCACAAGTTGAAGGCACGGATGGCGATGTACAGCCGTCCGCCGATTTGGTGCGTGTGCTCAACCTGTGCGACAAACTGGCGCAAAAGCGCAACGATAACTTTATTTCATCTGAATTATTTGTTCTGGCGGCCCTGGATTCACGCGGTTCGTTGGCGGATTTACTTAAATCTGCCGGCGCAACCTCAGAAAAACTCGCTAAGGCCATCGAGCAATTGCGAGGGGGAGAGAACGTGAACGACCAGGGGGCTGAAGATCAGCGTCAGGCATTAAAAAAATACACCATCGATCTGACCGAGCGTGCCGAAATGGGCAAACTCGATCCGGTGATCGGTCGTGACGAAGAAATACGTCGTACCATTCAGGTGTTGCAACGCCGTACCAAAAATAACCCGGTACTGATTGGTGAGCCAGGGGTGGGTAAAACCGCGATCGTTGAGGGGCTGGCACAGCGCATCATCAATGGTGAAGTACCGGAAGGGCTGAAAGGTCGTCGGGTACTGGCACTCGACATGGGTGCGCTGGTGGCTGGCGCGAAATATCGTGGTGAATTTGAAGAGCGCCTGAAAGGGGTGTTGAACGACCTGGCGAAGCAGGAAGGCAACGTCATCCTGTTTATTGATGAGCTGCATACCATGGTGGGTGCCGGTAAAGCCGATGGCGCCATGGATGCCGGTAATATGCTGAAACCTGCGCTGGCGCGCGGTGAGCTTCATTGTGTCGGTGCCACGACGCTGGATGAATATCGTCAATACATTGAAAAAGACGCTGCGCTGGAGCGTCGTTTCCAGAAAGTCTTTGTTGCTGAGCCGAGTGTTGAAGACACCATCGCTATTTTGCGTGGCCTGAAAGAGCGTTATGAACTGCATCACCATGTGCAGATTACTGACCCGGCGATTGTGGCAGCGGCAACGCTTTCGCATCGTTATATTGCAGACCGTCAATTGCCGGATAAAGCCATCGACTTGATCGATGAGGCCGCGTCCAGCATTCGTCTGCAAATTGATTCGAAACCCGAACCGCTGGATCGACTCGACCGCCGTATTATCCAGCTTAAACTGGAGCAGCAGGCTCTGAAGAAAGAGTCTGATGATGCCAGTGTTAAACGTCTGGAGATGCTGGAAACAGAACTCGACCAGAAAGAGCGTGAATACGCCGAGCTGGAAGAAGAGTGGAAAGCAGAAAAAGCGTCTCTGACCGGGATGCAGAATATCAAGGCTGAACTGGAGCAGGCGCGATTGTCGCTGGAGCAGGCGCGTCGTGTGGGTGATTTGGGGCAGATGTCTGAATTGCAGTACGGCAAAATCCCGGCGCTGGAGAAACAACTGGCAGCGGCAACCCAGTCAGAAGGCAAAACCATGAAACTGTTACGTAACCGCGTAACGGATGTGGAAATTGCCGATGTGCTGGCGCGCTGGACCGGTATTCCGGTGGCCCGCATGATGGAAGGGGAGCGCGATAAATTGCTGCGGATGGAGCAGGAGCTGCATGCGCGTGTTATCGGACAGGATGAAGCGGTTGAAGCGGTGTCGAATGCCATTCGACGCAGTCGTGCAGGGTTGTCCGATCCGAATCGTCCGATTGGTTCCTTCCTGTTCCTGGGGCCTACCGGGGTGGGTAAAACTGAGCTGTGCAAAGCGCTGGCAAACTTCCTGTTCGACAGCGACGACGCCATGGTGCGTATCGACATGTCCGAATTTATGGAAAAACATTCGGTATCGCGTTTGGTGGGGGCTCCTCCGGGATATGTCGGCTATGAAGAGGGCGGTTATCTGACTGAAGCGGTGCGTCGTCGTCCCTATTCAGTGATTTTGCTGGATGAGGTAGAGAAAGCGCATCCGGATGTGTTCAACATTTTGCTGCAGGTGCTGGATGATGGCCGCTTAACCGATGGGCAGGGTCGCACGGTCGATTTCCGTAACACGGTAGTAATCATGACTTCGAACCTGGGATCGGATTTGATTCAGGAACGGTTTGGTGCGCTGGATTATCCTGAAATGAAGGATCTGGTGATGTCGGTTGTTGGTCATCATTTCCGTCCGGAGTTTATTAACCGTATTGATGAAGTGGTGGTCTTCCATCCGTTGGGTGAAAAACACATTGCATCTATCGCGCAGATTCAGTTGCAGCGGTTGTATAAACGTCTGGAGGAGCGTGGCTATCAGCTACATATTTCGGACGAAGCAATTCGCTTGTTGGGAGAAAATGGTTACGATCCGGTTTACGGTGCACGACCGCTGAAACGTGCTATCCAACAGCAGATTGAAAACCCACTGGCACAACAGATTCTTTCTGGTGCGCTGGTCCCGGGTAAAACCATCGAGATGGATGTGAAAGATGATGCGATTGTCGCGCATCAATAGATAAAATGACGATAACGGGCCTGCGGGCCCGTTTTTTATGCCTTTCGCACAGGATTTTGCTGCATTTTGCAACGCCTTGCCTGGAAAGTGAGCGGTCGCGCAAAAAGTTTAAATTAGCGCTTGTCAGTCAGAATTATCTCCCTATAATGCGCCTCCACTGACACGGCAAAGCGGCAACGCAGGCGGTCAGCGAGGGACGAAGTGATTCATCCCGCCAGAGAAAAATCTCGAAAAAGAGATTGACTCTGAAGGAGGAAAGCGTAATATACGCCACCTCGCGACAGACGGTTAACCCGCTGNTCGCACTGCTCTTTAACAATTTATCAGACAATCTGTGTGGGCACTCGCAGGATTGATATCAAAAGTCTACGGACTTAAAAAATATCAAGTCTCAAGAGTGAACACGTAATTCATTACGAAGTTTAATTCTTTGAGCATCAAACTTTAAATTGAAGAGTTTGATCATGGCTCAGATTGAACGCTGGCGGCAGGCCTAACACATGCAAGTCGAACGGTAGCACAGAGGAGCTTGCTCCTTGGGTGACGAGTG
>NZ_CP024636.1:2856020-2915033 GCF_009728735.1 Pantoea phytobeneficialis
GATAGGCCGGATGTGTAAGTGCAGCGATGCATTGAGCTAACCGGTACTAATGACCCGTGAGGCTTAACCTTACAACGCCAGAGGCGTTTTGAGTTGAGAGACGCGAGAATTTTCAGCATTGTTCGAACGGATTGATTCGTATGGCCTGTGAGGGCGGTGCGGATAAACAGAATTTGCCTGGCGGCTGTAGCGCGGTGGTCCCACCTGACCCCATGCCGAACTCAGAAGTGAAACGCCGTAGCGCCGATGGTAGTGTGGGGTCTCCCCATGCGAGAGTAGGGAACTGCCAGGCATCAATTAAGTGAAGAAGCCCTGAACGAAAGTTCAGGGCTTTTTTACGTCTGGAAACCAGTCAATATCCCCGTAGCGGCGCGATTTATCGCGCATTTTTTAGCGTCCGGAACAATAAAACCCGCGCGATAAATCGCGCCGCAACGGGTAATGATGCGATAAATCGCACCCGGTAAAACGTGGGGCGAGCAGGCTGCGACAAATTCGTAGATTTTGCCATCAGGCGTGAATCCAGTTCACGTAACAGGCCAACAAATGCTTTACTGAATTCTTTAGCGTTTATTATTCGCAAGGAAAAGAGGTAAAGATGACAGACTCTCTACAACAAAAAGTGGTACATCACGACACGACGGCCATCAGCAAACAACGCATCTGGGCGATTGTTGGGGCTTCATCCGGTAATCTGGTTGAATGGTTCGACTTCTACGTATACTCCTTCTTCTCACTCTATTTTGCCCATATCTTTTTCCCATCGGGCGACACCACCACCCAACTTCTGCAAACCGCAGGCGTCTTTGCTGCCGGCTTTTTGATGCGTCCTATCGGAGGCTGGCTATTTGGTTATATTGCCGACCGTCACGGACGCAAAAACTCCATGCTGATCTCGGTCTGCATGATGTGCTTCGGTTCGCTGGTGATTGCCTGCCTGCCCGGTTACGCTGAAATCGGCATTGCAGCGCCAGTTATCCTGCTGCTGGCCCGGATGTTTCAAGGACTTTCCGTGGGCGGCGAATATGGCACCAGCGCGACCTACATGAGTGAAGTAGCCCTGGAGGGACGTAAAGGATTCTACGCATCATTCCAGTACGTGACCTTGATTGGTGGTCAATTGTTGGCCGTGCTCACGGTAGTGGTGTTGCAGCTGCTACTCAGTGATGAGCAGTTGCACAGTTGGGCCTGGCGTATTCCTTTCTTCCTCGGCGCCATTCTGGCGGTGGTTGCGCTGTGGTTACGCCGCTCCCTCAACGAAACTTCAGAGAAAAAACACCGTGAGCATCGTGATGCCGGCAGTATCCTGGGCCTGCTACGCAACCATTCGCGTGCATTTCTGATGGTGCTGGGATTTACCGCTGGCGGTTCACTCAGCTTCTATACCTTCACCACTTACATGCAAAAGTATCTGGTGAATACCGCAGGAATGGATGCGCGTGCGGCGAGTGGGTTGATGACTGGCGCTCTGCTGGTCTTTATGTTGATTCAACCCATTATTGGGGCGCTCTCGGATAAAATTGGGCGTCGATCCTCCATGATGATTTTCGGTGCAGGAGCTGCCATTTGTACCGTACCTATCCTGACGTTGCTGCAAAATGTGCAGAGCGGCTGGCTGGCGTTTGTTCTGGTGATGCTGGCATTGATAATCACCAGCTTCTACACCGCCATCAGCGGCATTCTGAAGGCTGAAATGTTTCCACCTGAAGTGCGGGCGCTTGGTGTTGGGTTATCTTATGCGGTGGCGAATGCTATCTTTGGTGGTTCAGCGGAGTACGTCGCGCTATTGCTGAAAAAAGAAGGAATTGAAACCAGTTTCTTCTGGTATGTTTCGGCGATGGGGGCATTAGCTTTTCTGGTTTCGCTGATGCTGCATCGTAAAGGCAAGGGCATCGCGTTGTAACAGAAGGCCAGCCGCTCCTGACGGGCGGCTGGCGAAGCCGCCATCACAACAAGCGGCTGATTAAACGATCGATACGGATACGGCGCAGACGGCGAATCAACTTGCGTACTTTTGCCGGATAATCGGCGATGCTTTCCAGCTCACGGAAATGCTGCACCACCGTGGTATGAGTCCGAATCAGCGCCAATTCTTTCTCTCGCTGTTCAGCCAGTTGGTTTAGCGGATCATGGATAAGTACCGCGTTTTCCAGATCAAGTCGCCAGGCGCGCGGGTTAAGGTTATTCCCGGTGATCATCATCCACTCATCGTCAACCCATATGCCTTTCAGGTGATAGCTATTTTCGCCATCTTTCCACAAACGCACTGTCAGTTGTCCGTTGTTGACGTAGTACTGCAAGCGGCTCAGGAAACGACGTAAGTTAATCTCGTAGAGATAAGGCAGCGCACCAATGATCTTAAAGGGTTGCTCCGGTGGGATATAGAAATCGTTAGCGGTTTTGTCCCCAACAATGATCTCCACTTCCTTCCCCTGACGCAGCAAATGGATCAGATTACGTACCAGAATGGCAGGCAGGTTGAAATATGGGGTGCACAGGGTGAGTTTACGCTCAGCGCAGGGCATCAAATGGAAGATGGTTTTATTCAGCAGGCTGCGTTTACCCAGGCCAACCAACGGTGTCACCGTCAGACTTTCATTGCCCGAGTTTCCGGAAAACTGATAATTAAAGCCACGCAGATCCTGGCGGAACTGTCGGGTTTCGTTTTTGATTTCCGGGCTGGATGGGCGTTCGGTCTGGTCAAGACGATGCACCGCATCAGATTGCTTCAGGTTAGCGCAAATCCATTGATACATGGTGTCTGCCAACTGCGGGTTACGAATCAGCTGGTAGCGGTCATAACGGTAGCGATCATGCTGGTGCAAATAAACATCGTTGAGGCTGGCACCGCTATACAACAAGGTATCGTCAATGATAAAGCCTTTCAGATGCAGCACACCTAACGCTTCACGCGTATTGACCGGAATACCATAAACCGGAATCGCGATATCCGGATGTTGTGCGGCCATTTCACAATACCAGTCGGCATTGGTGAGACCACGCGCTGCGCCAATGCGGCCACGCTGGGCACGATGCCAGTCCACCAAAATACTGATATCCAGCTCTGGACGAGCCTGACGAGCAGCATACAACGCCTGCATAACTCCACGCCCGCCATCATCATTTTCCAGATACAGCGCAGCGATACAGATACGTTTTTCCGCAGTGGCAATTTTCGTCAGCAGGGTTTCACGGAACTCAACAGGCGAGTAGAGCGTGGTCACGTCCGAAACGGATTGTGACAGTTTAGGCAGCTGTGCGAGGTGTTGTTGGTGTTTATTACGTTTGAATTTAGACAACATCACGGTGCACTTCTTCTCTGTTCATCGCATGGCCTTTTGCCATCAAATCATGATCCTAACGCTAAATGATAACATCAACCGAGCCTACAGGGAGGATTTTTACCTTTCTCTACAAGGTTAGTTGATGGCATCGTTAAGCGGCAAATTAAGGCTGACAATTCCGTCATCCAGTTGAATACTCACGCGAAAGTTAAGTTTTCGCGCCAGGGTAATCATGCCGGTATTGTGTGGCATGGTGATACCGTTCAATTGTTGCAGACCGTGATCGCGGGTATAGCGGATCATCTTCTCCAGCAGACGTCTGCCCATGCCCAATCCTTTCAAATCCGATCGTACCAGCACGGAAAACTCAGCATCAATATTGTCGGCGTCTGAAATTGCACGCGTCACCCCGATAATTTCATCATGACCCGCGTGCTGACGGACGGCGACAATCGCCATCTCGCGGTCATAATCGATTTGCGTCATATTCGCCAGATCCTCGTGGGTGAACTCATTGATCTCACTGAAATAGCGATAATAAAGATCTTCTTTCGTCACCAGCGCAATAAAGTCCCGCAGTAGCGGCTCATCTTCTGGCAGGATCGGGCGGAACAGGCAATGCTGACCATCTTTCAGTTCAACCTGCTCCTCAAGGTGGTGAGGATAGGGGCGAATCGCCAGCCGCGCTTCGTTATCGCCCTGGAACGGGGCGAGCTGTAGCGTGACATCCAGCAGGGTAAATTCGTCACCGGCGGCCAGCAGCGGATGAATATCCAGCCGCTGGATCTCCGGGCAATCAACCACCAGGTTAGAAACCTGAACCAGCAACTGACTGAGTGCAGGAATGTTCAGGGGTCGCAACGCACTGCGACTGCGAACTTTGCCGCTTTTCATCGCCTGGATCACCAGATAGCGCGCCAGCGTCATGTTCAGGGGGGGCAAAGCTACGGCAGCTTGTTTATCTGGCTGCCATTCCACGCCGCCTTCTCCCAACATAATAATCGGACCAAACAGCGGATCCTGTTCCACCACTATGCGCAGCTCCTGTGCACCCGCGCGGTTGGCCATGCTCTGCACCAGCAGGCCATCAATCCGTGCCTCGGGATGGGTTTGCCGAACACGGTCAAAAATCGCGTCGGCGGCCAGTTTGACTTCACTGGCGCTGCGCAGATAAAGCATCACCCCCTGCACCTCAGACTTGTGCGGGATATCCGGTGAGCGCAACTTCAACGCCACCGGATAGCCGATCTGACTAGCGATGCTGG
Organism: Pantoea phytobeneficialis; assembly: GCF_009728735.1. Classification (NCBI taxonomy): domain Bacteria; kingdom Pseudomonadati; phylum Pseudomonadota; class Gammaproteobacteria; order Enterobacterales; family Erwiniaceae; genus Pantoea; species Pantoea phytobeneficialis. The sequence continues at coordinate 2,860,570 of NZ_CP024636.1, forward strand.
CCGCCGCAGAGCTGTCAGCGGCAATCCAGGTCGATAGGGTTGCCAGGCCATAAGCCTGCAACACCGGCTGGACTTCATGCGTGTCCAGCGTGGTGATGCCCTGGTCCAGCGCCTGCTGAATAAGCTGATGCGCCTGCGCGCTGTTTTGCGTCAGGCCCAACGGTAGCGCAGGCGTTTCCCGTAGCTGCTTCTGATTACGGCGGTACTCCACCTGGTGCATAAAGGCTGTCACTGTCCCTTCCGGCGTACGCCAGGTTGGAATTCCTGCCTGGGTGAAGGCGCGACGAGCCGCCTGCGAGGAAAATTCACCGCACCAGTTGGTCAGCAATGTCACCTGCTTGCCGCGTGGATGGCGCGCTATCGCCGCAATGATCTGCTCGGCAGTTTCGCTGGCCGGTGACACGGCACTGGGGGCGTGAATGATCATCAAGGCATCCAGTTCATGACTATCCAGCAACTTCTCAATGCAGGCGACGTAGCGCTCGGGGGTGGCATCATCTTTCAGATCGAGCGGATTGCCACGCCCGACACCGGCCGGCAACTGTGCTGCCAGCGCCTGCAAGGTTTCCTCGCTTAGCGTCGCCAGTTTGCCATTGCGCGCGTATAACTCGTCCAGCGCCAGTGCCGCCGGGGCGGCGCCATTGCTGATAATCATTAAACGATCGCCACGTAATGGGCGCATATGGCTGAGCGACTCCACTGCGGAGAACAGTTCATGAGTATCCTGCACCCGCAGCAAACCGGCACGCTGGATGGCTGCATCCCAGGCAGCATCCAGCCCACTGCGGGTACCAATCATTGCCTGTGCCTGGTGGCTACGCCCGCTTTTGATCACCAGAATCGGTTTATTGCGCGAGGCGCTACGCGATGCTGAGACAAAGCGGCGCGCATCGCTAAGATGTTCCAGATAGAGCAGGATGGCGCTGGTTTTGCCATCACGAGCGAGGAAATCAAGCAGGTCATCGACATCGATATCGAGGCTGTCGCCCAGTGCGATAAACCAGGAGAAACCAAGATTACGCTGCTGCGCCCAGTCGAGAATGGTGTTGGATACCGCCGCCGATTGCGAAATAAACGCGATACGACCTTTGGCAATGGGTACCGGGGAGAAACTGGCGTTAAGTCCTTGCCAGGGGGCGAGCAGGCCAAGGCTGTTGGGGCCGAGCAGGCGGATTTGCCACTGACTGGCGCAGGCTTTCAATTCATCCAGTTGTTCTGGGGGAGCGGAAAGAATGATGCACGCTTTACAACCTTTCTCCCCCAGTTGTTGAAGCAACGCCAGATTACGTTTGGCATGAGTACAGATGATGGCAAGATCGGGGGCAAAAGGCAGGCTGGCGATATCGGGCCAGGCGAGCACGCCGCTCACCGCCTTGTACTTCGGCGTTACCGGCAATACCGGGCCACTAAAACCGCCCGCCAGCAGGTTACGCATCATAAAATAACCCGCGCGCCCCGGTTTTACCGACGCACCGATTACCGCAATGGATTTAGGTCGTAACAGCGCTTCCAGTCCGCGTTGGCTCATCATGCACTCCTGACATGGGGGATGGCGTGATTGTAAACGCTTTTTACTGCGCTTGCCGATCTGGCGATCGCAGGCTGAGGATCTCTTTCAAATTCCAGCGTTTGAGATGACCGATATATTCGATCGGCTGTTGTGCGTGCCAGGCGGATACATCCCCCTCACGCAGATGCAATAAATCCGCCGGGCTAACCCAGTTTGCCTGGCCCGCCAGCAACTCAATTCCGGCATAGCGGTAACCCGCCAGCACAAATTCCGAACAGAAAAAACGGTCAGATTCAGGATTTTCCTCGTCGGCCAGTTGTATGTTAGCCAGTATCGTCAGGCAGTTGCTGCGCACCTGTTCATTTATCAGCGGTAATTCACACACACGACGCGACACCATAAAGGGCATAAACATCACAATCCCTTTAAAGTTGTATTTTTTGCCCTGTTGCAGGTCGGAAAACTCGCGCAGCCGCAGCGTTTGTTCAACGGTGATGCCCGGTATGCGTAAAGCCAGCAGATTATTACTTTCGGCAATCGCGCGATCGAGGGGGATAATGTTGACCCCACTCCCCACCACTTCAGCAACTCGCTGATCACCCAGATAAATAGCCGCGTGGCTGACGCCCGTCAGGGTAAACAGACGAATCCCCCAGGATTGCAGCGAGGTGGCTGATGAGAGCAGCAGATCGCCGGGTTGCAGTGCATCGGCAGCGATCAACGCAGAAGGATGGGTACTGACAGACTGAAATTTCAGGGGAAAGCCCTGTTGATGTTTTGGCGCGGTACTGCAACCGGCCAGCAGGAAAATAACCAACACGAAGAGTTTCATAGCGCATCATCCATGATTGAAAGCCAGCTCCGTGGCGATGCTCTACTATAGTTCAGTGCGCTGTGCAAAAAAAGAATAGTGTTAGTTATCCTCGTCACATAACGCGTGTGCCGGATGATGGGGTTTACCGGCCAGATACGCCTGACGGAAGCGCGTGAAATGCTGTTGTAACGCATCGGCAGCGGCGACGTCGCCAGCCTGCTCCAGCAATGCAGCGGCAACTTCTGCGGTGCAGTGCTGACCTTCGCCATGTGCTTCGCGCAGCGTGTAACGTGACGGGCTGGTCACATTCAAAGACATCACCGGGAATGCATCCAGCCAGGGGCTTTTGCGGAACATTTTGCGTGCCTCAGTCCAGGTGCCGTCGAGCATAATAAACAGCGGGGGCTTGCCGCTGCGTGGCGGCTCCGTCAGCACGGTGCGACCGGTATCGGCATAGGACGCGGGGAACACGACCAACGGTTGATAATCGCTCATCTGCACCGCTTGTAATAATGCGGCGTCGGGCTCGGTACGTGACCAGCCAAATGCCAGCGTATCCGGCAGGATATCGGCGATCAGACGTCCGGTATTACTGGGTTTCATCGGTTCGGTATCAAACATCACCAGACAAAAACGGCTGCGGGCGGTTTGCGGCTGTAATGTGGCGCATACGCAATGTTGATGCGGCAGGAGACAACCCTGACAGCGGATAACCCGATTGCCACGGGCCAGAAACGGACGGGTAGCGCGGGCAAGACGTTGCGTGCGCAAACGCAGGACGGCATTCTCAGACATAACACTCAGGCGGGCAGCAAAAACGTAATTGTAATGGAAATGCCGTGCAAAGGTAATATGGCCAGCACCCGGCTGGCCACGGAGGGGATCACAGCGACTCGTCGAGCCATTCGTTGAACGGTGCTTTTGGCATCGCGCCGTTCAGCATGTCGACCAACTCGCCATTCTTAAACAACATGATGGTGGGAATGCTGCGAATACGGAAACGTGAACTCAGCGCTGGTTCGGCTTCTGTATTCACCTTCACAAAACGCACCTTGCCGCGCCGCTCATCGGCGACATCTTTAAATACCGGTGCGAAGTTGACGCAAGGCCCACACCACGGTGCCCAGAAATCGACCACCACGGGCAAATCGTCCTGCAAATATTTATCCAGCGTCGCAGCAGTCGCGCTCACCACTTCGCCGTTAAACAGCTCACCGCCGCAGCGGCCACATTTGGCTCCATCGGCAATGCGTGCTTCGGGCACGCGGTTGGTTGCCTGACAGGAGGCACATACCGTATTCATAGTTACCTCAAACCGGATCTGTATATTTATGATTGCCGAGCATTATGAAAGGGTTGAATGCTATGCTCAATCTGGATTGCTCGATAGGTTCAATAGTTGATAGCTAAGCGCCGACACATCAGGTAATCTTCGCGCTCTCAATGCTGGAGGAACAGATGAACGACGAAATTAAAGGCAAAAGCGGCAAGGTCAAAGTGATGTATGTACGTGGTGAGGATGAGGGCCAGAAAGGCTCGCGTGCGCCAAACCCCCGTACCGGCAAAGGCGGCCGTCCTGCTGCGCGCCAGGAAGAGAATCGTCGTTCTGGCCCCCGCACTGGACGTAATAATGAAGAAGGCGGTCGCGGTGCGGGTCGTCGCAGCGATCGCGGCGATGATAATCGCAAAGCACGTAGCTTCGAGGATTCACCGTGGCGCACCGTTTCACGCCCACCGGTAGCTGAAAACAACGCGCTGGAAGAGGGTAGCGTCAGCAAGCCTGCTATCGACCCGGAGCAGATTCGCCGCCAGCGTCAGGAAGAGACGCGTGTTTACGGGGAAAATGCCTGCCAGGCGTTGTTCCAGAGCCGTCCCGAGAGCATCGTCCGCGCCTGGTTTGTCCAGAGCGTGACGCCGCGTTTCCGTGAAACATTGCGCTGGCTCGCCGCCAACCGCAAAGCCTACCATGTGGTGGACGATGCCGAGCTGGCGAAAGCATCAGGAACTGAACATCACGGCGGCGTGTGTTTCATCATTAAAAAACGCATGGGGATGGCGGTATCTGAGTGGTTAAGCCTGGCCGAAGCCAAAGATTGTGTACTGGCACTGGAAGATGTCAGCAACCCGCATAACCTCGGCGGCATCATGCGTAGCTGCGCCCACTTTGGTGTGAAGGGGCTGCTGGTGAATGATGCGTCACTGCTGGAATCGGGTGCCGCAGTGCGTACCGCAGAAGGTGGCGCGGAGCACGTCCAGGCAATCAGCGGTGAAAACTTCTCCGCCGGTCTGGAAGCCTTCCGCAAAGCAGGCTACACCATCGTCACGACCTCCAGCCATGAAGGTACACCGCTGGCAAAAGCTGAGCTGCCAGCCAAAATGGTGCTGGTGCTGGGCCAGGAGCGTGAAGGGCTGTCCGACAGCGCTTTCCAACAGGGTGACATGAGCCTGTCGATTGGCGGTACCGGCAACGTAGAAAGTCTCAACGTGTCGGTAGCAACTGGCATCCTGCTTGCCGAATGGTGGCGACAGAACGCATAAAAAAACGGGCCATTATGGCCCGTTTTTTTTTGCTTAGTGTGCACCACCGCCGCCACCGCCCGCCCCAAAAGGTGGACGTGCGAACCAAATCAGCACCAACAGAATAAGAAACACCCCGGCCGAGGCCCAGAAAATCTCGTTGGCAGAGATAATCAGCCCCTGGTTGGTGATCTGCTGTGCGATATACGCTGATGCCTGCTGATGGGTCATGCCAAGACTTTCCAACTGATCGTACATCTGCTGCGAATTGGCGTTATACGGATTCACCGATTCCGACAAATAGCTGTGATGCATTGATTCGCGATCGGTCCACATGGTGGTAGTAATCGACGTCCCGATGGAGCCAGCCAGTGTACGCACAAAGTTCGACAGACTGGATGCCGCCGCCATGCGTTCTGGTGGCAAGCCCGACAGCGTAATGGTGGTCAGCGGCATAAAGAAGCATGCCACCGCGAAGCCCTGAATAAACTGCGGCCACGCCGACGCACCAAAATCCATCCCCGGCTCAAAGGTATACGCGCGCCAATAGAAGCACACCGCATACATAATAAAGCTGAAGGTCACCAGACGGCGCATATCCAGCTTATGAGCAAAGCGACCAATGATCGGCGACAGGATTACCGGAATAATCCCCACCGGCGCGGAAGCCAGCCCGGCCCAGGTTGCGGTATAGCCGTACACTTCCTGCAATAGCTGCGGCAGCAAAACAATCGAGCCGAAGTAGAGCATATAGGCAAGGCTTATCGACAAACACCCGATGGTGAAATTGCGCGATTTAAATAGCGATAGATCGACAATCGGATGGTCATCCGTCAGTTCCCATACCAGTAGCACCGCCAGGGCTACGACCGCGACAACGGTTAACGTGATGATTTCAGTGGAACTAAACCAATCCAGTTCTCGGCCACGGTCCAGCATGACCTGCAAGCAACCAATACCCACCACCAGTAGCACCAGACCGACCATGTCAATCGGGCGGCTGGCCGTTTGTGTTTCCCGACCGCGCAAGGTTTGCAGCGTCAGCATCACCACCACCACGCCAATCGGCACGTTGATGAAGAAGATCCAGCCCCAGTGATAGTTATCGCTAATCCAGCCACCGAGAATCGGTCCACAGATCGGTGCCACGATCACCGTCATTGCCCACAACGACAGCGCCACGCTGCGTTTTGCGGGGGGGTAGTTGTTCAGCAACAAACTCTGCGACAGCGGAATCAGGGGCCCAGCCACCACCCCCTGGATGACACGAAAGAAAATCAGCATCGACAGACTTTCGGAGACACCACAGGCAAAGGAGGCGAGGGCGAACAGGATTGTCGCCCAGGTAAACAGCTTCACTTCACCGACGCGTTTCGCCAGCCAACCGGTGATCGGAATCGAGATGGCGTTTGCCACCCCGAAAGAGGTGATCACCCAGGTGCCCTGGGAGTTAGAGGCACCCAGGTTCCCGGCGATGGTGGGAATCGCCACGTTGGCAATCGTCGAATCGAGTACCTGCATAAACGTCGCCAGCGACAGGGCGATGGTCATCAGGACTAACGGCGCGCCTTCAAGCGGTTTTTGTGCCATAACAGCCTCCCGCGTTATCAGCCGGCGTTGGCACGAACGATGTCAGTAATCATCTGGTTTACTGGCGTCAGGTCGATTGCCAGCGCATCGCTTTCATAAGCGGCCTGGCTACGGACGCTGCTGGCAAGTGTTGCGCCATCCTTATTGGAGGTATCCACTTTGACCAGCGTTGACAGGCCGATACGCAGCGGATGTTCTGCCACTTCTTTCGCATCCAGCTCGATACGTACCGGCAGACGCTGAACCACTTTGATCCAGTTACCGGTGGCGTTCTGTGCCGGCAGCAGGGAGAAGGCGCTACCGGTGCCCATATCCAGACCTACCACCTTGCCTTGATACACCACATCATCACCGTAGATATCACTGACGACCGTCGCCGGTTGGCCAATGCGCACGTCTGCCAGTTGGGTTTCTTTGAAGTTCGCATCTATCCACAAATTGGTGGCAGGCACCACTGCCAGCAGTGGCGTGCTGGTGGAAATTTGCGAGCCAACTTGCACGCTACGACGGGAGACATAGCCATCCATCGGGCTGCGGATCTCGGTACGTTGCAGTGCCAGCCAGGCATCGCGCAGTTCAGCGGCGGCCTGTTTCACCGCCGGCTGGTTTTCCAGTGAGGTGTTGAGGATCATCGCCTGATTCGCGTTGTACTGCTGCACTGCTACGTCGAGTTGCGCTTTAGCGGTAGCCACGGCGTCGCGCGCGTGTTGCAGTTCCTCACGGCCAATCAGGTTGGCGGCACCCAGCGGCTCACGACGCTTCAGGTCTGCCTCGGCCTGCTCCAGCGCCGTTTGTTGCAACTTGATAGTGGCCTGATCCTGCTTGCCATTGATCATCAACTGATGCGTCTGACGTACGCTGGTAGCCAGTGCAGTCTGCGCTTTTTCAAACGCCTGTTCTGCATCGGTTTTATCGAGTGATACCAGCACGTCACCTTTCTTCACGAAGTCGGTGTCATCAAACCACACTTTATTGACGCTGCCAGACACCTGCGCCATCACCTGCACCTGATTACCTGAGACATAAGCATCGTCGGTTTCCTGGAAATGACGCAGCACCAGGAACCAGTAAGCCAGATAGGCAATACCAATAATGACAAACACGATAGCCAGCAGGATAAGCGCACCTTTGCGCTTTTTCTTTTTATTTGCTGGCTGTTGCGGGCTTTGATCTGCCGCTGTCGCACTCATGTTATTCTCCACGTTTTCCATTTTTTCGGGATGTGTTCATCCATCAACACGGGGTCCCGAGTCGAAAAAAGCCAGCGCTTGTGACGCTGGCCGGATAAAAAGGGGATTAAAATATCGGTTTCGACAGGTGATTGTGTCGCACTTCTTGCTATTAGCGTGACAGGGAGGCGATGAGTTGCTCTTCATCCATTTTGTCGAGGCGGTTAAGCAGCTTACGGGTAATCGCTTCCAGCTGTCCTTGCTCGTCTGAGGAGAGCGACGACCAAAGATATTGCAGGCTCTGGTGCTGAGGTGGCAGCAGCTGGCGTAAAAATTCGTTACCTTTCTCAGTCAGATGCAGATGCAGGCAGCGACGGTCGTTGTCACTTTCGCGACGCTCAATCCAGCCACGTTTTTCCAGCTCATCAGCAATACGTGTGGCGTTGGTACGGGAAGATCCGAGAGCAGAACTCAGTTCAGAAGGCTGGATGCTCTGATTTTCCTGCGCATCAAGGGTGATCAGCGCCATGAATAAGGTTTCGTTAATTCCCTGCGCCTTCAACATTTTGTTGCGATTATCCAGCAGTTTGCCCTGCATATGCATGCACAGACGCGTCAGGATGATCTCCTGCAATGGAAAATCTTTATGGCGAGTAGCACGGATGTTTAGCATCTGCTCTATGGGAGTAAACGAACTTTCCATTCTAAAAAAACCTCACTAGTTGCAACTGGTATAGTAATGGTGGTGACAGATTAAGCGTAGTCATAATTCCCGCCAGTGATTGTTAGCACGATCACACTGTCAGCACCCGGCGATTCCAGGTCATTCCCTGACCCTGGGCGTGTTGCCCGATCCAAGGCTACGGATGCGCAGGCATTGGATGCTATCAATTCGCCTCGCGAAATCTTTTTACAGTTGAATAATTTCGCGAGAAAAAATAACCATGATGAATAACTCTCTGGCTAACCATAACAAACCCAATCATTGATGAACAGTATTGCTCATCGATTAGGTCCGGTCTTTACGTTTTCTAAACACTTTCGTAGCGCGCATTGCGCCACCAAATCAACAGGTTAATTGTGGTGAGCAGCACACCGGCTCCACAAACGCCATACCAGCCTGCATGATGAAATGCGTTCGCCGAGATGATTGAACCCAGCGCACCACCGATAAAATAACTGGTCATATAGCCGGCATTCAGGCGGTTGCGCGCCTCTGGTTTATGACGATAAATCACGCTTTGGTTAGTGATATGTACTGCCTGCACCGCTAAGTCGAGCAGCAAAATACCGATAATCAGTGCCAGCAAATGGTGTGCCCCCAGCGCGGTTACACCCCACGCCGCTAACATAATCATCAACCCGGTGCTGGTGGTCAGTTTGGCTTTCCCTTTATCAGCCAGACTACCGGCCTGACGTGCCGCCAGTGCCCCTGCGGCACCCACCAGACCCAGCAGACCAATCTCCCCTTCATTAAAACCATAAGGTTGCGCTGATAGCAGGAACGCCATGGAGGTCCAGAGCATGCTGAAATTGGCGAAAGAGAGGCAGCCGGTTAACGCGCGGGTACGTATCACCCGGTTAGCGGCGTACAGGCTGAAGATGGAGCGTAACAACTGCGGGTAATTAAGTGGGACATTCTGCTTATAGCGTGGCAGATAACGCCACAGCGCCAGTGCCATCAGGATCATCAATACGCTGGCGGTCCAGTAAACGCTGCGCCAGCCAGCCAGTTGCGCTAGCGCACCTGCGGCGGTTCGTGCCAGCAGGATACCGAGCAATAAACCGCTCATTACCGTTCCTACTACTTTGCCGCGTTTCTCGGGCGCTGCGAGGGTGGCCGCAAGAGGCACCAGAATTTGTGCCACGACAGAAAACAGCCCGGTCACTACCGTGCCCAGCAGCATTAACGGCAGGGAAGGGGAGAGCGCGGTGATCATCATGCCACCGGCCGCGAGCAGGCTCATAGAAACAATCAGGGCGCGCCGTTCCAGCATATCGCCGAGTGGTACCAGCAACAGCAGGCCACAGGCATAACCGAGTTGGGCGGTGGTGACGATAAAGCCGGCGAGGCTGACGGAGAGATTAAACTGGTGGGCGATGGTATCCAGCAGCGGCTGGACATAGTAGTTGCTGGCGACGGCAAGGCCAGTCGCGACCGACATCAGCGCGACCAGGGCAGAACTGAGGCCCTGATGGGAAGCATTCATAGCGTCATGAGCAGGCAAATAATCATAATGGGTTAATAGTAACCCAAAAAACTATTTCATTGTTGTGTTAATTAACAGGACGTACCAGTACGCTATAGCGTCCGAATCGATTGGGAAAACCTGGTCGCCCTCTGTAGCGGCGCGATTTATCGCGCGACTTTAGCTGCTGATGGCCCTCATCCCGACCTTCTCCCGCAAGCGGGAGAAGGAGGTGTGCAGTATGTGGGCCCGGTGATATTTACTTCGCCGCAGCCAGTGCGTCCTGCACCCACTTATCAAACTCGGCCTGATGACCTTTGATCCAGCCATCAACGTGACGGTTGATATCGTCTTCAGAAGACTGACCGGCATGCATGGCAGCATTTTCCGCATTGATGTCGGTGATTGGCAGTTTCATCTCGGCAAACAGTTTCGCCGCCGCCGGGTTTTTCTCAGCCCAGGCTTTGTTGGCAACAATATGCATGGTATTCACCGGGAAGCCGTAGTTGGCACCGTTCGCCAGCTTGGTATCGACATTTTTCTGCTCGCCCGGCAGCGATGAGAACGGCACCTGCAACCACACCACATCTTTACCCGGCTTCAGCACGTCGCTCACCCAGTAGGGGGTCCAGGTGTAGTACAGGATCGGCTTACCCTGCTTAAAGCGAGTGATGGTGTCGGCAATCATTGCCGAGTAATTTCCCTGGTTGTGCTCCACCGTCTTGCTCAGACCGTAAGCGTCAATCTGGTGGTTAATCACGGCCTCGCAGCCCCAGCCTGGGGTGCAACCGGTCAGGTCAGCTTTGCCGTCGCCGTTAGTATCAAACAGCTTCGCCAGCTTAGGATCTTTCAACTGGGCAAAGTTGGTGATGTGGTACTGATCCGCTGTTTTTTTGTCGATCAGGTAACCCTGTGCCGCACCGGTTACATAAGTCCCTTCGCGGTAAAACTTCTGGTCGCCACCGGCGGCTTTATACATATCATCATGCAGCGGCTGCCAGTTGACGGCGGTAAAGGTGGCATCGCCTTCGGCAATGGTGGTGTAGCCAACGTTGTAGTCCACTTCGCTGGGTTTATCGACGGTATAACCCAGTTTTTCCAGCGCGCGGCTCACCAGCAGCGTCTGAAACGTTTCTTCTGAGATGGTGCTCTGCACCGGTTTAACGGTGATGCCTTTACCCGGCAGGTCGGCGGCGGACACATGCGTCACGGCGAATGTCGTCAGGACGGCAGCGAATAGGGCTGTCTTGCGCATAGTCATTCCTTATTTTACGTGTGGCGTCGGAGACGGGCGGCTACAGTGGGCCGCCCAAATGAATCAGGGCTTTTTACTGAAAGGGCGCATCAGCAGGCCAACCGGGCCACTGCTGTACCAGTGGCGATTGCCACGGCTGCGGCTGTCGCGACCCACCGATTGGGTCAGACGATCAAGAATAATGGCGAGGATCACGATACCCACACCGCCCACGGTGGCGAGGCCCATATCGAGGCGACCGATACCGCGCAGCACCATCTGGCCAAGACCACCGACGGCGATCATCGAGGCGATCACCACCATCGACAGCGCCAGCATCAGCGTCTGGTTAACGCCAGCCATAATGGTCGGCATCGCCAGTGGCAGTTGCACTTTAAACAACATCTGACGCGGGCTGGCACCAAAGGACTCACTGGCTTCGATCAAATCTGCCGGAACCTGTTTAATGCCGAGAATCGTCAGACGCACAATCGGCGGCAAGGCAAAGATAATGGTCACCACTACGCCCGGCACATTACCGATGCCGAACAGCATGACAATTGGCACCAGATAGACGAAGGCTGGTGTGGTTTGCATCGCATCCAGCAGTGGTCGGATGATGCGCGCCGCGCGTTCGCTGCGTGCCAGCCAGATGCCGAGCGGCAGACCGATAATGATGCAGAACAACAGGGCGGTGAGCACCAGCGCCAGCGTCACCATCGCTTGTGACCAGGCACCAATTGCGCCAATCAACACCAGCGAAATCAGGGTCGCGATACCCATTGCCGGGCTGGCGATCTGCCAGGCGATCAGCGCGAACACCACCAGCGCGACCGGCGCAGGCATACCCAGCAGCAGTTGCTGGAAGGCACTGAGGATATAATCCACCGGCACACGGATGCCCTGGAACACCGGGCGGAAGTGGTTTACCACCCAGTCGATGCCGTGAGTCACCCAGCTATCGAGCGGGATCAGCGTCTTATGGAACGGATCCAGAATATTGAAATGTTCCGGCTGCGGCGAAGGTGCGCTGCTTAACCAGTCGCTGTTGCTGGCGGCGTTGCTGGCGGCCTCATGCGTGCCGGGGCTTGCCGGTGCGCTGGCCCCGGTTGACCAGGGATCGGTTGCGCTACTGTCGGGAGTGGCCGCCTGCGTAGTCTGACTGGCGCTATCCCACGGATTGCTATTTTGTTCACTCATTATCAGGCTCCTTCACGGTCTAAAGCGCGCAGCAGCGTGCTTTTCGATATCACACCAACATACTGATTTTCTTCACCTACCACCGGTACGGCACAAGGTGCCTGCGCCACATGGGAGAGCAGATCATTCAGTGAGGTGTCCGCCGGAACCGCCGGAATATCCAACAGCGCGTTGTCCAGACCCTCGCCTGCGGCCAGAGCCGCTTTCAGCGAATCGGTTGAAACCACGCCAACAAATTTTTGTTTTTCCAGTACATAGCCAAAATCGCGATCTTCATCCTGCAACAACTTGATCGCAGATCGTGGGCCAAGACCCGCCGCTTTACGGATCAGCGCACCCGCGCTGCGTCGCGCAATATCTTTGGCGCTGAACACATGGCTGATATCGACGCCACGGAAGAAGGTTCGCACATAATCGTTGGCTGGATTATTCAATATTTCATCCGGTGTGCCGACCTGGACCACTTCACCGCCCTGCATAATGGCAATGCGATCGCCAATACGCATCGCTTCATCGAGATCGTGGGAAATAAAGACAATGGTACGTTGATGTTTTGCCTGCAATTTTACCAACTCATCCTGCATTTCAGTACGAATAAGCGGATCAAGTGCAGAGAAGGCTTCGTCCATCAACAAAATATCGGGATTGATTGCCAGCGCACGGGCTAATCCGACGCGCTGACGCATACCACCGGAAAGTTCATCCGGGTATGCATGGGCATAATTCTCCAGTCCGACCTGACGCAATGCTTCCAGCGCTTTTTCCTGACGCTCCTGCAATGCTACGCCCGCTAATTCCATGCCGAAGGCGGTATTATTTAATACCGTCAGATGTGGCATCAGAGCAAATGACTGGAATACCATGCTGATCTTATTTCTGCGCACTTCGCGCAGTTCGGCGTCGGATATTTTGGCAATATCGACGCCATCAATAATCACCTGGCCGCGTGTCGGCTCGATCAGACGATTGAGAAGGCGAACCATGGTGGACTTACCTGAACCTGAAAGCCCCATGATGACGAAGATCTCGCCTTCTTCAATGGCCAGACTGGCATCTTTTACGCCGAGAGAAAGTCCGGTTTTCGCCAGAATTGCCTCTTTACCCTCACCGCGTTCAATATGTTTAAATGCCCTTTCCGGGTGATCACCAAATATCTTATATAAATTCTTTACTTCGAGTTTAATTGCCATGCAGTAATTAAATTCCTGGTTAATTGATGTTTCGCTATTTCTTGTTGTGGCCCTGGTTAAAATTAAGCGGCCTATACCGTAACATAATGAGATTATCTGACAACCCTTGAGGGTGATATTTGGCTGGCGATGATGGAGAGAATGGCGAGAATTTCCAGTGCTCACAAGGGATAAGCAAGGATCAATTTTTTCTCAAATTCAGGCTGAATTTTTGTGCTTCTGGCGGTTTTATTTATCTGAGCGGCGATAAATCGCGCTTTACCAGGCGATATATGGACCATTGCAAGGAAGAAAAAATGACAGACTGATGACGATGTAGAGGCGAAATAACGGGGAAATATCCAGCAGTGAACAGAGGAAATATCGGGCTGAGGCCAGCCCGATATGAAGCGATTAAAAGTTCCAGTCTTCGTCTTCTGTTTCGACCGCTTTGCCCATTACATAGGAGGAGCCGGAACCGGAGAAAAAGTCGTGGTTTTCATCGGCATTTGGCGACAAGGCAGAAAGGATCGCCGGGTTCACTGCTGTGAGTTCCGCCGGAAACAGCGCTTCGTAACCGAGGTTCATCAGCGCTTTGTTGGCGTTGTAGTGCAGGAAGGTTTTCACTTCTTCCGCCCAACCCACATCGGCATACAGCGCTTCGGTATAAACAACCTCGTTTTCGTACAGCGCCAGCAGCAGCTCGATGGCGAATTGCTGCAACTCTTCACGGCGTGCATCATCGACATTTTCCAGCGCTTTCTGGTACTTATAACCGATGTAATAACCGTGCACCGCTTCATCGCGAATAATCAGACGAATCAAATCCGCCGTATTGGTCAGCTTGCCACGGCTTGACCAATACATCGGCAGCCAGAAGCCGGAATAGAACAGGAACGATTCGAGGAACACGCTGGCAATTTTCTTCTTCAGCGGGTCATCTGCGCGATAATGCTCCAGCACGATTTTCGCTTTATTTTGCAGCGCCTCATTCTCCTCACTCCAGCGATAAGCGGCATCAACATCTGCCGTGTTACATAGGGTGGAGAAAATCGAGCTATAGGAGCGGGCGTGAACCGCTTCCATAAAGCTGACGTTGGACAGTACCGCTTCTTCATGTGGTGTCAACGCATCCTCCATCAGCCCCGGTGCGCCAATCACGTTCTGAATGGTATCGAGCAGCGTCAGTCCGGTGAACACGCGGATGGTCAGCTGTTGCTGCTGTTTATCCAGTGTCTGCCAGGCGGGCAGGTCGTTGGACAACGGCACTTTTTCCGGCAGCCAGAAGTTACTGGTCAGGCGGTTCCACACTTCGAGATCTTTCTCGTCCTGGATACGGTTCCAGTTAATCGCTTGAATTTGATTTAGTCGCATAGTTTTCATCACAGCGCGCAGGAGACGCAGCCCTGCACCTCAGTGCCTTGAAGCGCCATCTGGCGCAGTCGAATGTAATAAAGCGTTTTGATGCCTTTCTTCCACGCGTAGATCTGCGCTTTGTTGATATCACGCGTGGTGACGTCATCACGGAAGAACAGCGTCAGAGAAAGTCCCTGGTCGACGTGTTGGGTCGCTTCGGCGTAGGTATCAATAATCGCTTCCGGGCCAATCTGGTAGGCATCCTGATAGAAATCCAGATTGTCATTGGTCATAAACGGGGCCGGATAGTAAACACGGCCGGTTTTACCCTCTTTGCGAATCTCAATCCGTGACACGATCGGGTGAATGCTGGAGGTCGCGTGGTTGATGTATGAGATCGAACCGGTGGGCGGAATCGCCTGGAGATTCTGGTTATACAGACCGTGCGTCATCACCGCTTCACGCAATGCCTGCCAGTCAGCCTGGCTGGGTAGGGCAATGCCAGCATCAGCAAACAGTTGCGCTACCCGTGCAGTACGCGGTTGCCAGGCCCGTTCGGTGTACTTGTCGAAGTACGCGCCGCTGGCATAGGTGGATTGTGCAAAACCATCAAAATTCTGTTTACGCTCCTGTGCCAGCAGGTTAGAGGTGCGCACCGCATGATAAGTGACACAGTAAAAATAGAGATTGGTGAAATCCAGCGCCTCTTGTGAACCGTAAGCCATGCCTTCGCGCGCCAGATAGCCATGCAGGTTCATCTGACCAAGACCAATCGCGTGTGAACGGCGGTTGCCTTCAGCCACCGAGGGCACCGAGTTAATCTCGCTCATATCCGACACGGCAGTCAGGGCTCGCACCGCGACTTCCACGGTCTGCGCCAGATTGCGTGAATCCATCGCATGCGCGATGTTGAGCGAACCCAGGTTACAGGAGATATCTTTGCCGACACGGCGATAACTCAGGTCGTCATGGAACTCGCTGGCGCTGTTGACCTGCAAAATCTCCGAGCACAGATTGCTCATATTGATGCGGCCGGCAATCGGGTTGCTGCGGTTGACGCTATCCTCATACATGATGTAGGGATAGCCGGATTCGAACTGAATCTCCGCCAGCGTCTGGAAGAAATCACGCGGCTGAATAAAGGTTTTGCGAATGCGGTCGTCGGCCAGCATCTCATCGTAATGTTCGCTGATGCTGATGTCGCCAAAAGCCTTACCGTAGATGCGTTCCACGTCATACGGCGAAAACAGCGCCATCTCACGATTTTCTTTTGCCAGACGGAAAGTGACGTCCGGGATCACCACGCCGAGGGACAGCGTTTTGATGCGAATTTTCTCGTCGGCGTTCTCACGCTTGGTATCGAGGAAACGCAGGATATCCGGGTGATGGGCATTCAGCCACACTGCGCCCGCACCCTGACGTGCTCCCAGTTGGTTAGCGTAAGAAAACGCATCTTCCAGCATCTTCATAACCGGAATCACGCCGGAAGATTGGTTCTCGATACGCTTGATCGGTGCGCCGGACTCTCGCAGGTTCGACAGCAAAAATGCCACGCCGCCGCCACGTTTGGAGAGCTGCAATGCGGAGTTCACCGCACGGCCAATCGATTCCATATTGTCTTCGATACGCAGCAGGAAGCAGGAAACCAACTCACCGCGTTGCTGTTTACCGCAGTTCAGGAAGGTGGGCGTTGCAGGCTGGAAGCGACCGCTCAGCATCTCTGCCAGCAGTTCGCGCGCCAGGGATTCGTTACCGCGTGCCAGCGTCAGCGCCACCATGCAGGCGCGCTGTTCAAAGGTTTCGAGGTAACGCTTGCCGTCAAAGGTTTTCAGCGTGTAGCTGGTGTAGAACTTCCACGCCCCCAGGAAGGTATGAAAACGGAAACCCCAGGCATCAGCTTCGTCGTGCAGCTGGCACAGGAAGGCGAAATCGTACTGATTCAGTACCTCAGCTTCGTAGTAGCCTTCAGCCACCAGATAGCGCAGGCGTTCCGCCGCAGAGGCGAAAGGCACGGTATTGGGCGCAACATGTTGCAGGAAAAACTGATGCGTGGCTTCGTGGTCTTTATCGAACTGGATGCGGCCATCGGCGTCATACAGGTTCAGCATCGCGTTCAGGGCGTGGTAGTCAAGTCCTGCGCCATTGAGGGTGTCTGTCGTTGCCAAAATTGGGTCACTCCCGCTTTTACATTAGCGATATCGTCGGGGGTTCCCATCAACTCAAAGCGGTAGAGATAGGGAACCTGACATTTCTGCGCAATGATGTCGCCTGCCAGGCAGAATCCCGCTCCGAAGTTGCGGTTGCCGGCAGCAATCACCCCGCGGATACCGCGTCGGTTAGCTTCATCATTGAGGAATTGGATCACTTGTCCGGGCACCGCCCCTCTGGCACTGCCGCCGCCATAGCTCGGCACCACCAGAATGTAGGGCTGGTCGATATGCAGGCGCTGCGTGCTGTCGATGGGTATTCGTCGTGCAGGCAGGCCCAGACGTATGATAAATCGGTGCGTGTTTTCCGACTGGCTGGAAAAGTACACCAGTGGAAACATCGCCTTATCCCCCGACAGCAGCGAGCTGGCGCAGGCTGGCGATTTTATCGGGACGGAAGCCGCTCCAGTGATCATCGTGAGTCATCACCACCGGCACCTGGCGATAGCCAAGGGATTTGAGGTTGTCGATAGCTTCAGGCTGAGCATCGAGGTTAATCAGTTGGTAATCGATGCCATTACGGTCCATGGCATTTTTTGTTGCATTGCACTGGACACAATTGTTCTTGGTGTAAATAATAATGCGCATGATTCGTATTTCCCTCTTGGTATGGTCAGGATGCGAGATACGAAGCAAAAAATCCTTTTGCTGCGAGCCTCATCCTTGCCGACATCTGGTAGTGAACTGATGAAGCAAATACTAGATGTAGTGGTTGTTGTGGTCAAGCCCACTATATATATGGGTTTGTGATTTGAAGCCTCAGAATTGGCCTAAGACCAGGGATCATGCGCCTTTGCGAGGAAAAAAAATTTTTGTGAAGGGTGAGGGCGGGGTGATTAAGGCAAGCGCTGCTGCAAATTTGAACAATGACCGGACCGTAGCGGCGCGATTTATCGCGCAATAAATCGCGCCGCTACGGGATTACAATGTGGATTAGCGGCGCGAGACCAGCAGCGCACCAATCACCAGACCGACCGCGGCACCAATGCCGACACCGTGCCAGGGTTTATCATGTACATACGCATCAACCTGGTAACTCGCGTCACGCGCGGCCTGGGAAACCCGGTTGTTACCGTTCAGTTTCGCGCGCGTCTGTTTCAGCAGCGATTGTGCTTTACTGCGTGCGTTTTCCACTTCATCTTTGGCTTCGCTGCCGTACGATTTCAGCAATGCTTCCAGCGAATCAGCCAGCTCGTTCACATCCTGATTGATATCAGAGGCCTCGTTTTTACTGGTTCGGTTAAACATTTTTCGCTCCCTTTACTTTAAAACGTAAGACTTAGTGTAGACGAATCGCGATCAAACGCAGATTTTCTCCTGACTTTCGGGACAATTCCGGATGTCCCGTTTTTCCCCGCTGTGTAAAGTTGCGCGACTTTTATAACAGAGGAACAATCATGTATTTACGACCGGATGAGGTAGCGAGCGTACTGGAAAAGGTAGGCTTCGAAGTGGATACCCTTACCACCAAAATTTTTGGTTATCGCCGTGGCGAGGACTATGTCTACGTCAACCGCGAAGCGCGCATGGGGCGCACCGCACTCGTCATTCACCCTACGCTGAGAGAACGCAGCCTGGGCTTCGCTGAACCTGCTTTAGAGATGAAAACCTGCGATCACTACACGCAGTTTCCGCTCTATCTGGCGGGCGAAACGGAGGAGCATTACGGTATCGCTCACGGCTTTACCTCGCGTGCATCTCTGAAGCGCTATTTGCAGTGCATCTACGGTGGCTCGAGCGAGCTCCGTTAATTTGCGGCAGCGATGGGAACATTTTGCCAATCTGGCTAAACATTTTTCGCTCCCTTTAAATTAAAACGTAATACTTAATGCAGACGAGTTGCCAGTGATGGCAGGTTTTAACCTGGCTTTATGGAAAATTCCGAATGCCTTGTGCAGCACGGCTGTTGTAAGGTTGCGAGGCTAAGAAGAGAGGAGCAAGCATGTATTTACGACCAGATGAGGTAGCGCGCGTACTGGAAAAAGCAGGGTTCGAAATGGATACCCTTACGCCCAAAATCTATGGTTATCGTCGTGGCGACAATTATGTCTACGTCAACCGTGAAGCCCGCATGGGGCGTACGGCCCTGATCATTCATCCCACGCTGAAAGAGAAAAGTCTGAACTTTGCTGAACCGGCATCAGAAATGAAAACCTGCGATCACTATACGCAGTTTCCTCTCTATCTGGCAGGCGATAACCAGGAACATTACGGTATCCCGCACGGCTTTAGTTCGCGTATTGCGCTGGAGCGCTATCTGCAAGGTGTCTTCGGCGGCTGACGCTGCGCCCCGCCATCGCGGGGCCGCACCCTTCCAACAAAATCCTTACCTTTTGCCACGTTGCATTTCGACGCGCTGGCGCGTATAACCCTGTATCCATGTAGATGTTTAGACGTCCATATGG
Source organism: Pantoea phytobeneficialis (assembly GCF_009728735.1). Lineage (NCBI taxonomy): Bacteria > Pseudomonadati > Pseudomonadota > Gammaproteobacteria > Enterobacterales > Erwiniaceae > Pantoea > Pantoea phytobeneficialis. Next base: position 2,879,930 of record NZ_CP024636.1, read on the forward strand.
ATAAAAATAATGCAAAGCGAGCAAAATCCTTCGCAGGAAAACTTTAAGCGCACCATGAAAGTACGGCATCTGGTGATGCTGTCGCTCGGCGGTGTGATCGGCACAGGTCTGTTCTTTAATACCGGTTATATCATCTCCACCACCGGTGCCGCCGGTACGCTACTGGCGTATCTGATTGGTGCGCTGGTGGTGTGGCTGGTGATGGTATGCCTCGGCGAGTTGGCCGTTGCCATGCCGGAAACCGGTGCTTTCCATGTCTATGCCGCGCGCTATTTGAGTCCGGCCACCGGTTATACCGTGGCCTGGCTCTACTGGCTGACCTGGACGGTGGCCCTCGGCTCCAGTTTGACCGCCGCCGGGTTCTGTATGCAGTACTGGTTCCCGAGCATCCCGGTTTGGGTCTGGTGCCTGGTGTTCTGCGTCGCCATCTATTTGCTGAATATTGTCTCAACGCGCTTCTTTGCCGAAGGCGAGTTCTGGTTCTCGATTATCAAGGTCATCACCATTGTCGCCTTTATCATTCTCGGTGCCGGGGCGATGTTTGGTTTTATCCCGATGAAGGATGGCAGTGCTGCACCTGGCTTGCATAACCTCACCGCATCCGGCTGGCTGCCGCATGGCACGCTGCCGATTCTGATGACTATGGTCGCCGTCAACTTTGCCTTCTCAGGCACCGAACTGATTGGCATTGCCGCCGGTGAAACCGAACAGCCGCAAAAAGCCCTGCCGCTGGCGATCCGCACCACGGTCGCTCGTCTGATTGTGTTCTTTATCGGCACCGTGCTGGTACTGGCCGCGTTGATCCCGATGGATCAGGCGGGGATCGTGAAAAGCCCGTTTGTGTTGGTATTCGAGAAGATTGGCATTCCCTGGGCGGCGGATATCTTCAACTTCGTGATTCTCACCGCCATCCTGTCGGCCGCAAATTCCGGCTTGTACGCCTCGGGTCGTATGCTGTGGTCACTGGCCAATGAAAACACCTTGCCGCGCTGTTTTGCCCGCGTGAATCGTCGTGGCATCCCGGTGCTGGCGATTACCGTCAGCATGATTGGCGGCCTGCTGGCGTTATTCTCCAGCGTGATTGCCCCCGATACCGTTTTCGTTGCGTTGTCAGCCATCTCCGGTTTTGCCGTGGTGGCCGTGTGGCTCAGTATCTGCGCATCTCACTTTATGTTCCGTCGCCATCATGTGCAGCAGGGCGGTTCGCTGAAAGATCTGGTGTATCGAGCGCCACTTTACCCACTGACGCCGATTCTCGGCTTTCTGCTGTGCCTGTTGGCATGTGTTGGGCTGGCTTTCGACCCGTCACAGCGGATTGCCTTGTGGTGCGGGATTCCGTTTGTTCTCTTCTGCTATGCCGCATACCATGTCACGCAACGACGTAAATCATCTCTGAAGGCTGAGGAGGCCAACGATGTGGCGTAACCCGGTAGCGCAGGCGCTATCTCAAACCGATACCCTGATTCTTGATGGTGCACTGGCAACCGAACTGGAAGCGCGAGGCTGTAATCTGGCTGATACGCTTTGGTCGGCGAAGGTGTTGATGGAAAACCCTGAACTGATCTATCAGGTGCACTACGACTACTTCGCCGCAGGCGCCCATTGCGCCATTACCGCCAGCTATCAGGCCACACCGCAGGGCTTTGCGCAACGCGGCCTGGATGAAGCTCAGTCTCGTACGCTGATTCAGCAAAGTGCCGCGTTGGCACAACGGGCGCGTGATGATTATCGCGCAGCATCAGGCACGGCAGCACCGCTGCTGGTGGCCGGTTCGGTTGGTCCCTACGGAGCTTTTCTCGCCAATGGCGCGGAATATCGTGGTGATTACGCGCTGCCAGAGGCTGAAATGAAAGCCTTCCATCGCCCGCGCGTTGCCGCCTTGCTTGAAGCGGGTGTGGATCTGCTGGCGTGTGAAACCTTGCCATCATTTGCCGAAGCGCAGGCGCTGGTCAGCCTGCTGGCGGAGTTCCCGGACAGCAGTGCCTGGTTTTCCTTTACGCTGCGTGACGCAAATCATATCAGCGATGGCACCCCGCTGAACGAGGTTGCGGCGTTGCTCAACGCGGCTCCACAGGTGGTGGCGGTGGGAATCAACTGCGTTGCGCTGGAGAGCGTCACGCCCGCGCTGCGCACCTTGCAGGCGCTGTGCGACAAACCGTTGCTGGTTTATCCCAATTCCGGCGAACAGTACGATGCCACCAGTAAAACCTGGCATTCGGCCCCGTCGGGTTGCACGTTGCACGACAAATTCCCCGAATGGCAACAGGCTGGTGCACGCCTGATTGGCGGTTGCTGTCGCACCACGCCACAGGATATCGCGGCGATTGCTGCCTGTTGTCAACCGCAATAAAGCGCAGAAAAGCGCCACTGATAGCGCGATTGAGGCGAGTGAAAAGGGCGGGAGGGCAGTTTAGACTGTCCCTTCTGACTCTGAAGCGGACCTGCTATGAACCTGCGACATCTCCTTCCTGCCTGCGCGCTACTGTTAAGCGGCTGTGCGACCATTGTTGGCACCGAAACGCAATCGGTACGAATCGACTCCGTGCCACAAGGCGCGCGTTTTACCGTGCAGGATGAGACCGGCCATGCCGTGGCGCAGGGCTTTACGCCGCAAAACGTTGAGCTGGCGAAATCCACCGGTCGTTATTTTGGCAAGAAACATTATCAGGTGATGCTGGAAAGACCGGGCTATGTGCCGGTGACGATGCCGATCGAGGGCAGCGCCAATTTATGGTATCTGCTGGGTAATATTCCGTTGCTTGGTTTCCCTGGCTGGCTGCTGGTCGATCCCTTCTACGGTGGCATGTATGACCTGAAGCCAGCCAACCCTAAACCTTTCCTGAACCCAGTGGGCGCGCGCGGTTAATGGTACGCAAGAACCGTAGTGGCGCGATAAATCGCGCCGCTACTGGGCGGTTGGTTTCACCATCGCCCCCGGCGTTTTATGCTGCGCCAGGTACTGCTGCTGAAAGATGCACATACGGATGGTGTTGCGGTAGGCGCCGTTGATAAAAAACTCGTGTTTCAGCACCCCTTCCACCTCAAATCCCAGCTTGGTGTAGATGTGGATGGCCTTCTCATTCTCCTGATCGACAATCAGGTAGAGTTTGTAGAGATTCAACACCGAAAATCCGTAATCCATCGCCAGCTTCGCCGCCTGGCTTGCCAGACCTTTGCCCTGATGCGCCGGATCGATAATGATCTGAAACTCAGCGCGACGATGGACGTGATTAATCTCGACCAACTCCACCAGCCCGGCTTTTTGTCCATCATGCTCAACCACGAAACGGCGTTCGGTCTGATCATGAATATGTTTGTTGTACAGGTCCGAAAGCTCAACAAAGGCCTCATACGGCTCCTCGAACCAGTAACGCATCACGCTGGCGTTGTTATCTAACTGGTGCACAAAGTGCAGATCTTCCCGCTCCAGCGGACGCAATTTGACCGTCATACGGCATTCCTTTTTTGACTGAGATGTGGCGAGTATAGCTGCACCAAAGTGGTTGTTACGTTTGCAAACTTGCTCTGTGACGGTGCAGCGCATTTTCGGATCATCCGCGTGCGCCACCGCACAGACTCAATCTCCTTTCTGGCACAGCCATTGCTTTGCTTGTATAGATAAGCCTATACAACTGTTGTTTTTCATCACCTTTTTGACAGGAGTGGAAGATGGGTAAGCCAGTGCAACATGCAGTTCGTGCGTTAACCGTAGCAGTGATGTTAGGAGGCGTGCTGAGCGCCCAGGCAGCCGACACTAAAGTGGCAATCGGTATCTCCGGCTGGACCGGATTTGCGCCTCTGACCCTGGCCGACAAAGCCGGAATCTTCAAAAAACATGGCCTTGATGTTGATGTAAAAATGATCCCGCAAAGCAGCCGTCATCTGGCGGTGGCATCGGGTACCATTCAGTGCGCGGCAACCACGGTAGAAACCTATATTTCGTGGAATGCAGCCGGTGTGCCGATTAAACAGATCGTCCAGCTGGATAAATCCTACGGCGCTGATGGTCTGGCAACCCGTAGCGACATCACCAGCATCAAAGACCTGAAAGGCAAAACCATTGCGGTTGATGCGCCGGGCACGTCACCCTACTTCTTGCTGGCGTGGATGCTGGATAAAAACGGCCTGACGATGAAAGACGTCCATCTGGCGACTATGGCACCGCAGGCCGCGGCTCAGTCATTCGCGGCCGGGCAAAACGATGCGGCGGTAACCTATGAACCTTATCTGTCGGTGATCCGTAATCAACCGAAATCCGGCAAAATCCTTGCCACTACCCTCGACTACCCGATGGTGATGGATACCCTCGGCTGCACGCCAACTTTCCTGAAAGAGCATCCACAGGCAGCCAAAGCGCTGGTGGCGAGCTACTACGATGCGCTGGAGATGATCAAACAACAGCCAGATAAATCGAACGAAATCATGGGTGCGGCGGTGAAATCCAGCGGTAAAGAGTTTGCCGAATCTGCCAGCTACCTGCGTTGGGCAGGCCCGGAAGAGAACAAAAAATTCTTTAATGGTGAGATCGAAAGCTTTAGCGATGAAGCGGGCAAGCTGCTGTTGCGTGCCGGTGTGATCAAGAAAATGCCGGACGTGAAAAGCCTGTACGACGCCAGCTTCGTGCAGTAATCAGGGAGACAGGAGATGGAGATGAGTAAAAGCCAACCCGTAACGCCACCCGAGGCACTGCCGGATGCGCCACGTCGCTGGCACAATCCGCTGATGGTGCCGTTGAAAGCGATCTCAACCCGGCTGAGAATTGGCCTCGGCGTGGGATTCTTTGTGCTGTTTGTCGCGGTGTGGGCGCTGGTGACCTTCAGTGGCATGGTTTCGCCTACCTTCCTGGCCGATCCGATCACCATGCTGGAGCAGGGCGTATCGCTGTTCACCGAATATAATTTCTCGCTGGATATCGGTATGACGGTGATGCGTGTACTGGCCGGGTTTCTGCTGGCGGCGCTGATAGGTGTGCCGCTCGGCATCATGATGGGCGCGTACAAAATGTGGGAAGCCTTTCTCGAACCTTTTGTCTCCTTCTGCCGTTATCTGCCAGCGTCGGCGTTTGTGCCGCTGCTGATCCTGTGGGCCGGTATTGGTGAGATGCAAAAGATCCTCGTCATCTTTATCGGCTCCTTTTTCCAGATTGTGTTGATGGTGGCGGTCACTGTCAGCAGCGCGCGGCGCGATCTGGTCGAAGCGGCCTACACGCTGGGGTGTAGCAATCGCTCGATCGTGCGTCGGGTGTTGATCCCTGGCGCCGCTCCAGGCATTGCGGAGCTGTTGCGGCTGGTACTGGGCTGGGCCTGGACTTACGTCATCGTCGCGGAGCTGATCGGCTCGGAAAGCGGCATCGGTCATATGATCGTCGACAGCCAGGCGCTGTTGAATACCGGGCAAATTATCTTTGGCATCATTGTGATTGGTTGTATCGGTCTGGTGTCGGATTATCTGTTCAAAGTCGCCAACCGGCGCTTGTTTGCATGGAGTAACCTGTGATGAAGCACAGCAAGCTGAATGTACGCGGAGTGGAGCGCGTCTTTACCGGGCCGAAAGGCGAACAAACCCAGGCGCTGCAACCGATTCATTATCAGGTGGAAGAGAATGATTTCATTACCATTCTTGGGCCATCGGGGTGTGGAAAATCAACATTGCTGCGCATTATCGCCGGGCTGGATACCCCCACGCGCGGGGAGATCTGGCTGGATGGACAACCGGTCGATGGCCCTGGCGCTGACCGGGGCATGGTGTTCCAGAGCTACACGCTGTTCCCGTGGCTGACGGTGGAGGAGAACATTCGCTTCGGCCTGCGTGAGCGGGGCTTAAGCACGGCGCAGCAGAAAGAACGCAGCGATTACTATATCCAGCAGGTGGGTCTGCGCGGTTTTGCACAGCACTATCCGCGCCAGCTATCAGGCGGGATGCAGCAGCGTACCGCCATTGCCCGCGCGTTGGCGAACGATCCCAAAGTGTTGTTGATGGATGAGCCGTTCGGTGCGCTGGATAATCAGACGCGCGTGATGATGCAGGAACTGTTGTTATCGGTGTGGGAGCAGTCGCGTAAGACGGTACTGTTTGTTACCCACGATATCGACGAGGCGATTTTTATGGCGAACAAAGTGGCGATTTTCAGTGCCAGGCCGGGTCGCATCAAGCAGGAAGTGGCGGTGAACTTTAACAGTGGACGGGATTACACCATCAAAACCTCACCGGAATTTATGACGCTGAAGGCGGAGATAACGGAGTCGATTCGCAGCGAAACGCTGCAAACGATGGCGCATTAATGGATTGCGCGATGAATCCACCCGTCGCGACGCGATAAATCGCGCCGCGACGGAAATTTATGCACTTAACTGTTCAACAATCCGCCCCTGAGCCATACGCGCCGCACGATCGCACATATGGTCGATGACATCGGGATCGTGGCTTACCAGCACCATCGTCAGTCCATCATCGCGCTTCAGCTCGTTCAGCAGGTTAAGGATTTCTGCCTGGACCGACATATCCAGCGCCGACGTCGGCTCATCCAGTAACAGGATCTTCGGCTGCAACAGCAGGGCGCGCACGATCGCCACGCGCTGGCGCTGACCACCGGACAACTGATGTGGATAGCGATCCGCCAATGCCGGATCAAGACCGACATGGCGAAAGCCCTCGTTAATACGATCATCGATATGGTCGTATTTCAGCATCTTCAGCGGCTCGGCCAGGGTGCGACGCAGCCGGTGGCGTGGATGCAGCGAAGCATAGGGGTCCTGAAACACCATCTGCACATCGCGGCGGAGTTGGCCGGTAAAGGGCTTACCGGGCTGCACGCGGGTGCCTGCCAGCGCCATGCTGCCGGACCAGTGGGGATTCAGACCGGCAATCACCCACAGCAACGATGATTTGCCGCAGCCAGAAGGGCCAACCAGGCCAAAACACTCGCCAGCCTTCACGTTAAGGGTGACGTCATGCACCACGGTACGCAGCTCGTAGCCCTGCTTATGGGAGACGCTCAGGTTGGATAACTCAATCATGCTTCTGCTCCAGGGCGGCACGATCCAGCACCGGCAGTGCTGTACCATGAGTGGCTTTGCTCGGGCGGCAGGCCCACAACGTGCGGGTATAAGGATGGCTGGCGTGGGACAACTCCGCCGCTGGCAGCGTATCCAGCAGGCGGCCTTTGTACATCACCATCACCCGTTCGCAGTGTTCCGACACCTGTTGCAGATCGTGGCTGATCAGCAGTAGCCCCATATTGCGTTGTTCCACCAGACGGCGAATCAGCGCCAGTACCTGATCGCGCATTGCATGATCGAGCGCAGAGGTCGGTTCATCAGCGATCAGCAGTTCGGGATCGGTGATCAGCGCAATCGCCAGCATCACGCGCTGCCCCATACCACCGGAGAGCTGGTGGGGATAACGCTTCATCAGCTGGCGCGGATCGGGCAGGCCCACCGCATCCAGCATCTCGCACACCTTCTCTTTGCGCTCGGCGCGGCTCAGACGATGGTGCAACACCAGCGGTTCCTCCACCTGCCAGCCAATGGTGCGCGTGGGATTGAGGGCATATTTCGGGTCCTGCATCACCATCGCCACCTTGCTACCGCGCAGTCGGCTCCAGTCACGCTCACGCATCTGCAACGCATCTTCTCCAACCACCTGCAAACGTTCGGCCTGCAAATGCAGCGACGGCGACAGCAGGCCCATCAGGGTGCGGGCGGTGAGGGATTTACCCGAGCCGGATTCGCCGACCAGCGCCACGCGTTCGCGGCCCAGCTGCAAGTGAATGTTATCGACCAGCAGGGCATCGTCACTACGGATCGTCAGTCCCTGCGCATCAATTAACAGATTATTTGGCATGACGGGTATCCAGTTGATCGCGCAGGCCATCGCCTGTCAGGTTAAATGCCAGGCTGGCAAGTAAAATAGCCCCGCCAGGCGCAGCGGCGACCCACCATTGGTCGAAAATCACTTTACTGCCTTCGGCCACCATCGAACCCCATTCGGCGGTCGGCGGTTGCACGCCCATACCAAGGAAGCCCAAACCGGCAGCGGAAAGAATGATGCCACCGAGACTCAGCGCAGCACGCACCACGGCGGTGGGCAGGCAGAGCGGCAGAATATGACCAAACATCAGACGCAGGCCGGTAATGCCTTGCATACGCGCTGCGGCGAGGTAATCACTGCGGCGCAGTGCCAGAGTCTCAGCACGCGCCTGACGGGCAAATGGCGGCCAACTGGTGAGCGCCAGCGCCAATGCGCCATTCATCAGGCCGGGGCCAAGCATGGCGACAAACGCCAGAGCGATCACCAGGTTAGGCAGCGAGAGAAAGATGTCGGTAATGCGCATCAAAACGCGTTCAGTCCAGCCGCCAACGTAACCGGCGGTGATACCGACCAGCAGACCCACCGGAATGGTTAGCACCAAAATCAGCGTCACCAGCATCAGCGTTGGGCGCGTACCGTAAATCACGCGCGACAGCAGGTCACGGCCAAAACCATCGGTGCCAAACCAGTGGGCGGCCGAAGGGGGCAGCAGACGCATACCGATGGTTTGCACATTGGGATCGTCAGGGGCGAGCCACGGGGCAAAGATCGCCATCACCAGCAGAATTCCCACCAGCGTTAAACCGATGCTGAGGGAGGTGATGCGGCGACGGCTGCGGCGTGGACGTAACGTTTCCAGTTCAGAGAGTTGTTGAGTCATCGGGTTCTCGGATCGGTTAACCAGGTCAGGGCGTCGGCCACGGCGTTGAGCAGGATAAAGCAGCTGCCAATCAGCAAGGTGGCGCCGAGAATCGCCGGAACATCGGCGGAGAACAAGGCATTGGTCATATAACGCCCAACACCAGGCCAGGCAAAAACGGTTTCAGTCAGCACCGAACCTTCCAGCAAGGTGGCGTATGAGAGGGCGATAACGGTAATCAGCGTGCCCAGCACGTTAGGAAAGATATGGCGCAGCAGAATACGTGTGCGGCCAGCACCTTTGGCGCGCGCCAGGATAACGTACTCCTTGCTGCTCTCTTCCAGCAGCGCGGCACGCAACAGGCGCGTAATCCCTGCCATCGCCAGCAGCCCGAGGATCACCACCGGCAGCCAGATATGGGCAATGGCGTTGCGGAACATCTCAGGATCGCCCGACAGCCAGCTGTCGATCAGTACGAAGCCGGTTTTTGGCTCCAGCGTATAAATCCAGATGTCGTCTAACTGTCCTGGTCCGGCAGACCAGTGCAGCACGGCATAAAACAGCAGCAGGCCCAGCAAGCCGAGCCAGAACACCGGCACCGAGTAGCCAAGCAGTGAAATAAAACGTGCCACGTTGTCGATGATGCTGCCCGGTTTCCATGCAGCCAGCAATGCCAGCGCCACGCCGAACACGGCGGCAAAAATCATCGAACAGGTTGCCAGCTCAATGGTGGCCGGGAAGGTGCGCATCAGGTCGGCACTTACCGGCTGATTGGTCAGGTGGGACAGCCCAAGATTACCCTGTGCCAGATGGCTGATATAACGCCAGAACTGCACCAGCACCGGTTGATCGAGACCGAGATCGTGCCGCACCTGGGCATAGGTGGCTTCACTGGCGTGATCGCCCGCGATCTGTTGTACCGGATCGACCGGCGACAGATGCGACAGCATAAAGGTAAAGGCCAGCAGGCCGATCAGCGTCACCAGCAACGACAGCAGGCTGGTGAGCAATCGGCTGGTGCGTTGCCAGAGTGGCCGGGCGGACCCGGCCTGTGGGGCTGACGCCGCCATTACTTGGTGACCTGTGAGTAATACACCATATCCGGGTTGATCCCCTGCACATAGCCTTTCAGGTTATCGCGTAACGCAATCAGGTTACGTGCCTGCAAGCCGATGACATACGGTGAGTTCTTCAACACTTCACGCTGCATTGCCTGGTACAGCTCAACACGTTTGTTGTTGTCGCTCTCGGCGGTGGCCGCCAGCGTTTGCTTGCTCAGCTCCGGGATATGCCAGTCGGAACGGTAAGCGATGGTTTTGCTGCCATCTTCCGGGTTGTAAGCAAAAGAGGCGGCGTTGGTGTTGGGGTCGAAGTAGTCTGCACCCCAGGCATTCAGCGTGGCCTGGTACTGATGCGCCTTCACTTTGGTGGAGACTTCAGAGCTGAGGCCCGGTTGGACTTCAACTTTCACGCCACCTTTGGCAAAGCTGCCCTGCAACGCCTGAGCAATGTCGAGATACGGCGGCTGGTTGCTGGTGGAGAGGGTAAAGCTGACGTTGGTCAGACCGGCTTTCTTCAGAATCGCTTTGGCTTTTTCCGGATCGTAGCTGTACGGGGTATCGTTCAGCGCGCCAAGGAAACCTTTCGGCAGGAAGGTCTGGTGCACTTCGAACTGACCTTTCAGCAGGTCGTTAGCGATACCTTTGTAGTCGAACAGGTAACGTGCTGCTTCCCACAGGGCCGGGTTTTTCAGCACCGGATCGGAACCGACGTTGAACTGGATGTAGTAAAGCGAGGCCATCGGAATGGCTTCGGTTTTGACGCCCGCTTTGCCTTTCAGCGCGGCGATCTGGTCAGCGCCGAGGTTACGTGCGATATCCACATCACCCTGTTCCAGCAGCAGACGACGGGCGGCCGGTTCCGGCACGTTTTTGATCAGAATATTTTTCAGTTTTGGCGCGCCAGCCGGCGAGGTTGGGTTAGCCGTCAGCAGCACCACTTCATGCAGTACCACTTTGCGGATCTGATACGGACCGCTGCCTGCGGAGTTGGTCGCCAGCCAGCCATTACCGAAGTCGCCATTCTTTTCATGCGCCAGCGCGGTTTTCTCATCAACAATCGAAGAAACCGGTGCCGAAAGCAGGCTCAGCACGTAGGCCGGGCTGACGTTGGCGCTCCAGCTGATTTTGACGTGGTTATCGTCGACTTTGGTCAGGAAACTGTCGACGTTGTCTTTGTTCCAGCCCAACTGGGTCAGGATAAAGGATGGATCGAGGTTTAGTTTCACTACGCGGCCCAGCGAGAAGATCACATCTTCCGGGCGCAGCGGGTTGCCGCTGGAGAATTTGGCATCTTTACGCAGTTCAAAGGTCAGGCTGCGGTTGTCGCTGCCTGGCTGCCACGAGGTGGCGAGTGTCGGTTGCAGTTCGGTCGGATTCTGCGGATTAGACTGGACCAGACGTTGATAAAGGTTAGTAAACGCCTGCACCGTGGTCAGCTCAAAACCTTTCGCCGGGTCAAAGCTGTCGGCATCGTCGGTAGATTGGGCAATCACCAGCGTATCTTTCGGGGTGGCGGCTTGCGTTGTGAATGCGGCTACCATCGATAACGCCAGCAGGGAGGGGATTATTTTTTTCATGTGATTTCCTTGCCTTATAAAAAAGTAACGCGAGTTTACGAAAGCGCTGCCATGAAGAATAGTCAATTATTGGCTATGCATATGCTTATCTGTTCTAAGACTAGCGTTACGGTTATAAGGAGGTTAACGGATTTGCGAAACCTTAACATTCGGCTGCGGCGTATCCGGCAATTTACAACGGAAATTAAACGGAAGCCGATGGCCGAATAATTAACTTTACAATACCCGACTCGGGAATATAATGGCCGCAACTTCAAACAGGAGAATTCAGTTGGACAGTCACCCTTATTTAACATTACACAAGGCAAGCTGACGCGCGAATTCTTTTGTTGCTGCTTGCCGGAGTCGGCGGGCAGCAATCCTCTCTCATTTCTGACGATTGTTCCCCTTTATATGGATTTGCTACGGGCTAATGCTCGGGGGTTGACGTCATGCATATGATTTTACACGCACTTTTCCCTCCACCTCGGTGCGCACACTGATCTTCAGTGTGCTGAGTTTTACTGCGCCTGTCGTGTGCAGACCCACATTTTAAGTTCAGCTTCTTGCCTGTGAGGCAGGTGGGTTGTTTATTCTGTATTTCCGGGAGGATATATGAAAATTCCCGACAGGTTATTTTTTTCTAAATAACCTTTAGCCGTTAATTTGCACCCCAATAATGCATGCCTGACATGCAGGGATATTTATCGCCGTAAAAAAGAGGAATGTCACGATGACTGACATGAAACTCAATAATGAAAAAAGTGTGCTGAATCTGGCACGTCCACCACGCCAGAAAACTCCTCGCTATCTGATTGAAGAAGAAGCGGCTTACACCGCCAACGAAACCCTCGCGCGCATGCACAGCGATGCCGAGGGGCTGAGCCACAACGAAGCCGAAGCGCGCCTCGCGGTATTTGGCTACAACCAGGTGGCTCATGACAAAGCGCCACCGGCGTTGGTGCAACTGGTCCAGGCATTCAACAACCCGTTTATCTATGTCCTGATGGTACTGGCGTTGGTGAGTTTCGTTACCGATTTCTGGCTGCCCGCGCGTCGTGGGGAGGAGACTGACCTTACCGGTGTCATCATCATTGTAACGATGGTAACGCTCAGCGGTTTGCTGCGCTTCTGGCAGGAGTTTCGCACCAATAAAGCCGCCCAGGCATTGAAATCGATGGTTCGCACCACTGCCACGGTGCAGCGTCGTGAATCGGCACAGCAACCCGCCCGCAAACAGGAAGTGGATATCACCACGCTGGTGCCAGGGGACATTATCTGGCTGTCTGCCGGTGATCTGGTCCCGGCTGATGTGCGCCTGCTGGATTCACGCGATCTGTTTATCAGCCAGGCGATTCTGACTGGCGAATCGCTGCCGGTAGAAAAATATGATGTCACCGGCAATGTGGCGAGTAAAAGCAGCAGCGAAAGCCAGCAGGGCGCATCTTTGCTGGAGTTAGGTAGCGTCTGCCTGATGGGCACCAATGTCTCCAGCGGCACCGCCAAAGCGGTGGTGGTGGCAACCGGTGAAGAAACCTATTTTGGCAGCCTGGCGAAATCCATTGTTGGCAACCGGACGCAAACTGCCTTTGACCGGGGGGTGAATAGCGTCAGTTGGTTATTGATTCGCTTTATGCTGGTGATGGTGCCGGTGGTGCTGCTGATCAATGGCCTGACCAAAGGCGACTGGCTGGATGCCACCCTGTTCGCGCTGGCGGTGGCGGTGGGTCTGACGCCGGAAATGTTGCCGATGATTGTCAGCTCCAATCTGGCGAAAGGGGCCATCGCCATGTCGCGCCGCAAAGTGATTGTGAAGCGTCTGAACGCGATTCAGAACCTCGGGGCGATGGACATCCTGTGTACTGACAAAACCGGCACACTGACCCAGGACAACATCATTCTGGAGCATCATCTGGATTGCGCTGGTGTCGAGAACTCACGCGTTCTGATGCTGAGCTGGCTGAACAGCCACTATCAGAGCAGCACGCCCAACCTGATGGATCGCGCGATTCTGCGCTACGGTGAAACCCGCGTCAGCCATGCGGTGGCCGATTATTACAGCAAAGTGGATGAGTTGCCGTTTGATTTTGTCCGTCGCCGTGTCTCGGTGGTGGTGGGCGATCGTCGTCTCGGCCAGCAACTGTTGATCTGTAAAGGCGCGGTGGAAGAGATGTTGAGCATTTCCGTCGCTGAACGTGAAGGCAAACTGATCCAGCCACTTAATGAAACCCGCCGTGCGGAGCTACTGGCGCTGGCTCATCAGTACAACCAACAAGGATTCCGGGTCTTGCTGGTAGCCAGTCGTGTGCTGCCTGATCCGGGCTTACAACATGCGTTGAGCGTGGCAGATGAGCAGGGGTTGACGGTGGAAGGGTTGTTGACGTTCCTCGATCCGCCTAAAGAGAGCGCTGCGAAAGCCATCACCGCGCTTCAGGAGAATGGTGTCAGCGTGAAAGTGTTGACCGGGGATAATCCGGTGGTCACGGCGCGTATTTGCCAGCAGGTGGGCATCGACTGCGGCACCATTGTCACCGGCGATGATATCGCGGCAATAAACGATGAGCAGCTGGCAACAGTTGCTGCACGTAGCGCGGTGTTTGCCAAACTGACGCCGTTACAAAAATCGCGCATTTTGCGAGCCTTGCAGCAGCAGGATCATACCGTAGGCTTTCTGGGCGATGGTATCAATGATGCTCCGGCACTGCGCGATGCCGACGTTGGCATCTCGGTGGACAGTGCGGCAGATATCGCCAAGGAGTCTTCTGACATTATCCTGCTGGAAAAAGATTTGATGGTGTTGGAAGCGGGGGTGATGAAAGGACGTGAAACCTTCGGCAACATCATTAAGTACCTCAACATGACCGCCAGCTCTAACTTTGGCAACGTGTTCTCGGTACTGGTGGCGAGTGCGTTCATTCCATTCCTGCCAATGCTGGCGATTCATTTGTTGATTCAGAACCTGATGTATGACGTCTCGCAGCTGGCACTACCGTGGGACAAAATGGACCGCGAGTTTCTGCGTAAACCGCGTAAATGGGATGCGCGCAACATCAAACGTTTTATGTTGTGGATTGGGCCGACATCTTCGATCTTCGATATCACCACCTTTGCGGTGATGTGGTATGTGTTTGCCGCTAATTCTCCGGCCATGCAGTCGTTGTTCCAGTCCGGTTGGTTTGTCGAGGGATTGCTGTCGCAGACGCTGGTGGTACATATGCTGCGTACGCAAAAGATCCCGTTTATTCAGAGCCGCGCAGCGTTACCGGTGCTGCTGACGACGGCCTGTGTGATGGTAGCGGGGATATTGCTGCCGTTCTCACCGCTTGGTGCCATGGTGGGACTGGTCCCGTTGCCGTGGGCTTACTTCCCGTGGCTGGTCGCCACCTTGCTGGGTTACTGCCTGGTTGCCCAGGGAATGAAAACCCTCTACATCAAACGTTTTGGTCAGTGGTTCTAACCCCAGGGAGGCATGATGCGCAAACTGGATAAAGTGGTGTGCCATTGCCTGATCATCATGGTGGTGATTGTGCTGTTAACCGTGGTGATTCGCTAACGAATTTAACCATTTGGGCTTTTTATCAAGCAGCGTTTCCGCGCGAAACGCTGCTTTTTTTTGCTGCATATCGAGAAGGCTTGACACGATTTGGTTGTACGCCAGTACGATTAGCAGAGGTTTTGGCTGCATAACCATGTCATTCAGCTTATGGTTGGGTTTTAGTGCTGAAATTTGTACGATGTACGGTAATTTTGTTGTGTTTGGTTGTTCAATATTAGTGAATAAGTTTGTCAGCGGGGCGGGGTTATGTTTGTCTGAGTACCGCTCTACCATGCGCTCCAACATTTCCCTGTTAATTGGAGCAAACATGAAAAATATCCTTGTGAAAATGATGATGGCGGGCGCGCTGGTTGCAGTCAGTGCTTCTTCTCTGGCGGCGACGGAAGTGATAATGCCTGGTACGCAACAGGTGGTTGGGCATATCAGCGCCAGCGGTGCCCGTAATCTGGATGAATTGGTGGCTGCACTGGGGCAGAAAGCTGACCTTGCCGGTGCGTCGGCATTTCATATCACTTCTGCCAATGGTAAGAACACCTTTTCAGGCACTGCCGAGCTATTGAAATAAGGTGAGCCAAATGTCAGGTGACGGAAAAAGGGCAGGGCGCGCCGGTGGTGAACAGATGCGTGATTCGATCTTGCATCATGCGGCGATGATTATCCGCCTGGAGGGACTGCATGCCTGTACTCACCGTGCGGTGGCTGAACAGTGCGCGATTTCACCAGGCACCGTCACCTATCATTTTAAAAACCTGGATGAACTGCATGCGGCGGTAATTGAACGGGCGGTGGAGAGCTTTACGCAGCAGACGCACGCGTGGTTTGCTGCAATGGAAGAAAACTCTGTCGCGCAGCAACTAACCCAATTTCTTTTCTGGACTCTGGATGAACGCGAAAGGCTAATTTGTGAATACGCGTTATTTGTGGCGGCAGTATCGCGTCCACGTCTGCGTCAGGCTGCTGCCGCATGGATTGCCAGCCACCAGCACATTTTACAGCAACATTTTGCACTGACTGCGCAGCAAGCCGAGGCGGTAGTCGCCTTTACCGACGCCTGGCTGTTACGTTCCATCATTCAGGAAGGGAAAAAACCGAATGCGGCGCTGGTGCAGCGTTTTTTCACCAGCATCCTGCAAAGTTAATCTTTGGCTTTATTCATCTGGCTGGTAATACTGTACGCCTATTTCAATGCGTTCACGGCCACTGGCCACGCGATGGCGATTGGTATCGCGTAGCGAATAGATACAGCCGCAGTATTCCTGCTGATAAAAACGTTCGCGCTTGCTGATTTCAATCATACGTGCCGAGCCACCACCTTTGCGCCAGTTAAATTCCCAATACAACATGTCGGGATAGCGCGCTGCGGCTCGTACGCCACAATCGTTGATTTGCTGCATGTTTTTCCAGCGAGAGATGCCGAGGGAACTGGTAATCACCGGGAAATCATGTTCATAAGCATACAGCGCTGTGCGTTCGAAACGCATATCAAAACACATGGTACAACGCACCCCACGCTCCGGTTCCCACTCCATACCGCGCGCGCGTTCAAACCAGTTGTCTTTGTCATAATCTGCATCAACAAAAGGTACGCCAAACTGTTCGGCGAAGCGGATATTCTCCTCTTTGCGCAGTTCGTACTCTTTCAGCGGATGAATGTTCGGATTGTAGAAAAAGATGGTGTAGTCGATACCGGAGGCCAGCATCGCTTCCATCACTTCACCTGAACATGGCGCGCAGCAGGAGTGCAGCAGCACTTTGTTGTGACCATTTGGCAGGGGAAGAGGTTGGCGAGTGAAGGTGTCTGACATAAGAATGATTAATGGTTATGAATGGAAAACACCAGTGTAAGCGCTATGTCGTCGGGAAGCAAAATTGAGGATTATGGCAATAAAAAAGGCCGCATTCGCTGCGGCCTCTGTGAGCATTATTCGGTCACTTTTTTCTTCAGTTCGCTGGCACCTTCTTTGGTGCTGTTCCAGCCTTTTTGCGCACCTTCTTTGGTGGCATCCACACCTTTTTCCGTGGTTTCTTTGGTTTTATGCCAGGCTTTTTGCGTCCCTTCGCTGGCTTTGCTGCTCAGGCTGTCGCTCTTTCCTTCAGCGGCATGTTTGGACTTGAGTTTCAGCTCAGCGCCCTGATCCTGGGCCTGATGCAGTTTCTCTTTAGCCGTATTTGCGCCAGCCTGTGCATTGGCCACATCGTTATCTGTTGCGTGTGTGGTAGCGGCAAATGCCGACGAAGCCAGCAGAAATGTTGATAAAGCGATAATTGTCTTTTTCATGAATATTCCCTCATCAAAGTCATCATTGTTATGACTGTAGTTAACAATGGCACGCTCAATAACATCTGGCTTTAGGAATAAACTGTAAATGAATCATCGTGTTCTGGTGGGGCCTTGTTTTGAGCTCAGGTCCCGACCCGACAACAGCAACAAAGAGAGCGCACCCAATGACATCCCAAACCATAGCGTTACCAGACGAATTGAGATGGCAAGAGACATCGCCGTACCATCGCTGACACCATGCGCCACCAACTGAAAAACCAGTGCGGCCTCCATGACGCCAAGTCCGGCTGGTATCATACTTGCTGCGCCGAACAACGTTGCCTGCACAAAGATTAACACGCAGTCAGCGCTTGAAATGCCCGTTCCCAGGATCTGGCAGAACCAGGCAAAGACCAGAGCCTGCGTGCCATAAGCTACCATCGCGACAACCGAGAAAGCCGAAACTCTGGTGGGTTTCCACACTTGAGCCCAGGCTTCAAGCGTCGCTTGCCCACCTTTGATTGGCAACCATGTCACTGCACGACCCAGTCGGTTCCAGCCGGTACTGACCATAGGGTGTGAAAGGGCGTATGCAAAGACGCAACTCCCCAGCAGAATAGCAGCGAACGCCAACAGCCATACCCAAGCCAGCGACTGCCCTGCCGTCATGGCGGCCAGCATACCCAGCAAAATCATCCCCAATACATCTGACCCTCGGTCAACAAGGAACGTGGCGAGGCTGTGCGTAACCTTCACGCCGTGCGGGACCAACAAAGCAGAACGAAAAGTTTCGCCGGATTTCCCTGGTGTGGCCGTCAAGGCAAGCCCGGACATATAAATGCCGAGATGGGTAAATCTGGGGACGACATTATCGAGACAATGAAGAGAATACTCCCACCGTCCGAAGCGCCATAAATAAGAACTACTCGACAGAACGGCACTGATCACCAACGTCTGAAGTCCTAGCGCAGAGAATGCTTCTACCGTCGACTGCCACCCGGACCAGAAAACAGCCGCCAGATAAAGCATTACTCCAATAGTGACAAACCAGACAATGGCGCGAATGATGCGCCGCTCATGCAGCGCACCCTGGAGTCGAGTAAAGAACTTGTTCATCGAAAGGTTAAAAGCTTATGGCCAAAGTAGCTGGTCACCACCGGTACCAGCACACCGGCCAAATGGCCTATCGCTTCGGCATGATCCACGATGCCAACCGATGGCAACAACCAGCGAGCCAGAAGCAGACTGATCGCCAATGTCTGAATAACGGCCAAAACGTTCACTGCCACAAACTTGTATACCTGTGGTGCGAGCGGGCCCTGACTTGCATTAAAAACATGCCCGCGCATCAGCAGAAAAGCCACCAGCATACCGACCAGGTAAGCAAAAAAAACCGCGAAGCCGTAGCCGACAAACATACTAAAGACGAATCGTGAACCAAAGTTAGCTGCGGCAGCGATTCCTCCAGCGACTAGAAATCGCAGGAATTGTGGCGAGATCATGGCTGAGGAGACTCCTTGTTTTCCGGGGTGGCCATCTTCGCCATTTGTCGGCCAAATCCGATACTTTCTGAAATGCCGCGATCTTCCGGGTAGTAGTAAGAGGTATCCGCCACCCACAGTCCCTGCACGGGTAAGGCGACTGGAGGCAATTTTTCCAGATATCCGGGATCGCAGATCGGCTGTGCGTAGCGATAACGGCTGGCACGCATGTCAATAAAATCATCATCAGTCAGCGACGGATTGATCTTCTTGAGATAGTTGCGCACTTTAGTCAGGAAAGCCTCATCAGACTCAGCATACAGGGGATGCTCGCCCGGCACATAGAACGGCACATACACGACATGTTGGTCGAGTGGACGCAGGTTCGTGTACTCCACCAGGCCTGGGATATCCATCTCCGGGTCATTGGTGTTCAACCAGAAGTTCTCTGTTACTGCTTTTCTGAGTTTGGCAATTACGCAGACCACCGCGATGTTCTTGGTGGCACTGAATTTAGCCAACAGATCTGAGGGTAAATCTGGCATAAGTTTAGAGACATAAGGCAGCGGAATGGTGCTGATCACCTTATCGAAGGATTCAAGCTGACCAGCTACTTGCACGCCAGCCACCTTGCCATTGTTGATGACTACCTTCTCGATAGGTGACTTCAGTCTTATTTCGCCACCATTGGCCTCGATGGCACTTTTCAGTGCGGTTAACAGCGTGGCTGAACCCCCTTCAAGGTAACCCAGTTTCTCACGGAACAAACTGTAACGGGAACGGCCAATACGACGGATACGGCTCCAAATCCAGGCTGCTGACAAACCTTGGGCATAGTCGTAGAACTTGTAGTCAAAAAGTCGGCGCCACAAAACTTCCCAGGCCTCTGCACCCACCCAGCGCTTGATCCAGCCACTTGCCTCCACATGATCCAGTGGACGCCAGTCGTCGCGTTTGGTCGACAGGAAAGCATGTAAGCCATAGCGGAATTTAGCCATCAGGCTTAAACCACGGAATTTGAGCAGGGCAACCGGGTTACCCCAGGGCTGCAAACGTCCCTGATACCAGTAGCCCATCTTGGTTTCCGTCCACTTCATCTGATCGGCAATGCCTAATTCTTCAAGTACCTGCAAAAAGGCATGATCAGAGATGCAATGAAAGTGGTAGTAGCGTTCAATATCCAGACCACTAAAATCAAATGTCGCGGTCATGCCACCCACACGATCGTCTGCTTCAAAAAGCACGGGTTGATGACCATCAAGCGCTAACTGGTAGGCTACTGCTAAACCCATTGGACCCGCGCCCAACACCGCAATGCGTTGTCCCATCTTAAAACTCCAGCTCTACACCGCTATAGCGCGGATCGTTAAAGGTTTCTTCCACAGCCGCACTGAAAGGGGTGTAAGGAACACCGAAAATACCGGGCCAATCAATCACCTCGAACTCATCCTTCGCCGTTAAAGCCGCCAGTTGTTGGGTGGTAAAAGGCGGGTTTTTATCAAACTTGCCCCATACCCACAGCAAGGCATAAAAAAGAGAATATGGAATGCGTAAAATTATCGTTTTGGCCCGAATTGCGCGTTTAATCTCGCGAATCATGTCGATATAGTCGATTTTTTCATGGCCTGAGATGTTATACACGCCATCGCGAATGCCATTCTCGATGCAGCTGATAATGATATTGGCAAAATCTCCGACATAAAGTGGCTGTCGCATGTAGCGACCATCCCCAGGGATCGGAAACACGGGGACCTTCTTCATAAAGCGTGATAACCAGCCCAGGTGTTTGCGATCAAACCAGCCAAACATCAAGGTGGGGCGCAGAATGGGGCAGGGAATACCACATTCTAACACCATTTTCTCTTGTTCCTTTTTGGTGTTGGTATAGAAATCATCAGCGACCGATTCCACGACCGAGGAGCTGATCTGTACCATGTAGGGTACGTTGTTCGCTTTGATGGTTTCCAGTTGGAGGCGGGTCGAATCAATATTGTTTCGCACGAACTCCTGATAATCGTTACCGCCAATCTGAGCCTGTAACATCACCACGACATCCGCCCCTACGAAGTGCTGCTGCCACTGGCCGGGTTCGGCAAGATCGGCATACTCGACAGTGATGTCGGGTTGAACTCGTTTCAGCACGTCCAGATTAGTACGATGCTTGTCGAGAACAACAATGTTTGAATAGCCTTTTGCCTTGAGTCGGGCCACCAAATTTTGACCGACCAGACCAGCCCCGCCAGAAAGTATTATCTTTTTCTGCAACAAAATTTACTCCTGAGATATCTTGACCGGGACGTTGAATTGGGGGCACACAAAGAGTTCATTGTCTCTGGCGTATGCAAGTCCCAACTTGTAGTCCCCATTTAAATTTGACACATCAGCGGTCGATTGGTAACCGGAAGAGTTCAATGAGGGTTGTTTGAAGTACTCACCAACGTCTGGGCGCGTTACATGCTCAGTATCAAACAAATGACGTTTTCCTTCACTATCAGTTAGTACCAGATAAATATTATCCGGGACTTCGGCAGGGGAAACGGAAGCTGCCAGCCAGCCTTGAATATTGAGTAATGATGAAGCTTTGATGGTGCCAGATGATGGAGAGACGCCATTCGCAGAATCAATACTCCCGTTGCATTGTTGAACTAATGTGGCGTTGTCAAAGGATCCCGACAGAGGTTTAGCAAAACCCATTTTACCAATGAAATCCGGTGAGGACGGGTAATCGAGCGGATAGAATTCGATATTAAACGACCGCTTCCAAAGAAAGGGCAGTTTTGTTGCAGAAATCTCAATCGATTTCACTCTCTTATCATTGAGAGTATGCGCATCTGAGGTAAGTAATCCAAATTCTTCAGTATTTTCGATAAGTGGTGAAATGATAAAACCAGACTCCGTCATTCCCGAGATGATTCTGTAGTTGCGAGTGATGCCATTTTGCATCGTCAGTTTCATCTCAAGCTGGCTTGTCTTGAATAACGTATTCATGACCGAACCCGCTAAGCTTTTGCGAATATCAAGCTTCGCAAATAGCGGTTTGTCAGATTCAGGCAAATTGATCTGCTCACCAAACGAGTAAACGCCTCCACCGATTGGTTTTAGTGGTTCGTTTGATGGCGTGGGGGTGTTTCGGTGCTTAAGGTACAAATAACCACCCGAAAATGCGGTTGGTTCATAATTGGACAGCAAAATAGGCCAGCTTGCACCATCCTCAAGCGTCGGTAACCTATTATCAATAGGTTGAACGTTGAAGATAACATTATCTGGTCGATTGTCTCCAAGAAGGTGCATCTTATTTAATTCGGCAAGTTTAGGGGTGTAGACCGAATAACTTTGCAGGATAGGGCGTGGGTTCCACTTATTTCCAGACGCGAGCAGATAAGATTGATCGTAGGAATAAATATCAACGGTTCCTTCCAACTTCGGAATGGCTCCAAGCTTATTCAGTTGGTTTATCCGATCGTTAAAATCGTTTGTCAGTGCCTGGGGTGTCGATACGCGCTGTTTTAGCCCATTCCATGCGCCGGAAAACGTGTTCTTGGTATTGGCTCCAATGCTTTCAATGGGGTTTTGGGCATAGGAAAAATCGATGTAACCCCACACCAGCAAACAGACTGCGAGGAGGGGGGGGGCGCTTCTGGTTGAGAGTAGCGTTCCTGCCAATAATGCTCCCAGCAGAATCATCGCTCCAGAAATGTTCGCATGACTGTCATGTCTGACGAAGCCCGCTTTTAAAGCCAAAAAGAGGATGCCTAAAAAAACAAATGCAACAATCGTTCGGTCGTAATAAGAACCCCGCGTGCCACGTAGCAGAAAACCAACAAGGGCGACTGTCGCCAGCAAATACATAATGTATTCACGCGAAGCCCCTTTTATTGCCATAGCTTCGGTGTAACCGCTAACAATGGGTGCCATCCCGATAAAATAACCCGCAAGACCGGTTAACGGTTGTCCGGAAAGCGCCCAAAAAACCATCATCGAAACTAAAATTGTTGCGCCAATCAGAAGACAGAGTTTCCATTGCCTTCTTTTCACCAGCAAAGCAAACGCAAGAAAAGAAATTCCTATGCATGCAGCAAGCGTCGAGCCTTTAATCAGTGGCAATAAACCAAAGGGCACAAACAAAACTGCGTTGAGAGCGAAACCCTTTGATCCTGCAACCTGCTTTGCATCGAATGCCATTGCCCAGTGATAGACCTGAATACCTACCAACATTGTATAAAAGAAGAATAGAGCATCGCGGCTATATGTTAATGCGCTCAGGGTAACCAGTAATGCAATTTTTAAAGCCCATCCCGCCGTCCTGAAGTTAAGCCAGACAGCAACGGCAAAGGAAACTGCCAGAACGAGCGACCCCCAGATCATCAAGTGATCGGTGGCTGGAAGATAGCTTCTTGTATAAATTGAAGAGTATGGGCCGAAGGTAAAGACGATGTCTTTGCCGAAAGACATTCCCTGAGCAGTTGCCTCGTTCATCCCATACATCCATGATGGGTCGAGACCTGACCATGGCATTCTTGGCGACAAAGGAACAATAACCACAATTGCTACCAACAGTAGAGCCAGTAAAAATACGGCATCCTTTATAGCACGGTTATTAATAAGGCTGGCGCTTCTTCCTGAAGCCGTATTAGGTTTCAATCCTGACATTAAATATCCAACCTTTTAAATACGAAATGTGGCAAATTGCGAATAACCATCATGATTACTGACCAAATTTTTGGCGTGTATATAACACGTTGCCCGCTTTCAATGCCGCGTACAACCTCCGCTGCCACGCGATCAACGGGGGCGAGTTTGGCACCGGATTGTTTGAGATGTGCGGTCATTGGTGTATCGGTTGGTCCTGGTTTAATTAAAACCACCTTTACATTCGTATTTGCAAAGCGGTGTTGTAAACCTTGTACATAGCCTGCAACCAACCCTTTTGCGGCACCGTAGGTATAGTTAGATTTCCTGCCTCTGTCACCCGCAACTGAACCGATAATCGCGAGCGTTCCACTATTGGCCTTTTGCATCTGCATGGCAAACGCCTCGGCAAACAGCACCGGCGAAATACCATTGACATCCAGAGCTTCCCGACACAGGACGAGATCATTCTGACATGCTTCCTGGTCAGGCAGGGAGCCGTGCGCAATAAGTGCCACATCAACATTGCCTGACTGATAGATTTGATGAATCAGCTCTTGAATTTGGCCCGCATCGAGAAAATCTACCTGAAGGTTGGTAATTACTGCATCCGGGGTACGCACCTTGAGATCTGAAGCAATACGTTCGGCTTTTTCCTGATTCCTGCTGACCAAAACAATCTCTGATGGGTTCTCTTTCGCCCACTGTCGTGCGCATTGTTCAGCAATCGCAGAAGTAGCACCAATGATGGCGATTTTTTTCTTAAGCTTCATTCAACTTCCCATTAGGCGGCGTGAGAGGCCAGAGCTGATGCCCGGGTCTCGGTATTGGATAAATTCAGCCAGGCGTGGATAGCCAGCTTCGAACAATTCTTTCGGCATGCGCGCATCCTTGGCGAGATAGATACGGCCTTTCGCTTCACGTACGATGGCATCCAGTCGCTTGAACAGTTTGTGCGTGCGGTCTCCATGGTTTGGGAAATCCAACGCCAGTGTGACCCCCGGCTGTGGAAAACTCAGCATACCAAGGGGCTGTCGGTTACCAAAAGTTTTGAGTACTGCGAGGAAGGAGCCATCTCCAGAGCGTGCTATCTCTTTCAACATCGCCTGAACTGCATCTTGTCCCACTTCGCGTGGTACCACACTCTGGTACTGATAGAAACCTTTGGGACCGTACATCCGGTTCCAGTGCAGCACATTATCGAGGGGATAGAAAAAGGGCTCGTAATGAGCGAGTTCCCTTTTTGCCTGCCACTTTTTGAGGTGGTAGTAGGTCATATTGAAAGGACGAAGTGTCAGGCGGTTAACCATTGAGACCGGGGGCACGATGGGCATCGTGAGTTTGCCAGCCTTCGGTGCCTTACGATCCTTTGTATCAGCCGGATTCCCGCGCATGAATAAACCGCGGCCGCCGCCTTTTGAGATACAGTCGATCCACGAGACGGTATGCTCCCACTGGGCTTCTGACGTGTCCGACAGTCGGAAAAACTCCTCGAGGTTGTCAAAGGCAATGGTCTCGGTATCGACCCATGGACCCGCAACGGGACGAAGCTGTATTTCGGCTGAAGCGATCACGCCAGTGAGACCAACGCCACCCACCGTGGCGGAAAACCATTCAGGATGCTGGTCTGGGCCACATTCGATCGTTTCGCCATTGGTCCGGATCAGGGTCAGACTTTTAATGTGATCCCCGAATGAACCCACAACATGATGGTTTTTACCATGTACATCATTGGCGATGGCTCCGCCAACGGTCACCAACTGAGTCCCTGGCGTAACGGGCAGAATCCAGCCACGCGGAATCATCAGCCTCTGAATGTCCTGGAGCAAGACTCCAGCTTCGCATACCAAACGCCCTGTGCTTTCATCAAAGGCGATAAAGTGGTCAAGTCCGGTTGTTATCCAGATCTCACCCTGCGGATTTAGGCATACATCGCCATAGCTGCGTCCCATGCCATGAGCCAGACCGGGAGTGGTGAGAGAAGCCTGTATCTGACCACGGTCACTCAATGCCACCACGTTGTGTTCTTCACGAGACAGGCGGCCCCATGAGTTTATCGTTACCATGAAACCCCCACTGTGCCGGCAACCAAAATAGCGGCAAATATAATACCCGCGCTGAGACTGGCACGATCTTTGACTGCAAAGACCAGTGGGTCATCGTGCATTTTGCCTCGATGGGCTTGCATCCACATCCAGCTTACCCAAAACAACATGACAGGTACGGCCCCCCAAATCAGTTCAGGTGCGGCGTACAATTTCAGCACAGCATCGCTGTTCAGATATAGCGCGAGTACCAAAACAGATGAGTAACCAGCCACAATCCCCATAGTCTGAATCAAAGGTGCATCGGCGGTATGGTATCCACGGCCATGAATTTTCTCTTTTCCGCTGAGCAGTTGAAGTTCCAATTCTGCATAACGTTTAACGAATGCGAGAGAAAGGAATAGAAATACCGAAAAAGCCAACAGCCAGAATGAGAGATCGTGACCCACAGCCGCCGCACCAGAAACAATTCGCAAGGTATACAGCATTGCCAGAGTGAGGCAATCAACCAACATCAGTCGTTTGAGTAGCCATGAGTAGGCGCAGGTCAGGGCGAAATAGAACAGCAGCCAGAATAAAAAGTGTTTCCCTACTAACCCGGCTACGGCCAGACTGATGATCAGTAGCAGTGGCGCAAGCAATACGCCTATCCAGGCGGGTATCAGGCCTGACGCAAACGGTCGGTTTCGTTTTCGGGGATGTAGGCGGTCGCTGTCAAGATCGAGTAAATCGTTGGCGATATACACTGATGAAGCGCAAAGGCTAAACGCAATGAATGCCAACAGCAGAGAAAGCCATGCCTCACCATTGCTCACATCATGTGCTGCAAACAATGGCACTAAAAGGAGAAGGTTTTTTAGCCATTGGTGAATTCGTAACATCCGACGCCATGCGGAAAAGCCGATTTCTCGTTTAGGAAATACGCGTTCAACCGTTGCAATATCCTGGGCCTTTTTCACCAGATCGTTTGACCCATTAACAACGATGGCTTTATGCGCTTGCGACCATACCGGTAAATCCGTCGAGGAATTTCCAGCGTAATCATAACCATGTTGTTGGAAGCGTTGCACTAAAGCAGCTGCTTTGTGTTCCCCGGCAATATTCGACACCCCATCGCTGGCAATAACTTCGTCGAAAATGCCTAAGTGTTCCGCAATCCGGTCTGCAATCGATTTATCAGATGCCGTACACAAAACCAGATATCGGCCCTCTTCACGCTGTTGCTTGAGCCATTCAAGTAACTCTTCGTTGTATGGGAGAGTCTTAGGAGTAAATTCAGCTCGTGAAGCAAGGTGCTGTTTTAGACAAGCCTTGCCCTTTAACAGAAGGAATGGAATGCGGAGCGTTTCAAACGGGCTATCCCTAAACACCCTTAATGCAGATTCGTGCAGCATGTCGGAATGGATTAACGTACCATCCAAATCCACTACAAGTGGTTTCCCAATCAAAACAACTCTCCCAGCGATAGATTTTAAGAAGGCGAATGACCTCATAAACTCTTCATTCTAAAACAATGGGGAGGGAAACGTCATCATTTATGCATGCTTTGATGGCTGAGTTAAATCAATAATCGGTACTCTTTTTTACGTGTTTATTAAGCGGTATTAGAGGTAGACATCATCGTCTCCCCGAAAAAATTAAGCTACAAAAGACCGCTGAGATAAGGTTGTGCGCATTTCGGATTTCATTGCATGAGCGATAGATAGGTCGGAATAAATTGATGATGTGATCGTTGTATGATGTCGACGTAAGTCAAATTTGTACCGAGTTGTAGGGTGTACCTATTTATTGTTATCACCACTTACAGCGTTTAAAACGAGGCATCTTAGGGGATAGTCTGTTGATTTAACATATACGCCCGCATAAGGCTGATTTGATGCTGTAACATCAATCGCCTGAAATGTATGGGATGGCCTTTCAACTCTGCCTCTCGTAGTAATGTTGTTTTTTCGGGGTAGATGATGATGTCGCAGACGAGTGCAGAGCGTTGCAGTTTTTCAAGAGAGAAGGGAATGCGTTCATCGTTTCCCATTCCGACCGAGGTAGCATTAATAACGAGGTCATGATGTGAGGGGGCATTTGAGCCCAGTTGCACCGTGATGTCTTTCTCATCATGAACGTCGACAGAGCTACCATTTGGCTGCACTGATTTGCTCCCATTGTGTGCAGCTTGCTTGAGTACATTTCACTGGTAGCGATGGTCTCACCATTACTGGCCTTCGGTACAAAACAAAAAAGCCCGCAGAGCTTGCGCTTTGCGGGCTTTCAGGACTTCGTCAGATGACTCTGGTAATCACTGACGGAGAATTTTGGGGCTGGCGGAGTCTGTGTTTGTTTTTTATCTTTTTGATTTATATGTTTTATTTTTAAATTCAACTTTGTGCGTATACCTAAACGTATACCAATTTCGACATCTCTTACTGGGAAGCTCGGCTCCAACGCAATGTGCTTATCGCTTTGAATTTTGCTATGCCTAACTGATTTCGTTCATTTCTTGAGCGCGAACCTGGGGCTTGAAGTGCACTAAGCACATTTTCGCGTGTGGCCTCATATATCGCGAAAGCATCATAGTTTTCGTCGAGAAGAACAAGTAAGACGGTATCAAATGGTTTTGCTATATCAATCGATCCTAATCTTGCAGAAATCTTCTTCGGATCGGGCATATAGCGCCCTTTTATCTGGATCGTTTTTACGATGCCATCAACTGACTCGGTAGCATCGTAGCCCGCCTGGCGAGCTGTGCATAAGTCCAATCCAAGGATAGTTGCGGCTTCATACTCTGCAACCTCGCCTGTCACTCCCAGCGGCTTGCAAGTCAACCGGTAGTATCTCAAGGCAATGCTTTTAGCTTCTTTCAAAAGAGAATTTATTTGGTCTTGTGTTTCTGAATGCACAACAGACACCTGTTGATAAAAAAATGATTTTACTAAAAATCCTTCACACTGTTCACCTTTCACTTTTATCCATATTAAACAGAGTGTTATGTGGTGCTGAATGGGTGAATGGTGGCGGGTATTCTTCACCGGTGGTGAAGCATGGGCGTAAAAAAACCGGCTTTCGCCGGTTCGGATTGGTCAGGCTGCTGCCGGTTCATCACACTTCGGCAGCCAGTCGGCGCTGCTGTCGTCCGTCAGGTCGAGGTTGGTCTGTATCCCTGACTTCGTGCGGCGCTTCAGGTAGTTCAGCCCGTACTCGCGCAGGATGCTCTCCAGCGCCTGGCTGAATGACTTCATGCTGAGCGGATTGCGGTAGCCGTTGGCCTCCATGTAGGCCAGATAGGCGTGATACAGATAGCGACGGGGTTGCAGGGGCCGGATGCTGGCGTTCCCCATGTGCAGGCCGTTTGGCTCAGGCGTCGCAAACAGGTAGCCGCAGAAGTCCACCATCGGGTCAGCGTCACGCTTGATGCGCATGGCTTCCCCGGAGTTCTGCTGTGACTGGAGCAGCGCGCGGGCGTCCTGCGGCTGGCTGAACCGCTGCATCAGCTGGCGCACGATAACGGCCAGCTCGGCCTGTATCTTTTCCTTCAGCTGCGGGTCGCGCTCGTTCGCCGGGATGATTTCCGGGAAGTGCAGGATAACCCGGCGACGGGAGACGCCGCCGCTGCGGTCGGTGAAGCGCATCGGGTTGTTGTTCACCGCCAGAATCACCGCCGGAATGTGCGTTGAGTAGGCGTCCTTATACTTGGGGTCCACCGATACCGCATCGCCGCCGGTAATCGCCTTGATGCCCGCGCCATCGCCGCTCCACTTCTCCTGGTCGGGCAGGCGGATGAGCGAATAGCCAATAACGGACGCGCGCTCGCGCGAGGATTCCAGCGTCTCGATGGTGGCTGACACGGCGTTATCCGGCCCGGCCAGCATGGTGGCGATTTCCGCCATGATGCTTTTACCGCTGCCGCCGGGGCCGGTGACCTCCAGAAACAGCTGCCAGTCGTAGCGGTTCGCCAGCACCATGAACAGCGCGGCCAGAATGATGTCGCGCTTCTCCGCGCTGCGACCGGCGGCCCGGTCCAGCCACTGCCAGAAGTGCGGCGCGTGGCTCTCCAGCGTCTCACCGGTCACCGGGCGGGTGTAGTCCACGTCGCTGACCGTGCGCAGCCAGTTCTCCCGGCGGTGCGGGCTGAATGCGCCGGTGCGGGTATCGAGCACGCCGTTACGGAAGCCGATAAGCTGGCGCTGCGGCGCATCCTGCTGCGGCAGCATCAGCTTCAGCGTGTCCACCACACCCGCCACCTTGCCCGCCGAGAACGGCGCGCGCAGGCGCTGAAACAGTTTTGCCACGTCACGTTCAAACCGGTTGCCGGAAATCACCTTCCACGCTCCGGCCTCGTAGCGGCAGAGGATTTCCCCGCTGGCGTCCACGGCCAGATTGCTGCGGTAGTGCTCCGCCACGCGCTCGGCCTTTTCGCTGGCGCTCATGGCCGAAAATTCCGCCTCGCTCATGGTGTCGAACGGGCTGGCTTCGGGCGGTGCAGCGGCCTCCGTCAGCGCCTGCCCGGTTGCGGCTTCACCGTGCTGAATGAACGCATCGTTCCAGTCACCGAACACCGGCGGCAGCGCCACGGTGCCGTTGCAGGTAGCCGCGGCCTGGTGCGCTTTGCGCTGGCCGTCGCCGTTCAGGTCGCGGTCAGCGGCAATCACCAGCGGCAGTGACGGATGTCTGTCGCGGATGAGGCCAGCCAGGGAAAGGAGGTTGGCAGATGACAGGGCAATCCACACCGCATCCCCGGTCAGGTTGTGCACCGTCAGGCCGGTGGCGTATCCCTCGGCCAGCCAGATGCGCCTGGCTGATTTCCTGCTGCTGAAAACGTGGCACGCGCCCTTTACCTGCCCGCCCTTCAGGGTGCGCTTTTCACCGGCGGCGTTAATCAGCTGTACGTTGACCAGCTCGCCGCTCATGTCGTACAGCGGCACAACCAAATCGCCGGGACAGTAACGCGTTATCGCTACCTTCTGTGGTTTTGTCAGCGTCAGGGAAACGTGCTCAGGCCAGCCCTTGCGGGACAGGTAGGCGTTACCGGCGGCCTCCTGTGCGCTGCTGACCAGCTGCCGGGCAAGAAAGGCAGCGGCAGCGCGGGCGGCTTCGTTATCTTCAGCCCCGGAAAGGGAGGAAACTTTTTCATCCACGGGCGGCAGATTGCCTGTCAGGGCGTTGACGCGTTCGGCGGCCTCGGTCAGGCTGATGCCGAGCGCCTTTTTCACCAGGTCCAGGCCGTCACCGGCCCTGCACTGGTTACAGTGCCAGGTGCCGCGTCCCTCCTGGTCGTCAAACCGGAAGCGGTCTTTCCCGCCGCATACCGGGCAGGGCATATGGCGGTTCTTTATCACCTTCAGGCCCAGTGCGGGCAGGATACGGGGCCAGTGCCCCCGCGCGGCGGCTGCCGCGTCGGATACGGTTCTGTTCATCGTGTCGTCCCTCAGTGCAGCGGGCGGGCATCGTGAATGCGCCCGCTCAGTTCGTCCATCACCACCTGGCCGAGAAAGCTCAGGCACGGGGCCGACTTCAGCGGCCCGGCGGCCAGCAGGTCATCCAGCAGCGCACAGGCAATCTCCTGACCGCGTGCGCGGCCGTGCTGGCGCAGGTAGAAGCCCTCCAGCTCGTTTTCAATCGCGTGCTCAAGGCGTGCGAGCGTCAGGCCGGGCCAGCGCTGCTGTTTCCGGCACAGGGTGAGCCAGGCGCAGGCCACCGCGCGGCGGGCCAGTGCCGCGCGCAGGTCGGGGGAAAGCAGCTGTGATTTCATGGCGTCACCTCCTCATTCATCCAGCTGTCGTGGCAGCGGGCCACCACGGCGTCGAGCTGTTCCGTCATCAGGAAGACCAGCGAGGCCAGCTGCGCGCGCTGAAGTGGCTGCGGGTTCTCGCAGCATTCCTGAAGGGTGGTCATGTCGGACACGAAGCGCCCGGCGTTACGCAGGTGCTCCAGGCGGATGATGTCGGCGTGTGAAATCGAGGCGTGGCTCATGCGCGCACCTCCGCAACCGGCAGGCGGCAGGCAAAGGACAGGACGTAATCGCGGGCCAGAGTCCGGCGGGCGGCGTGCTCATCGGCGGCAGTGGTGCGCAGCATCTGAATGCGGGAATGGCGCTCACAGCGGCGCACGGCGGCAAACACAAAGACAAACTCAGGGTGCGGGGAATGAGGGACGGTAGCCATAAGGGCAGTCTCCTTGAAGTAGCGGTTATCGCCACCACCGGAGTTTCCACGCTCTGGCGGTGACCCGAACGGGGGTGGAAAACCGGCCTTCAAGGAAACCGGCCAGCCCGAAGGCTGCCCCGCCCGGGCCACCATTACGAGTACGGCGCAACGGAAAAGAAACCGCTGCCCGGATAACGGGTGCACTGAGGCAAAGACACAAAAAAAGACGCACGACGCGTCTGGTGTCGCCTTGAAGTAACTCGGGTTTCCACGCCCGGCTGCCGATTTTGCGGCAGCAGAATTACTGTACCAGGGAAAGCCCCCGGCGCGCAAGCCGGGGAAAGCAGGAAAAAAGCACATGGGGAACACCTCAGCAGTCGGTGAGGGTGATGCCGTTACCGGAAAACATCTCAGTGTCTGACGGTGCAGATGCGGTCTCGGCACTCTGCACACTGAAGGCGATGCCGGAGCCGCGAAAGCGCTGCGGCTGTCCCGGCCTGTCCACTTCAGAGGCAATCGCCAGCGCCAGCTGCTTCGCGTCCGCCACGGACAGTTCGTGAGTTTTACCGCCAAGGGTCAGCATAATCATGCGGCACGCTCCTGACCGCGCGCAGCGATGCGTTCGTTCATCCAGGCGCTCACCTCGCTGGCAAGCCACGCGACGTTTTTACCGCCGAGCGAGACCTGCGCCGGGAAGGCGTCACGGCTGATAAGGTCGTAAATGGTCGAACGGGACAGGCCGCTGACGTGAATGACTTCCGGCAGGCGCATAAAGCGCTCCTGAACGGGTGACGATACCGGCATAACCGGAACCGCCGGGGCGGAAGATGGTGCGGATAAAACGGTGTTCATGGGCTACCTCTCAGTGTGTCCGTAGAGCACCGGACAGATACGTCCGGCACCGGGTAGCCCTTTATTCTGCGAATATTTCTGCCGGTGACAACAGGAGAAATTTGTGTGTTAAACGTCACAATAACCACACTAAAAACGTGTGTTCCATATAGTGTCATATAGTACCGGATAGTGCTGAGAGCGTTTTTCCCAGTAACTAGTGGTTACATAAATCATGGCTTTTATTCCCATTTATTCTATGAGGGGTTTCGTTCAGAAATTCAGAAGGTGAAGAGTGGTGAACAGCGGGTGAAGGATTATCTCTCAACTCTTCACCCTTTAATTTACTGTATTTACTCTCTTTTTCTTCAAGGTGAAGAATGGTGAAGGATGTATATAAAACTGAAAGCTGAGTAAGGGCTTTCGTGAGACCTTTCCCTGGCTCGCCAGAAGAAGGGCTTTTTGTCTGGTCCGTCGTACAACGTCCGCCGCTGGCTGCTTCTGTGCCAGCCCCGGCACAATTGACTTACCGAAACCGACCTGACAGGAACCCGCCATGACCGACACCACCGCAGACAGCAGTAAATCCTTACCCGCCGCCACGCAGGCCGCGCTGGAAAAGGTAAACATCACGAAAGCCGCCTGGCTTGAGGCTCGCCGTAAACAGGAGTCAGCAGAAGCACAGGCCGGAATCATCCGCCAGCGCCGCAGCGAGACTGAAGCCAGCGCAAACGCGCAGAACGACGAATGGCGCAGGCTGTTCCGCGAGAACGGCGGCGTGATGACGCCGGAAATGAAAAAGCTGCGCGCTGAGGTGGCGCTCGAGCGCGAGTCGCTGGAGGAGTTCGACGCCCTGCTGGCCGCGCATGAAAGCGAAAACGAGTTTCTGCCGTGGAAAACCGCAGACCGGGCACACGCATACATTAACGCCCATGACCGTCTGGCAGAACACCGCGCCATGCATATCTGGCAGGACTTCATGCGGACGCACGGCCAGCAGCTGATAAAAACCCTCAGCCTGCTGAAAATCACGCTCGGACGCAGCGCCGGTAGCGGTTCCGGGGTTGTTCATTCCGTCAACGACCCGGAAA
This sequence comes from Pantoea phytobeneficialis, assembly GCF_009728735.1. NCBI lineage: Bacteria > Pseudomonadati > Pseudomonadota > Gammaproteobacteria > Enterobacterales > Erwiniaceae > Pantoea > Pantoea phytobeneficialis. The sequence continues at coordinate 2,913,245 of NZ_CP024636.1, forward strand.
CCGTGCTGAAAGACTTCATCAGCAGAAACATTACGCAGCCCGCGCTGTCCGGTGGTGCGCTGCCGGAAGATGACGTGGTGTTTAAGCTGGCAGGTATCTTTGCCGATGACGCCGCGCACTCCGACTTCCGTAAAGGTCCGTCACCGGCAGCGCGTCTCAAATTGCTGAGCCGCCGTGAAACGGCGAAGAAGGAGAATGCACAGTGACCATTGCCACCACACCCGCACAGGCGCTGGACCAGTTCCGCGCCGCCCGGAGCCAGTGGCAGACGCACCTGACGTCCCGCACTGATGCGGAGCAGGCGCTCAGTGCGCTGCTGGCCGCCGGTGAGAAAACACCCGGTTACGGTGAACGGGTGCCGCTGCTGCGTGAGCGCATCACGGTGCTGGACTGGCAGATTTCCTGCGCCGCCCGCGAGGGCGTGTATGCGCAGAGGCTGGTACTGGAAGCCTGTACGGAGGATGCGCTGAGCGCCTTTATGGCTGAACACGGCCCGGCGCTGACCTCCGCACTGGCCCCGTTCCTGAACGGTCCCGGCGGGCCGGAGGTGGCCGCCCGGCTGCTGCGCAGCGCTGTACTCCGTGAGGCGCTACGGGCACGCCCGGCAGTGGCAGAAACTTACCAGGATGCGCTGAACGAAACCGGCCTGACGCCAGAGACGGCCATGCTGCGCGACGGTCAGGGCAGCTACACGCCCGCACAGCACCTGCGCTTTCAGCAGCGCCTCAGCAGACTGACGGAGGGCGCGTAATGGCCCTGAAATGCCCTGAATGTGGCTCCATCTCCCACGCGCGCACCAGTGCCTATGAAGCCCCGTCCGTAAAGCGCACCTGGTATCAGTGCCGGAATCTGGAATGCTCCTGCACGTTCATTGCGCTGGAGAGCGTTGAGAGGATCATGATGAAGCCGCAGAAAGTGACAGATATGGAGAACGCCGGGGAGCAGGAAACCACCGGGCGTCAACCGCAGACTCTGAACCGCTACGGCTCCGCCAGTAAACTGTCAAAGCGTCAGCAGGCCCCCGTCTGAAAAGCGTCTAATCCTCATCTGAACCGGCCACCGCGCCGGTTTTTTTGTGTTCCTTTTCCCTGGCTGGCCTTCTCATGCGCGAGTGCATGTCTATGCTGCATGAAAACGCATGAATTCCTGCACCCTGATTATCCCCGCGCAGGCCAGACGGGGCGCGGTCCGGGACCATTCATGCAGGTGCATGAAAAACGCTACATAAAGCGGGCAGGCGTGGCGGGGGTACGAGCGCGCGCAAGGGGGAGAAGTTGCTATCAATGGAAAAAGAGGTAGTAGAATGGTTTTATCGCAAAAAATCATGAGATGATCGCTGAAGTTGGTCAATAGTATTGTTTTTGGGGGATGAAAAACCTTACACCTGCTTCTAAAAATTTTTAATCAAGTAGTCTTACCTAATACCAAATGGAAAGTGGGGGACGGACCCCCACATGTTTATATAAGCGCTAAATTATCAACACTCCATTTAGATTAGCCCCTTAGATCACCAGACACTTCGCCTCTCTTAAAATAAGAGGTAGTCTTGGAACTATGTTTAACACCAGTCAGAATAATAAGATGGTTGAAGTGTTATCAGGACCTGAGCGACGTCGGCGTCGTACTCCGCAGGAAAAAATTGCCATTATTCAGCAGACTATGGAACCGGGCATGACCGTGTCTCACGTCGCACGACTGCACGGTATCAATGCTAATCAGATCTTCAAGTGGCGCAGGCAATATGAAGACGGCTCACTGACCGCCGTGACCTCAGGCGGAGAAGTCGTTC
>NZ_CP024636.1:2915133-3013722 GCF_009728735.1 Pantoea phytobeneficialis
TAGATTAGCCCCTTAGATCACCAGACACTTCGCCTCTCTTAAAATAAGAGGTAGTCTTGGAACTATGTTTAACACCAGTCAGAATAATAAGATGGTTGAAGTGTTATCAGGACCTGAGCGACGTCGGCGTCGTACTCCGCAGGAAAAAATTGCCATTATTCAGCAGACTATGGAACCGGGCATGACCGTGTCTCACGTCGCACGACTGCACGGTATCAATGCTAATCAGATCTTCAAGTGGCGCAGGCAATATGAAGACGGCTCACTGACCGCCGTGACCTCAGGCGGAGAAGTCGTTCCCGCTTCCGAGCTTGCTGCTGCCAATAAGCAAATCCGCGAACTTCAGCGTCTTCTGGGCAAAAAAACGATGGAAGCCGAAATACTCAAAGAGGCCGTGGAGTTCGGCCGGACAAAAAAATGGATTGCGCATGCGCCCTTGTTGCCAGAGGACGACGAATAAGCGATGTCAGCCGCAGTATTGGCGTGTCGCGTGCGCAACTGAGTCTCAGGGTCCACCGTTCGCCTGACTGGCAGGATCGCAGGCTGTATGCCAGTTTTGACGATACTGCGGTGTTATCCCGGATACATACCCTGGTCGCCGAACTGCCCACATATGGTTATCGCCGGGTATGGGCGCTGTTGCGGCGACAGTCAGAGCGTGACGCGCTTCCTGTTGTGAACGCAAAACGCGTGTACCGGATTATGCGTACTCATCACCTGCTGCTGGAGCGCAAACCTGCTGATCCTCAGCGTAAGCGTGCACATAAAGGTCGCGTGTCGGTCACGGAGAGCAACCGGCGCTGGTGTTCAGATGGCTTCGAGTTCCGTTGCGACAATGGTGAAAAGCTGCGGGTAACTTTCGCACAGGACTGCTGCGACCGGGAGGTCATCGACTGGGCAGCGAGCACTGGTGGCTATGACAAAGAAACGGTACAGGACGTCATGTTGGGAAACGCGGGCGTTCGCCCGGATGCTGGGGCTTGAGCCATGTACGACCGCAGTTCGTAGCCCGGAAAGCAATGGCATAGCAGAAAGCTTCGTGAAAACGATAAAGCGGGATTACATCAGTGTGATGCCAAAACCGGACAGCCAGGTAGCGGTGATGAACCTGGCGGAGGCGTTCAGTCATTACAACGAACATCACCCGCACAGCGCGCTGGGATATCGCTCGCCGCGGGAATATATACGCAGAAAGTTATCACAACCGTAAGAGAGAAAAGGCGTCTGGATATATAGGGTCAAATCCACCATTAATGTCTTTAAAAAGATTCTCAAAATGGATTATGGTCTTCTCATCGATAGTTTTAGGCGGGTTTGCTCCAAAAGTAGATGCTACAAGATAATGATTAAATCCACCTGAAGGACGCAACAGAATGTCATTATCTTTTAAATATCTATTTAACCTCTCAACTATCCTTGAACCGGCGGGTAAATCAGTTATTTTTATTTTATCTTGCAGATGCTTTTCAAATGTTTTATTGAAATAGTCAATATATAACTTGGTTGATATTAAATCTTCAATGTCACTTGGCTGATCGTTTTTTTCAATATACATTGATGTATGCTTTATTGCCTTGGGGTGAATAATTTTATTTCTTATCAGTTCATCCAACTTCTGATTGGTTTTTCCCTCATAATCATGGAGCACGGCAAGGCTAAGATCATTTGCTCCAAGTAATGCAATGAAAGTGATTATTTTGTCCAGTCCTCCGGTTGGAACTATGGTGATACTTTCATCGAGGCTTACTCTACCTTTTTCTTCGAGTATGGCAGACATGTGTTTTAAATAGATAAGTTCGGATGGGCCTTCAACTAAAAGATTTCTTTTTGATATGAATAGATTTTGTGCAATATCCCATCCTAATGCAGCCTGAAGAGGGAATATAGTTTTAGGATCTGAGCTAGAGAGATTATCAGTTATTATTGTTCCGATCTTATCCTTATCTTCGACCATGCGAACTTGATTAAGCCGATCAGAATGAACCATAAACGGAGAATGAGTAGTATAAAGTACCTGATGGTTTTCTGATAAATGGTCAATATATTTTAAAAAGTCAGATTGAGCTAAAGCATGTAGAGCTAAGGCCGGTTCATCGAGGAGTAAGATTAACTTTCTGTCTTCCTCTTCTGCATCGACCTGATACTGAACACTATCAAACCAAACTAAGAAACTAAAAAACCATATAAACCCACGACTTCTTTTATCAAAAGGTGTTGTAACCCTATGTCTGCTATTTTTTATCCTAAGATAGATATTAGCCCCATCATTATAGGGGGCCTCATCTTTAGAATCGCTCTGAATGTCAACGACGACTTCAATATTCTCATTTTGTTTCCAGAAGGTCATTATCTGATCCGTTAAGCTATTGGAAACACCTTCTATTTTGGCTTTAAGAGACTCATAACCATCAATGTCAGAAAGATCTTCAATATTGACATCAGCCATCCTCAGTAGGGCTAATATAGATTTATGTTTAGGAGTTAATTGTGCTGGGTCTGTTTCTGAAAGTTTATGCCTACGCAATAGGTCTTTTATGTTTAACTTTCCTGGAAGGATATCGTATTCACTGAAATATAATGTTTTAGGTATAGAGTCATCAAGGTCTTTAAATACCTCGTACTGAACGACACTATCCCAATTCGATTTTTTTATTCTAGCTTGAAGTAATTGAAGTGTTTTCTGTTCGCTTTCATTTAAATCTAATGATTCAAGCTTTTCAACGATTTGTCTGATGCTCTTACTCTCTTTAATGGCATTTATTGTATCAGACGTAAAGTTACCAGTGTTTATAACTTTAGATATTACAGGGCCTTCATCTACAGAAATTGCTATGCTTCTTTTATTGTCATAATTTGTAGATATAGAGTAGGTAAAACCGAATTCAAGATTTGTACCATACGTTCTATTAATTCTGTTTATTTCATCCTCTTCAGGTTTGTATGTAAGCTTGATGGCATTATCAGGGTTGGTCTGATGAATTTTATTGTAACGAGTAAGATCTTTTCTCGGATAATCCTCTATTACATTAAACTGCTCAACTCCCAAAGCATCACTAGCTTTATGTATACCTTGCAAGAATACAGTTTTCCCGGCTTCGTTCATACCAACAAGAACCGTTGTACGTGCATCAATACTACAAGCCTGTGACGTGTTTATAGAACGAAATGGACCCAGTTCAACTTTAGTTAAAATCATAGTAATTCCTTATGCTGATAATTAGTTAACTAATGAAGGTTTGCCGTAATTATTCCTTGTTTTGAGCATATTGTCCCCACCAATCCATGATTAACTTTCGTTGTTCAATGTATGTAGTGCGGTTATACGCGCGTCTTACTTCATTCCTATCTGAATGAGCCAAGGCTGATTCGATCACGTCGGAATTAAAACCCTTCTCATTCATTGCTGTGCTCGCGATTGAACGTAAACCATGAGCCACCAATTTACCACCATATCCTATGCGCTTTAATGCTGCGTTAGCCGTCTGGCTATTCATCGCTTGTTTAGGATCATTTCTGCTTGGAAATACGTGTTCGCGCTGAGCACTGATGGGCTTCATCATCTCCAATATTTCTAACGCTTGCGGTGATAATGGAACAACATGTTCGCGCTTAGCTTTCATCCGTTCGGCTGGAATTATCCAAAGTTTTTCTTCAAAATCTATCTCTGCCCATCGTGTACCAGAAGCTTCAGAAGGACGCACAAGTGTTAGAAGTTGCCATTCAATTAAGCAACGAGTTGATACAGATAGGTTAGACATTACCAAAGAACGCATGAGCTTCGGTAATTCTTCCGGTCGCAGTGTTGGCATATTTTGCTTTTTGGGCTTTTCAAAAGCCATACCGATCCCAGAAGCAGGATTAGCATCAATCAAACCCGTGTTAACAGCGTAAATCATAATCTCATTAATACGCTGTACCAAGCGCCGAACCGTTTCCAGAGCACCACGGGCCTTAATCGGCTCCAATGCTTCAACAAGCTTGCGAGCTTTTATTTCCTGCACGGGAATCTCACCAATGGCAGGAAAAACATCCTTCTCAAGAGAACGCCAAATATCCTTAGCGTAATCCGCCGTAACACTGGCCTGTTTCAAACTAAACCAGTTAGCGGCCACGGTTGAGAAAATGCTGTCTAATGCTATCTGTTGCTGTTCTGTGACCTGTTCGGCCTGCGTCTGCGGGTCAATGCCGTTAGCGAGTAAGGAGAGGTAATCAGCGCGCAGGCGTCTGGCATCTGCCAGCGATAGAGCAGGGAAAGCACCGAGGCCCATCATGGTGCGCTGCTTAGTCGCTGGTCTTTGATAGCGGAAACGCCAAAGCTTCTTTCCTGTGGTTTTCACCACCATAAAAAGCCCGTCGCCATCATGCAGCGTCAGATCTTTGTCAATAGCTTTGGAACGAAGAACTTCGGTGTTGGTGAGAGGGCGCGTAGTCCTTGCCATGCGGGGCTTTCCTGCGTGAATTGGTATACGTTATTGGCATATATCTTACCGTATACCAATACGTATACCAATTGTCACTGGATTTGGCTGGATCTCTACGGACTAATACAGACGTAAAAAAGCCCGCGAGGCTGGTTCCAAGCGGGCTTTCAGGACTTACCCGGACGTGTCCGGTACATAATGTGGTGGAGCTGGCGGGAGTTGAACCCGCGTCCGAAATTACTACACCGTCGGCACTACATGCTTAGTCCAATCTTTACATTCGCCTGTCAGCTGCGGATGGACACGCCACTAACAAACTAGCCTGATTGGATTTAACGCTTCAACCCCAGGCAGGGCATCCACGCGATCTCTTTTGGGTTTGACCTCTCTTGATCCCCGTCCTAAGAGCGGAGGCTAGGGAGAGAGGACACCTTCAGTTTCTTAGGCTGATTAAGCTGCGAGAGCAGCAGGTGCGAAGTTTTCGTCGTTTGCGACTATTTTTTTGCGGCTTTTTTACGAGGCCTACCGCACCTCGGCATGCACCTAAGGGTTCACAATCCCGTCGAATCCAGAATCAGCCCCAGGAACTAACGATTATAGCAAAAAATTCTGCTGATTCCATCCCTTAGCGGTTGGAATTTTTCATGATTCGCGCTTTATCCAGCTTCCACTCGCGCTCTTTGATGTCATCGCGCTTATCATGTTCTTTCTTACCGCGTGCCACACCAATCTTCAGTTTGGCCCAGGCATTTTTCCAGTAAATCGACAACGCGACCACGGTATAACCTTCACGGTTGACGCGGCCATACAGCGAATCGAGTTCACGCTGCTTCAGCAGCAGTTTGCGGTTCCGGGTTGGGTCGCATACCACATGCGTTGAGGCCACCGCCAGCGGCTGAAAAGTTGCGCCAAACAGATAAGCTTCGCCATCGCGCAGCAAAATGTAGCTGTCGCTGATGTTGGCTTTGCCGGCGCGGAGAGATTTGACTTCCCATCCTTGTAACGACAATCCCGCTTCGAACTCTTCTTCAATGAAGTATTCATGGCGAGCGCGTTTATTGAGGGCAACAGTGGCTGAACCAGGTTTGTGGGCTTTTTTCTTTGTCATAGTGCGGCGTAGTCTACATCACTCAGTCTGTGGACGCATCCCCTGTCCTGCGGGGCGGTAAAAAACGGGTTATTTTAGCACAGCTGGCATACCCGTGAATTTTTGTTTGATAGCCGAAAATGATATTATTTAACGGTTTTGTGATGAACAGGAACCATTATGGCCCAGATTAGTCGTTCCGCGCTGGTCCCCTATAGCGCTGAACAGATGTACCAGCTCGTGAATGATGTGGATTCATATCCAGAATTTCTACCGGGCTGCACCGGCAGTCGGGTGCTGGATAACAGCGGAAACCAGATGACTGCTGCTGTTGATGTCTCCAAAGCAGGCATCAGTAAAACCTTCACGACGCGTAATACCTTAACCAGCAACCAAAGCATTCATATGCAGTTGGTCGATGGTCCCTTTCGCAAGCTGAGCGGCGGATGGCGATTTGTCTCGCTGGGCGATGATGCCTGTAAGGTTGAACTGAGTCTGGATTTTGAATTCACCAATATGTTGGTAGAAATGGCGTTTGGTCGCGTATTTAAAGAGCTGGCCAACAGCATGGTGCAGGCTTTTACCCAGCGCGCCAAAGAGGTTTATCGTGCCTGATATATCGGTTGAGGTGGTTTACGCGCTACCAGAAAAACAGTATCTGCGCACGGTGACGCTGGCAGAAGGGGCAACGGTTGAAGAGGCGATTAAGGCCTCGGGGCTGTTGTCATTGCGCAAAGATATCGATCTGAAAAGCAATAAAGTCGGCGTCTACAGTCGTCCGGTGAAGTTGGATGATCTGTTACAGGATGGTGATCGGGTAGAAATCTATCGTCCATTGATTGCCGACCCTAAAGAGATGCGACGCCAGCGGGCAGAACGAGCTGCTGAAAAGAAATAGCGAAATCGCAGAAGCAAAAAAGGCGCTCAGGCGCCTTTTTTGTTGCAACTCATCAGCCTTCACTACCCGTGAGACGTGGTTTGTTGTCGATGTTGGTCAGCACGCCGTTGCTGTCAAATGTCAGCGTCAGAGTTTGCTGTCTTACGCGCTCATGACCCGGCTCTTCACGGAAGATGTAGTACCAGACATTGCTGCCAAAAGGATCGCGCATCATCGGTGTTCCGAGGGTATACGCCACCTGCTGCTGCGTCATGCCAGTGTGAATTTTAGCCACATCGTTGGCGACCAGATAGTTCCCCTGATTGATATCCGGGCGGTACACAACACGCTCAAGAGTGGAACATCCGGCGGTCATCATCAACATTACCACTGCCGCGGCAGTCAGCATTTTACAGCGCATCTATACATTCCTTTTCTGGGGCCAAACGCCTTTTCATCAGGCTGTTTTTTTTGCCATCAAATTCTGAACTCTGCCTGCGGCAGGCTTTATTACTCTGGCGACATAAGTTGCCGATGATAATAAACCTTTTCGCTATTTGAAACCTCTACAGAGCAAGCATATGACCACCGGGCCGGAAAAAAGTGCGGTATCAGGCTGCTAAAAGTTCTTTCGCGTTTGCCAGCGTGTTGCGTGTAACTTCACTACCGCCCAGCAAACGCGCCAGTTCTTGCAAACGTGCCCGTTTATCCAGCGGCTGCATGTGCGTTTCGGTCATCGCGCCATCAGTCTCTTTACTGACGAAGAAATGTTGGTGGCCGCAACCAGCCACTTGTGGCAGATGCGTTACACACATCACTTGGGTTGATTCACCCAACTGGCGCAACATCTGGCCGACAACCGCAGCGGTAGGGCCGCTAATGCCGACATCCACTTCGTCGAAAATCATCGCCGGGGTTTCCATTTTCTGCGCGGTGATGACCTGAATAGCCAGCGCGATACGTGACAATTCGCCCCCTGAGGCCACTTTACCCAGCGGTTGCAACGGTTGTCCTGGGTTAGTTGTGACGCGAAAATCGATCCGGCTGGCGCCCTCGGCGGTCAGTTGATCCGGGTTAAACTCCAGAACAATGGCGAATTCACCGTGTGGCATCGCCAGCGTACGCATACTTTGGGTAATTAAATGCGTCAGCTCGCGGGCTGCCCCTTCACGTTGCTGATGCAGCATTTCGGCACTTGCCAGGGCTGCCTGGTGATGAGCGCCAACGGCAGCCTGCAACGTTTCCTGATCGCTTTCCTGCTGCGAGAGTTGCTCTGATTCATCCAACAGTTGTTGATAGAGTACAGGCAACGCTTCGGGTGTAACGTGGTGCTTGCGTGCCAAAGCAATCTGCCGGGACAGGCGTTGTTCCAGTTCGTGCAGGCGATTGGGGTCGAGATCCAGACGATCGCAATAGTGGCGCAGTTCATCACTGGCTTCACTCAATTGAATCGCGGCTTCTTCGAGCAGGTTAAACACACCGCTGACTTTATCATCCAGGCTGACCAACTCGCTCAACATCTGGCGTGCGCTATAAAGCAGGCTTTGCATGTTGGTGTCGTCACTGTCGGCCAAAATTTGCAAGGCCTGTTGGCTGGTGGAAAGCAACTGCCCGCTGTTAGCCAGACGTTTATATTCTTCATCAATTTGCTCGAACTCGCCGGGCTGAGGCGCAAATTCATTGAGTTCTTTCAACTGGTACTGCAACAGTTCGCGCCGTGCTTCACGTTCCTGTGATAACTGTTGATGTTGAGCCAGGGCGCGGCAACTCTGGTGCCAGTGCTGATAATGGACACGCATCTGAGCCAGCGCATCGTCGTGTGCGGCGTAGGCATCCAGCAGATGCTTTTGGTGCTCGGGTTTGAGCAGCAACTGGTGAGCATGCTGACCATGAATCTGGATGAGAAGTTGGCCGAGTTCGCGCAGTTGAGAGAGAGGGACCGACGTGCCATTAATAAAACCACGAGAACGGCCATCGGCACTGATCACACGGCGTAATAAACATTCATTGCCATCGTCCAACTGGTTTTCTGCCAGCCAGCGTTGAGCCGAAGGGGAGGCTTTCAGTTGAAAGCGCGCGCAAATATCTGCGCGACTCGCCCCCTGGCGTACCATATCTGCTTCAGCACGGCCACCGAGGCACAGACCAAGTGCATCAATAGCGATAGATTTTCCTGCGCCGGTTTCACCGGTGATCGCCGTCATGCCACGATGAAAATCGATTTCCAGTTCACGAACGATAGCAAAATTACTGATGGTCAGTTGTGCCAGCATACATTCACCTGTATAGAAAAACAGATATGGTTTTTCATACAGTATAAACTGGTTTTTTATCCAGTAAAGTGGTGATGGGTGATTTTCAGAACAATTTTTTTGACCAGCCGAGTTTTGAGCTTAATGTGTTGAAGTAATTGTAATTTTTTGGGTGGATTAGATTGAGGTGATTGGCACTGCGCCGAATCAATACGTCCTCCCCTTCTTGAATCGGTAGCGCAATTTGGCTGTCGCAACTGATCTCCAGGTCGCTGCGTAAGGAAGAGAAACGCAGGCGGATGGTGCTACTGCTGTTGATCACTAAAGGACGTGCCGACAAGGTATGTGGAAACATTGGCACCAGGACAATCGCTTCCAGCGAAGGCGTAAGAATCGGGCCGCCAGCGGAGAGCGAATAGGCTGTTGAACCCGTGGGGGTTGAAATGATCAGGCCATCGGAACGTTGTGAAAAGGCAAATACTTCATCGATATAAACTTCAAATTCGATCATATGTGCCACTTTTCCCGGATGCAGCACCACTTCGTTGATGGCACTGCCAATACGCGGGGAGCAATCTTCTTTGCATACCTGCGCCTCCAGTAGAAAACGGCTTTCGATGAAATAGTCACCTTCCAGGACATCGTCCAACTGCTGTTGCGCGTTGTCAGGATCAAGGTCGGTCAAAAAACCGAGATTTCCGCGGTTAATGCCAATCACTTTGATGTCATAACGCGCCAGCACGCGTGCAGCGCCAAGCATATTACCATCGCCACCGACAACAACGGCCAGATCGGCGCGTTGGCCAATTTCCGCCAGTGAACCGGTCTGTACATCTTTTAGCGAAAGTTCGCGTGCAATTTGCTGCTCGACAATCACCTCATAGCCTTTTGCCGTCAGCCAGCGCCAGAGCATTTCATGGGTGGTTAACGCAGTAGGATGACGCGGATGGCCAACAATCCCAATGCAGTTAAAGTGTTTATTCATTTGAGCTGGTGTTCCTCATAAGCCAAAACGGCCAGGCAATGTGATGGGTTCTCTTGAAACCGTCAAACTGATCCCCATAATAAGCGAACAGCGAGATGAATGTGCAAAACGCGGAGAAATTCATGAGTAGTAAAGAACAGAACACCCCAAACGAGCAAGTCTCAGACGAAATTCAACAGGATCAACAGCACGCGGACGCAGAGACAGCAACTGAGGTGGATCCGCGTGATGAACGTATTGCGCAACTGGAGGCTGAATTGGCTCAGTCGCAGTCTGGCGTGCGTGATGCGCAACTGCGTGCGCAGGCGGAGATTGAAAATATCCGTCGTCGTACTGAAATGGATGTGGAAAAAGCGCACAAATTTGCGCTGGAAAAATTTGCCAACGAGCTGCTGCCGGTGATTGATAGCCTGGAGCGTGCGCTGGAAGTGGCAGACAAAGAGAATTCTGAGCTGGCATCAATGATTGAAGGCATCGAACTGACGCTGAAATCACTGCTGGGTGCGGTGCGTAAATTTGGTGTCGAAGTGGTAGGTGAAACCAACGTACCATTCAACCCGGATGTACATCAGGCGATGTCGATGATGGAATCTGAAGAGGTTGCACCGAATCACGTCATGATGGTGATGCAGCGAGGCTACACCCTGAACGGTCGCCTGCTGCGCCCGGCAATGGTTGCTGTGGCAAAAGCGAAAAGCTGATTTCTCGCACAATAGTTAACGGCCGCCTGACGCGGCCGTTTTTGTTTTACGGTAACACTGGTGTCCAGTCGATGGGTGTTTGTCCTGCCTGGCTGAGCAATGCATTGGCTTGTGAAAAGTGCTTGCTGCCGAAAAAACCGCGATGCGCGGAGAGTGGCGAGGGATGCGGTGCTTTCAACACATGATGGCGCTGACGATCGATGATGCTTCCTTTCTTCTGCGCATGTGACCCCCACAGAAGAAAAATCACCCCTTCACGATGCTGATTGATAGCGCTAATGACATTGTCGGTAAAGGTCTCCCAACCAAAGCGGGCATGGGAGTGCGCCTGACCCGCCTGCACCGTTAGCACGGTATTTAATAACATCACCCCTTGTTTTGCCCAGCTTTCCAGAAAGCCGTGCTGTGGGCGTATAAAGCCGGGAATATCCTGTTCCAGCTCTTTGTACATGTTCAACAACGAAGGGGGAATGGCGACGCCGGGCAGCACTGAAAAAGCCAGTCCGTGCGCCTGATTAGGGCCGTGGTAAGGATCCTGGCCCAATATCACGACTTTAACATCACCCAATTCGGTCAGTCGAAAGGCGTTAAAGACATCTTTTTGCGGCGGATAGACAGTGACGCCCGCAGCACGCTCGTTGGCGACCGCTTTCAGCGTCTCAACAAAATAAGGTTTCTGTTTCTCTTCAGCCAGCACATCGTGCCAGGTCAGCTTCTCGCTCATTATTGACTCCCTGCCAAAAAAATTGCGCTTAGCTTAACCCGTCCTGGCAGGGAGCAGAAGGTTAAAAAAATTTGAGAATTTACAAAAAAAATTTAAACGAGAAAATTATTTCAAATCAATTTATTAGGTGTCGAGGCCGAGAATCTGGCTGGATGAAATTGATGCAGGTCAAAACGGCTGGATTGTTGCAGTGCTATACCTGAGCATCACAAAATTTCGATAACCACGCTGTTCGCCTGCGGCAGCGCCAGGCTCAGGAGGCCATCTATGATTACCGGTATTCAAATTACTAAAACCAATAACCCGCAACTGCTGAACTCTTTCTGGTTGCTGGATGATGAAAAATCCGAAGCGCGCTGCCTGTGTGCAAAAGGCGATTTTGCAGAAGATCAGGTTGTTGCTATCAGCGATTTGGGTGAAATCGCTTACCGCGAAATTCCGCTGGAGCAAAAACCGGTGGTGCGTATTGAAGGTGGTCAGCATCTGAACGTTAACGTCCTGCGCCGTGAAACTCTGGAAGATGCCGTGAAACATCCGGAGAATTACCCGCAGCTGACCATTCGCGTATCAGGCTATGCGGTGCGTTTTAATGCCCTGACACCAGAACAACAACGTGATGTGATCACCCGCACTTTCACCGAAAGCCTGTAATTCGGCTTTTTGTACCACTGACGAAAAGACACACAGTAATAAAGGCCGTGCTGGTGCATACCGGTGCGGCCTTTTCATTTTGGTCAGCGAGTCAGATGGCTTAGTTCATCGAGCCTGAGTAAAGAAGTAGAGTGAAGTGTCTGTTTTGGGCAGTCAAAAATAAAAAAACCGCCTCAAATGAGGCGGCATTTTCGTCAGAGTGCTGATTTATTCCGCACTCTGTCCCGATGTCCCGGAGCCGCTCGGTTTGCGGCGTTTACCGATATTTTTAGTATCGCGGTGACGTTTCTTCACACGCGGTTTCTCGGCTTCTTTCTCTTTCTGCTCCTGACGCTTCGCAAGCACTTTTTTCGACGGTTTACCGGTGACTTTTGCGCTTGGTGCGCGCGATTCTGGGCGCAGCTCATCGATGGTACGAGGTTTCAACGGCTCATTAATATAGCGGCTGATCTTACCCAGCAACACATGGTCATGCGCTTCAACCAGTGACAGCGCGGTTCCTTTGCGTCCGGCGCGTGCGGTGCGTCCGATACGGTGCAGATAGGTATCCGCAGTACGCGGCATGTCGTAGTTGAAGACATGGCTGACGTCTTCGATATCAATCCCGCGTGCAGCAACGTCGGTCGCTACCAGCACGTTAACGCGACCATCATTCAGACGCTTCAGCGCTTCGTTACGCTTAGCCTGCACCATTTCGCCTTCGAGATAGCTACAGCGAATGCCAGCTTCATGCAGCCAGGTCACCAACTCATGCAGGCGTTCACGCTTACGTACAAACACAATCGAGCGCGTCACTTCCGGCTGCTTCAGCAGGTGCACCAGCAATTTAGTTTTATGCTCAACATCGTCGGCACGGTAATACCATTGCTGAATTTTCTTACGCTCACGCTGGCTGGGATCGGCATCAACCGATACCGGGTCGTTCAGCAGACGCTCAGCAAAATCTTTAATGCTGTCGCCTTCCAGTGTGGCGGAGAACAGCATCGTCTGTTTACGCCAGCGGGTTTCACCCGCGATAGTTTCAATATCCTGGGCAAAGCCCATGTCCAGCATGCGATCAGCTTCGTCCAGGATTAGCGTTTCTACTGCACGGCAATCAAAGTTCTCTTCTTTGATGTATTGCAGCAGACGACCAGTGGTTGCGACTACGATGTCCTGATTTTCGCTGAATACCTCAGCGTGGTTCATATAGGCAACGCCGCCGGTGATGGTGGCGATATCCAGATGCGTGTGTTTCGCTAACTCACGCGCGTGGTCGGCAACCTGCATCGCCAGTTCACGCGTGGGCGTTAAAATTAAAATGCGCGGCGGGCCTGATTTTTTACGTGGAAAATCGATCAGGTGCTGCATAGCCGGCAGCAGATAGGCTGCGGTTTTCCCCGTTCCGGTCGGCGCTGAACCCAGTACGTCACGGCCCTCCAGAGCGGCAGGGATGGCCTCAGCCTGGATGGCTGTTGGGCGCGTGAAGCCTTTTTCCTGCAGGGCATCCAGCAGGCTTTCGTCGAGTTCGAGTTCGGAGAATGTGGTTACGGTCATGGTCTACCTCAGTTTGGGGCGCTGATTATAGACAGAACAAACATAATCTTCATCTGTTTGTGTGCCAACTCGCCATGCCAGGAGATGTTTTCCCTGCTCTGTCACGTTACACTGAAGCTCTGCCATTGGGCAGGATTTGTTGAGTGGTTGCAGAGAATGACAGAAACGACGCCGCATCCGCGGCCTCAGTTACAAAAAAATGGTTTTACGTTTAAGCGATTTTTTATTGCCCACGATCGCTGTGCAATGAAAGTTGGCACCGACGGTATTTTGTTAGGCGCATGGGCACCGGTGGCGGGTGTGCGACGCGTGCTGGATATTGGTAGCGGTAGCGGCCTGATAGCCTTAATGATTGCGCAGCGAACGCCGGATGATGTGCAGATAGATGCAGTTGAGCTGGATGCTGATGCAGCACAACAGGCGCAGGAGAATGTGCTGGCCTCCCCCTGGCCATCGCGGGTAACAACCCATCAGGCAGATATCGTGCAATGGGCCGATGCTTGTGAACAGCGCTATTCCCTGATCGTTAGCAACCCACCTTATTTTGCTCCCGGTGTGGCCTGTGCCACGCCGCAGCGTGCGACCGCGCGTTCGACCGACACCCTGGATCATCATACTTTGTTGCGCTGTGCCGCCCAGTTAATAGAAGAAGAAGGCTTCTTTTGCGTGGTGCTGCCAGAATCACTGGGCCAAAGTATGATTGAACAGGCGCAGCAAGATGGCTGGCATCTGCGTTTTCGTTATGACGTTGCCGAGTATGCTCAACGCCCGCCTCATCGCGTGCTATTGGGTTTTTCCCCCTGCATGGGAGAACAACTGATAGAGCGGTTGGCGATACGCGATGAAAACACCCAATACTCGGAAGACTGGTGCAGCCTGACGCGTGATTTCTACCTGTTCATGTAGTGAGGCGGAGCCAATACCGTAGGAACCGCATCCGGCAGCAAATCCGGATAGTCCGGCGTATAGTGCAGGCCTCGACTTTCTTTACGCTCCAGCGCACAACGCACCATCAATTCAGCAACCTGCACCAGATTACGTAACTCCAGCAGGTTGTTGGACAGGCGAAAATTCGCGTAGTACTCGTCTATCTCCTGTTGGAGTAAGTTGATACGACGTAATGCGCGCTCCAGCCGTTTGGTGGTGCGCACAATGCCCATGTAATCCCACATAAACAGCCGCAACTCGTGCCAGTTATGTTGAATCACCACGCGCTCATCGGCGTCATCCACGCGGCTTTCATCCCAGGCAGGCAGGTGATTAACCTGTTCTGTACCGGGTAGCCGGCGGATCACATCTTCGGCGGCTGACCAGCCATAGACCAGGCATTCCAGCAACGAATTCGAAGCCATGCGATTGGCACCATGCAGGCCGGTATAGCTCACCTCACCAATCGCATACAGGCCATCGATATCAGTACGCCCTTGCTGATCAACCATCACACCGCCGCAGGTATAGTGAGCAGCCGGAACGATCGGGATCGGCTCTTTGGTCAAATCGAGGCCGAAAGTCAGCAATTTTTCATAGATCATCGGGAAATGCGCGCGAATGAAACTGGCCGGCTGATGGCTGATGTCGAGATACATACAGTCCACGCCAAGACGTTTCATCTCATGGTCAATGGCTCGCGCTACGATATCGCGCGGTGCCAGTTCGGCACGGGGATCAAAGTCAGGCATAAAGCGCGTGCCATCCGGGCGCAGTAGCCATGCCCCTTCGCCTCGTAATGCTTCAGTTAACAGGAAATTTTGTGCCTGTGGATGGAACAGACAGGTGGGGTGGAATTGATTGAATTCCAGATTCGCTACCCGACAACCCGCACGCCAGGCCATAGCAATGCCATCGCCGGATGCGACATCCGGGTTGGTGGTGTATTGATACACTTTGGCGGCCCCGCCGGTTGCGAGGATCACCGCGCGCGCCCGGCAGGTTTCAACCTGCTCACGGTTACGGTTCCAGATCCAGGCCCCAACAACCCGACGAGGTCCGGGTACGCCGATTTTATCGGAAAGAATCAGGTCAACAGCATTGGTACGTTCAAGAATGCGGATGTTGGGATGACTGAGGGCCTGGCTAACCAGCGTGGTTTCCACCGCGCGACCGGTGGCGTCAGCGCTGTGCAAAATGCGACGATGGCTGTGGCCTCCCTCGCGTGTCAGGTGGTAGCGAGCTTCACCATCAGCTTGCGGTTCTTTGTCGAAGGCTACGCCGTTATCAATTAACCATTGCACGCAGTCGCGTGCGTTACTGGCGATAAAATTGACGGTAGCACGATCGCATAACCCCGCTCCGGCAATCAGCGTATCCTCCACATGCGATTCAATGCTGTCGGTTTCATCGAACACCGCTGCGATGCCGCCTTGTGCGTAGAGCGTTGAACCTTCATTCACCTGCGCTTTACTCAGGACCGTAACCTGATAATGCGGCGCCAGGCGCAGCGCCAGTGACAGGCCAGCAGCGCCGCTGCCGACGATAAGTACGTCGCACTGATAATCGGATTGGGAAGTCATGATGTTTAATTTACTAAACAAAAGGTGTTCAGAGCATAAGCCCGGATGCCAACTCTGTGAAGTATTTTAAACAGGCTTTGTCGAGGAATTCGGCGTTTTCCGGCGATAATTGCGCGATTTCAGTAAGTTATGTCTGAAAATAACCTTTACGTGTTTTTTATACCAAACTTACTGAAAATTCAGGTAATAAAGATGAAAATCGTGGCGTCATAGGTTACTCTGCCAGCGATTATCGGTGCCGGAAATGAGGCTGCCAGCGCGGCAAATCGCTACACTGAAAGACAATCAACAACAACAGCGTCTGGGTTCCTATACGGAAAATTTTCAGGTCGTGGTGAACTTCATGCCAGAATATGACTCTAAGCGCATGCTTGCTCAGAACAATGAGATGTGCTGGCAGTTCATTTACGCATAAAAAAAGAGTTTGGGGAGACATTACCTCGGATGAGCGAGCAGTTAACGGATCAGGTTCTCGTTGAACGGGTTCAGAAGGGAGATCAAAAGTCATTTAACTTACTGGTGATTCGATACCAGCATAAAGTGGCGAGCCTGGTTTCACGTTATGTCCCATCGGGCGATGTGCCAGATGTGGTACAGGAGTCTTTTATCAAAGCGTATCGCGCACTGGAATCATTCCGTGGCGACAGCGCATTTTACACATGGCTGTACCGTATTGCGGTGAACACAGCAAAAAATTATCTGGTGGCTCAGGGGCGCCGTCCGCCGTCGAGTGATGTTGACGCAATTGATGCGGAAAACTTCGAAAGTGCGGGTGCATTAAAAGAAATTTCGAACCCTGAGAACTTAATGTTGTCTGACGAACTGAAACAAATTGTTTTTCGTACCATTGAGGCGCTTCCTGAGGATCTTCGTATGGCAATCACCCTCAGAGAACTGGATGGGTTAAGCTACGAAGAGATTGCCGCCATCATGGATTGCCCGGTCGGTACAGTACGTTCTCGTATCTTCCGTGCGCGAGAGGCTATTGATAACAAAGTTCAACCGCTTATCCAACGTCAGTGATAACGGCTACTGGAAGGGTACCAAAGCATGCAGAAAGAAAAACTTTCCGCTTTAATGGATGGTGAAACTTTAGATAACGAGCTGCTGGCGTCGTTATCAAGGGATGTGAATCTGCAAAAAAGCTGGGAAAGCTACCATCTAATCCGCGACACCCTGCGGGGCGATGTGGGTGAAGTGCTGCATTTTGATATCTCCGCGCGCGTGGCGGCAGCCATCGAAAATGAACCGGTGCGTAAAGTGACTTCGATGATTCCGGAAGCACAACCCGAACCGGTGCGCTGGAAGAAAATGCCGTTCTGGCGTAAGTCCGGTTCCTGGACTGCGCAGCTGGCGCAGGTTGGCGTAGCAGCCTGTGTATCGTTGGCGGTGATTGTCGGTGTTCAGCACTACAATCAGCCTGCGGGTAGCAACGCAACCGAATCGTCTGATTCGCCAGTGTTTAATACGCTGCCGATGATGGGCAAGGCTTCACCGGTTAGTCTGGGTGTGCCGTCTGATGCGTTTGATACCAACAGTTCAAACCAGCAGGTGCAGGAACAGCGTCGTCGTATCAACGCGATGCTGCAAGATTATGAGCTGCAACGTCGTCTGCATGCCGATCAGGTTCAGTTTGAGAAGAACGATCCGCAACAGGCGCAAGCGAATGTTCCCGGTAATCAGTCGTTAGGAATTCAGCAGCAGTAATGAAGCAGCTTTGGTGTGCCGTTAGCCTGCTGGCAGGCAGCCTGCTTTATACATCTACCGCCCCGGCGCAGACTTCTGCGTCCGGGGCGTTGTTACAGCAGATGGAGCAAGCAAGCCAGTCCCTCAATTATGAATTCGCTTACATCAATGTCTCCCGGCTTGGCATAGAGTCCTTGCGTTATCGCCATGCGGTTATCGACAATCGTATCTTTGCTCAATTGTTGCAGATGGACGGGCCACGTCGTGAGGTGATTCAGCGTGGTAACGATATCAGCTACTTTGAACCCGGCCTTGATCCGTTCTCCTTGCCCGGCAACCATATTGTGGATGCCCTGCCGCCGTTGATGTTTGCCGACTTCTCACGCCTGAGCGATGCCTACGATTTCATTCCCGTTGGTCGGTCACGCATCGCTGATCAGTTGTGTGAGGTGGTACGCATCGTCTCACGCGACGGTTCGCGCTACAGCTATGTGGTGTGGCTGGATGTTGATACCAAGCTGCCGTTACGCATTGACCTGCTGGATCGTGATGGCGAGACGCTGGAACAGTTCCGGGTTATCAGTTTTGCCGTTGATGAAGGTGTGCGTAATCTGATGCAGGGGCTGGAGAAAGCAAATCTGCCGCCAACATTATCATTACCGGCGGGCGATAAAGTGCAGCTCAACTGGCAGCCAACATGGCTTCCGGCAGGAATGACCCTCATCTCTCAGAGTCGCCGAGATATCCCGGCGCTGAATAAAACCGTTGAATCCCGTCTCTACAGCGATGGCCTGTTTAGTTTTGCGATTAACATTACTCCCGCAGATAAAAACAGCGTGGCGCAGACATTGCGCACTGGGCGTCGTACGGTGCAGACTGAAGTGCGCAATAATAACGAGATTACCGTGGTGGGTGAGATTCCACCGACCACAGCAAAACGTATTGCGGACAGCATTGATTCGGGATCAGCAAAATGATGAGAGAATGGGCCACTGTGGTGGCGTGGAAAGAGGGTATCGCGACGCTACATACCGAAGCGAAAACCTCCTGCAACAGTTGCTCGGCGCGTAAAGGTTGCGGCAGCCATATGCTGAATAAGCTGGGGCCGAAAAATGCGCATGTGATGGAGATCGTCAGTCCCGAACCGTTGCAGCCAGGTCAGCGTATCGAATTGGGGATTCGCGAAAGCAGTTTGTTAGGCTCAGCACTGTTGGTTTATATGACGCCGCTGTTTGGCCTGTTTTTGGTCGCAGGTCTGTTTCAGATGCTGTTCCATAGCGATCTGGCTTCCGCCTGTGGCGCGCTGTTGGGTGGAGTGGGTGGCTTTATTGTGGCAAAAGGCGTTTCATCGGTGTTTGGTGAGCGTGAGGCTTTTCAGCCGGTAATCCTCAATATTGCTTTGCCTCCTGATGCCATGCGGGTTGAAACTGAAGTTTGATACTTGCCGGGCCGCGTCGAACGCGGCCTTTTTCACGGCGTTTAGCCGCTGAAATCTGTTGCGATTCCCCGCAGTTCCATTCTTTAACGCAAGGCGTTAACAGTGTAATATGCGTCGTCATTAATGAGGCTGACAGGTTTCCAGGTAAAACTCCATTTCCTGAATATGTCTGTGCTCAAGTATTCAACTGATATTCTACGTGAAGATATTCATATAAATGAAGCACATACGAAATTTCTCCATCATCGCTCATATCGACCACGGCAAATCGACGCTGTCAGACCGTTTGATTCAAATTTGTGGTGGCCTGAGCGATCGTGAGATGGCGGCGCAGGTTCTGGATTCAATGGATCTGGAGCGTGAACGCGGCATTACCATTAAGGCGCAGAGTGTAACGCTCGATTACAAAGCGCTGAACGGTGAAACTTACCAGCTCAATTTTATCGATACTCCCGGACACGTTGACTTCTCTTATGAAGTATCCCGCTCTCTGGCGGCCTGTGAAGGGGCGTTACTGGTGGTCGATGCAGGCCAGGGCGTAGAAGCACAGACGCTGGCGAACTGCTATACCGCCATGGAAATGGATCTGGAAGTGGTACCGGTATTGAACAAGATCGACCTGCCTGCGGCCGACCCGGAGCGCGTGGCGGAAGAGATTGAAGATATCGTCGGTATTGATGCGACTGACGCCGTACGCTGTTCAGCGAAGACCGGCGTGGGTGTTCCGGATGTGCTGGAACGCCTGGTGCGCGATATTCCGCCGCCGGAAGGCGATCCAGAAGGCCCATTGCAGGCGCTGATTATCGACTCATGGTTCGATAACTATCTTGGCGTTGTGTCACTGATTCGTATTAAGAACGGCACCCTGCGCAAAGGCGATAAAGTTAAAGTGATCAGCACCGGTCAGGTGTATAACGCCGATCGTCTGGGGATTTTCACCCCGAAACAGGTTGATCGTACCGAGCTGAAATGTGGCGAGGTAGGTTGGCTGGTTTGTGCAATCAAAGACATCCTTGGCGCACCGGTGGGCGATACCCTGACGCTGCAACGTAACCCGGCGGATAAAGCGCTGCCAGGCTTTAAAAAAGTGAAGCCGCAGGTCTATGCCGGTCTGTTCCCGGTCAGCTCTGATGATTATGAAGCTTTCCGCGATGCGCTGGGCAAACTGAGCCTGAACGATGCGTCACTGTTCTATGAGCCAGAAAGCTCCACGGCGTTGGGCTTTGGCTTCCGCTGTGGCTTCCTTGGCCTGCTGCATATGGAGATCATCCAGGAACGTCTGGAGCGTGAATACGATCTCGATCTGATCACCACCGCACCGACCGTGGTGTATGAAGTGGAAACCACAGATGGCGAAGTGGTGTATGTTGACAGCCCGTCTAAGCTGCCGCCGCTGAATAATATTGAAGAACTGCGTGAACCGATCGCCGAGTGTCATATGCTGCTGCCGCAGGAGTTCCTCGGCAACGTCATTACGCTCTGTATCGAGAAACGTGGTGTTCAGACAAATATGGTTTACCACGGTAACCAGGTTGCGCTGACTTACGAAATCCCGATGGCGGAAGTGGTTCTCGACTTCTTTGACCGTCTGAAATCAACGTCGCGCGGCTATGCTTCACTGGATTATAACTTCAAACGTTTCCAGGCCTCTGACATGGTGCGTGTCGACGTGCTGATCAACTCAGAACGTGTCGATGCGCTGGCGCTGATTACTCACCGTGATAACTCGCAATATCGTGGCCGTGAGCTGGTGGAAAAGATGAAAGATCTGATCCCACGCCAGCAGTTCGATATCGCGATTCAGGCAGCAATCGGCAACCACATTATCGCTCGCTCAACAGTCAAGCAGCTGCGTAAAAACGTTCTGGCGAAATGCTATGGCGGTGACGTTAGCCGTAAGAAAAAACTGTTGCAGAAGCAGAAGGAAGGTAAGAAGCGAATGAAGCAGGTCGGTAACGTTGAACTGCCGCAGGAAGCATTCCTTGCCATTCTGCATGTCGGTAAAGACAGCAAATAAGGAACCTCAATGGCTAATATGTTCGCCCTGATTCTGGCGATCGCGACGCTGGTAACGGGTGTTATCTGGTGTATTGATCGTTTTAAGTGGGCACCGGCGCGTCGTGCGAAGCAGGTTGCCGCACAGGCGCAGGCAGGTAATACGCTGGACAGCAAAACGCTGGCGAAAGTCTCTCCGCAACCCGGTTGGGTGGAAACCGCAGCGTCGGTTTTCCCGGTGCTGGCAGTGGTATTTATCGTTCGGTCATTCGTTTATGAGCCATTCCAGATCCCATCTGGTTCGATGATGCCGACTCTGCTGATCGGTGACTTTATCCTGGTGGAGAAATTTGCCTACGGCCTGAAAGATCCAATCACCCAAACGACGCTGATCCCGACCGGTCATCCACAGCGCGGCGACATCGCGGTATTCAAATACCCGAAGGATCCGAGCATGGATTACATCAAACGGGTAATTGGTCTGCCGGGCGACAAAGTGGTTTACGATCCATACAGCAAAACCCTGACGGTGAATCCGGGTTGTGGCAACGGAAAATGTGACACTGCGCTGCCAATCACCTATACCAATATCGAGCCAAGCAGCTTTATTCAGACCTTCAGCGGTTTTGATGGCAACGAAACCGGTAATGGTTTCTTCCAGGTACCGCAGGGCGAAACGATGCGCGGTGGCTTACGTCTTGGTACACGTAAAGAGACGTTGGGCAGCGTAACGCACGATATCCTGTTGGTTAACGAAGCACAGAGTCAGGCGAGCATGTATTACCAGCAGCCAGGCCAGCCTCAGTCGACCTGGATTGTGCCGCAGGGGCAATATTTCATGATGGGCGATAACCGTGATAACAGCGCCGACAGCCGCTACTGGGGCTTTGTACCCGAGCGCAACCTGGTCGGTAAAGCGGTCGCTATCTGGATGAGCTTTGAGAAACAAGAAGGACAGTGGCCTACCGGCGTGCGCTTAAGTCGCATTGGCGGTATTCACTGATAAACGGTTGGCTCCCTGTGGGGAGCCACTGCACACGAAACGGAACGTGTTGGAACCTCAGCCCTGTTTCGTATGCAGAGTGACAGAAGCACAAAAGAACTGGAATCGCATGAACCCCATCCTCATTAACAAGTTGCAGCGCAAACTGGGCTACACTTTTACTCATCCGGAATTGTTGCAACAGGCTCTGACTCACCGCAGCGCCAGCAGTAAACACAACGAGCGTCTTGAATTTCTTGGCGATTCAATTCTCAGCTATGTCATTGCTAATGCGCTGTATCACCGCTTTCCGCGGGTTGATGAGGGCGACATGAGCCGTATGCGTGCGACACTGGTACGTGGAAATACGTTGGCAGAAATGGCGCGTGAGTTTGATCTTGGCGAGTGTTTACGTCTGGGGCCAGGTGAACTGAAAAGCGGCGGCTTCCGTCGCGAATCGATTCTTGCTGATACGGTGGAAGCGCTGATTGGCGGCATTTTCCTCGACAGCAATATTCAGACCGTCGAAAAGCTAATTCTCGACTGGTATCAAACGCGGCTGGAACAGATCAGTCCGGGCGATAAACAAAAAGATCCAAAAACGCGCCTGCAAGAGTTTTTGCAGGGACGCCATCTGCCGCTGCCTTCATATCTGGTAGTGCAGGTGCGTGGTGAAGCCCACGACCAGGAATTTACCATTCACTGTCAGGTGAGTGGCATGGCTGAGCCGGTGGTGGGCGTAGGTTCCAGCCGCCGTAAAGCAGAACAGGCCGCCGCCGAACAGGCGTTGATTAAACTCGGCCTTGAATAGTCACATCGCAGCACCCTGACCGGTGCTGATTAAGTCAGGACTCGAATGAGCGAACACGAAACTTATTGCGGCTTTGTCGCGATTGTTGGCCGACCCAACGTCGGCAAATCCACCTTGCTGAACCAGTTGCTGGGGCAAAAGGTGTCGATCACCTCGCGCAAGCCGCAAACCACGCGTCACCGCATCATGGGTATCCATACTGAAGGGCCATACCAGGCTATCTATGTGGACACGCCCGGATTGCACATGGAAGAGAAGCGGGCGATTAACCGCCTGATGAACCGTGCTGCCAGCAGCTCCATCGGTGATGTTGAACTGGTAATTTTCGTGGTTGATGGCACACGCTGGACGCCAGATGACGAAATGGTGCTGAACAAGCTGCGTGACGGCAAAGTGCCGGTGGTACTGGCGGTGAACAAGGTGGATAACATCCAGGATAAAAGCATCCTGCTGCCACATCTCCAGTTCCTCGGTCAGCAGATGAACTTCACGGATATCGTCCCAATCTCGGCTGAGACGGGTAAAAACGTTGATACCATTGCGGCCATCGTGCGCAAGCGTCTGCCCAAAGCGGAACATCACTTCCCGGAAGAGTACATCACCGACCGTTCGCAGCGCTTTATGGCGTCCGAGATCATCCGTGAAAAACTGATGCGTTTCCTCGGTGCAGAGCTGCCGTATTCCGTTACCGTTGAGATTGAAAAGTTCGAGACTAACGAACGCGGTGGCTATGATATCAGCGGCCTGATTCTGGTCGAACGCGATGGTCAGAAGAAAATGGTGATTGGCAACAAAGGTGCCAAAATCAAAACCATTGGTATCGAAGCGCGTAGAGATATGGAAGAGATGTTCGAGGCCAAGGTTCACCTCGAACTGTGGGTGAAGGTGAAATCTGGCTGGGCGGATGACGAACGTGCGCTGCGCAGTCTGGGTTATGTAGACGACCTCTAACCGATGGAAGGCTGGCAACGCGCCTTTGTGCTGCATAGTCGCCCCTACAGCGAAACCAGCCTGCTGCTCGATCTGTTTAGCGAAAGCGAAGGGCGTGTGCGTGTCCTTGCCAAAGGCGCACGTTCACGTCGTTCACAACTCAAGGGGGCGTTACAACCTTTTACCCCCTTGCTGGTACGCTGGGGCGGGCGCGGCGAAGTCAAAACGCTGCGCAACGCTGAAGCGGTATCGCTGGCACTCCCCCTGAGTGGCATCACGCTCTACTGCGGTCTGTACGTCAATGAACTGCTGTCGCGGGTGCTGGAGCAGGAAATCCCTTTCTCTGACCTCTTCTTCGATTACCTGAATTGCATCCAGGCGCTTGCCGCCGTCAGCGGCACGCCGGAGCCAGCCTTGCGTCGTTTCGAACTGGCGCTGCTCGGACATCTGGGATACGGCGTTGATTTCCTGCACTGCGCGGGCAGTGGCGAAGCGGTGGATGATGGTATGACCTACAGCTACCGTGAAGAGAAAGGTTTCATTGCCAGCCTGGTGGTCAATCAGCGTAGTTTTACCGGTCGCCAGTTGCGGGCGCTGTGGTCACGCGAGTTCCCTGATACCGATAGCCTGCGTGCTGCCAAACGCTTTACCCGAATGGCGCTGAAGCCCTATCTGGGTGGCAAACCGCTTAAGAGTCAGGAACTTTTTCGCCAGTTTGTACCGAAAAAGAAGCCGGATGCGTCGAGCGAATGATGCCAGTCCTGTTGCTACGCGGTACACTGTAAACTCACTAACCCTGGTTAAGGATTGTCATGGCTGAGTTGCTGTTAGGGGTCAACATTGACCACATCGCCACCGTACGTAACGCGCGTGGCACGAATTATCCCGATCCGGTGCAGGCTGCATTTATTTCTGAACAGGCGGGTGCGGATGGTATTACCGTACATCTGCGTGAAGATCGCCGTCATATCACCGATCGTGACGTCCGTATTCTGCGCGATACCATCCAGACGCGTATGAATCTGGAAATGGCGGTGACCGATGAGATGGTTGGCATTGCCTGTGACATCAAACCACACTTCTGCTGCCTGGTGCCGGAAAAACGTCAGGAAGTGACCACTGAAGGCGGTCTTGATGTGGCGGGTCAGCAGGACAAAATCAATGCTGCGGTTAAACAGCTGAGCGAGGCGGGGATTCTGGTGTCATTGTTTATCGATGCCGATCACCGCCAAATCGAAGCCGCCGTGGCGAGCGGTGCACCTTACATTGAAATTCACACCGGTGCGTATGCGGAAGCACCCGAAGGTCTGGCACGCGATGCGGAGCTGGAGCGTATTCGTAAAGCAGCCACCTTTGCAGCCAGTCTCGGCCTGAAAGTGAATGCCGGGCACGGTCTGACCTACCATAACGTGCTGCCGATTGCGGCGCTGCCGGAAATGCATGAACTGAATATCGGTCATGCCATTATTGGTCGCGCGGTGATGAGTGGTCTGGCTGAGGCGGTCAAAGAGATGAAGTTACTGATGCGGGAAGCGCGTCGTTAATGGCTATTCTCGGACTGGGCACCGATATTGTTGAAATCGAGCGCATTGCCGGGGTGATTGAACGTTCCGGCGACCGACTGGCGCGTCGTGTGCTGAGCGAAGCCGAGTGGCAGCAATATCAAACGCATCAGCAGCCAGTGCGTTTTCTGGCGAAGCGTTTTGCGGTGAAAGAAGCCGCAGCCAAAGCGTTTGGCACCGGCATCCGTGGTGGTCTGGCGTTCAATCAGTTTGAGGTTTATAACGATGCGATGGGCAAACCGGGGCTGCGTTTTTTCCAGCATGCCGCTGACATTGCCTGTCAACTCGGGGTGCAGCATGTGCACGTCACGCTGGCGGATGAGCGCCATTACGCCTGTGCCACGGTGATTATCGAGAATTAGTGGTGTAGCTCCACAAATTTCTCCCACAGCGCCTCGCGGCTTTCGGGGTGCTGTGGATCGGGAATGATGGTGTTATCAATGGGGCACACGCTCAGGCACGTTGGTACATCATAATGACCGACACATTCGGTGCAGCGGTCGCTATCGATCTGGTAAATGGCATCCCCGAGGCTGATGGCCTGGTTAGGGCACTCCGGTTCGCACATGTCACAGTTGATACAACGCTGGGTAATCAGTAAAGCCATGATCTGTTGAATTTCTGGTTAATCGGTAGTAATAAGCCGCGCACCTTACCATAATTTAATCTTTGCCCCAATCTGAAGTCCGTTTTTTCTTCATCAGTTTTGCGCTAGCGCAAAACGCTGACATCTATTTAATTTCAGTGATAATGTGATGAATTTTACGGTAAGTTTTTATCAGGCGAATAATCTCAATGTTTTTTCATGTTTACTAATGAAAGCATAATGGGTGTTTTGAGTTAGCATCTGTGGCATCAAGGATGAGTTAGATGGATTGAAAATGGATGCCTCGACTGAATTAATCAGGCAGCGTCACGCTGGTGATAAGTCCCATATTGATTTAAGTTATATAACTCACTTTTATTGCAATCAGGAATCTATCGATTCCGTCTTATCGCTGTTGAAAGAGTATGAGACCTATCCAGATGGGTTATTGGATCGGGTTGAGTTTATTATTGTAGATGACGGCTCACCAATTGCCTACGATATTCCTGAGCTGAATATTAATTTCACCTGGTTGCGTATTACGACTGATATTAAATGGAATCAGGGTGGGGCGCGTAATCTGGGGGTGGCCTATGCCAAATCTGATAAAATCTTATTATCGGATCTCGACCACGCTTTTCCGGCAGCCACTCTGACTTCTCTGGCGAACATGGCAAACCCGGGACGACGTTTCTACAAACTGTGTCGCAAGCGTGCAGATGGGACTTACTATAAAGGCCATGCCAATCTTTTTTTTATGAGCCGCGCCCGCTTCTTACGCTTTTATGGTTATGATGAAGAATATTGTGGTCACTATGGCGCAGAAGATTATCGATTTGTGAAATACCAGAAATATCAGGGTTCGCAACAACGTTATATGCCAAAGGATATTTGGTGTTATGAACGCTCTCTGGATAGAGCAAAAACCTACCACAGTTTAGAACGCGATTTATCGGTTAATACGCCCATCGATTTACGCAAGAAGCAGGAGTGTGACACTTTCGGCAAGGAATTTGGTCACAGTCGGCTGTTTCTTAATTTTAACTGGGTTAAAGTGAAAAGCCATTGCCGACAGTCAATCACGGCACCAAAAATAAGAAAATATTGGCGTCCCTTATGGTGGTGGCGTTGGTTATGCGCGTACGCAGCGCGATAGAAATAATCGAGCACCTTACTCGTAGCGGCGCGATTTATCGCGCTTTCTGACCACAACGTCAGAATCAAAAGCGCGATAAATTGCGCCGCTACATATCCGGCACGGTTTACACCAGTTTTTTCACCAATTCTTCGCTATGACGAATATGGCTGGAGGCGCGTTCCGGGTCGTTCTGCACCAACGCCATAAACAACAGGTCGGTCAGGGCGAGTTGGGCGCTGGTTGAGGAAATTGCCGCACTACGCGTACTTTGTTCCTCCGCAACGGTATACAGACAATGGGTAGCGCACTGCTGCAAGGTATTGGGGGTAAAGCCGGTAAATGCCAGCACATCCGCGCCGGTCTGGGCCGCTTCCTGCGCTGCCAGGTTGATTTCGCGCCGTTCACCGGTGTACGAGATGGCGAGCAACACATCCCCGGCAGTCATCGCCTGCACACTGGCAAGCAACGCATGCATATCCTGCTCGGCCACCGCGTTGATGCCAATTTTCATCAACTTCCACGAAAAATCTTTGGCGACCAAACCGGATGCACCAATTCCCACCAGCAGAATGCGATTGGCATTTTTCAGCAACTGCAATGTCTGAAGCAGCATCTCTTCACTGTTAATATCCAGCGTGGCGCGTATCGCCGAGATTTTCTCCGCCAACAGTTTTTCACCCACCACTTTCAGTGGGTCATCGCTGAGAATATGGTTGTGCACGGTGATGGCATCACGATCGGCCAGCGACTCACTCAGGGCCAGCTTTAATGCCGGAAAACCTTTATAGCCCAGTTTCTGGGCAAACTTGACCACGCTGGACTGGCTGACGCCGGATTCTTCCGCCAGTTTTTGCGAACTCAGATGCCGTGCGCGATCTGGCTGCGACAATAAAAAATCCGCCAAACGACGCTCGTTAAGCGCCAGGCGCGGATAAAGCTGACGAATCCGCAGCAATGAACTCATGTCCGATCCTTAATTCAGAACGTAAGGCGTTTTTAGTCTGATCCCGGCGACCAGGAATGTCGCATGACAGACTACCGACCAAGAGAATAAACTATTCAGCTGGCATTGTAGTCATTGGAATTAAAAATGACACTTTTCACCCCCGACCGCGGATGCTGGCTACACTGTAAGGCACATGCGGCAGAATACCAGGAGAGTAGGTTGACAAAGGGTACGCAACGACGCGTGGTGTTTTTTGATCTCGACGGCACGCTACATCAGCAGGATATGTTCGGTACGTTTATGCGTTATCTGCTGAGACATCAGCCGCTGAATCTTTTGCTGGTGCTGCCATTGTTGCCGGTGATCGGCGCAGGATTGCTGTGGAAAGGCCGTGCCGCACGTTGGCCGATGAGCTTGTTATTATGGGCGATCACCTTTGGCCACAGTGAAAAGCGTCTGTTGCAGCGCGAAGCCGAGTTTGCCGATTGGTTTCGTCAGCGCGTCACCGCATTTCCGGTGGTACAGCAACGCCTGACTGATTATCTCAGTAGCGATGATGCGGATGTCTGGTTAATCACCGGCTCCCCCCAATCGCTGGTGGAGCAGGTCTATTTCGATTCGTCATTTCTGCCGCGTGTGCAGCTGATTGCCAGTCAGATGAAACCAGGCCGTGGTGGACGGGTGCTGGCGATGCGTTGTCTGGGGCATGAAAAAGTGGCGCAGCTGGAGGAGAAAATCGGTACACCTCTCCAGTTATACAGTGGCTACAGCGACAGCAAACAGGACAACCCGCTGTTGTTCTTTTGTCAGCACCGCTGGCGTGTCACCCCGCAGGGTAACCTGCAACAACTGGAATAACCCATCGTTTCCGTTATAATGCGCCGCCTTTACAACCCGCAGGAGCTGCCCGGTGAACCCACAGACAGATGAATACTGGATGCGTCACGCGTTGCGTCTCGCACGGCTGGCGTGGGAGCAGGGTGAAGTGCCGGTTGGCGCGGTTCTGGTGCAGGGCGATACGGTGATTGGTGAAGGCTGGAACCGACCTATTGGTCAGCATGATCCTACGGCACATGCGGAAATCATGGCGCTACGTCAGGGCGGCAAAGTGCTGGAAAACTATCGCCTGCTGGATACTACCTTATACGTCACGCTTGAACCCTGCGTAATGTGTGCCGGGGCGATGGTACACAGCCGGATTACCCGGCTGGTCTATGGCGCAAAAGATGAAAAAACCGGTGCTGCGGGTTCACTGCTGGATGTGATTGGTCATCCCGGGATGAACCACCAGATTCAGATCGATTCTGGTGTGTTGGCGGAGGAGTGCGCAGCGATGCTGAGTGACTTTTTCCGCATGCGCCGCGAGCAAAAGAAAGCACTGCGCCAGGCGCAGCGCGACGCCGGTTAATTCATCGCAATTTTGGGTTCGACTGCCGGGTAACCGGCCCCCAGTTCTGCTTCCATAGCGGATTGTTGTGCCAGCCGCTTCTCCTGTTCCTGTAAGTAACCCTCAAGGCTTATCTGATACTTACGGATATTCTCGACGTAATTGTACGCCTCATGGCCGCGCGCATAGCCGTAGGTGGTCTGGGCGTAGTAACGTTTCTGGCTCAGCATCGGTAAACGCAACTTCACGTCAGCCCAACTGTCCGGGTTGCCGCCTTGTTTGGCGGTCAGCTTACGTGCATCCAGCATATGAGCGTAACCCATGTTATAGGCAGCCAGCGCAAACCAGATACGTTCATCGTCCGGGATGGTCGTGGGGACCTTTTCAATCATTCGTTGCAGATATTCGCTGCCGCCACGAATGCTTTGCTCGGGGTCAAGCCGATCGGCAACGTCGAGGCTATCGGCGGTATTGCGCGTCAGCATCATCATACCGCGTACGCCGGTAGGCGAGGTTGCCTGCGGATTCCAGTGCGACTCCTGATAAGAGATAGCTGCCAGTAAGCGCCAGTCGATGCTGGAAGCATACTTTTCAAATAACGGCTTAATATCCGGCAACGTGTTGTCGATGGCACGCAGGAAGGTGCGGGTATCGACATAATCAAAGGTGCCGACGTGACCGAGGTACTTCTCTTCCAGTCGCGCCATCGTGCCTTCTTCACCCATCTGGCTATAGAAGTCGAGCATCGCCGCGTTCAGGCTGTCATCCTGCTCATCGCGTGGCAGATACCAGGTGACCGGTTCTTCGTCGGTGATATCAAAGGCGACCGCCAGCTGGGGATGGATGCGTTGCAGCAGGCCGATCGTGACAGAATCCCCCACGGTGTAATCCAGCTTGCCATCCGCCACGGCTTCCAGCAGCGCTTTTTGCCCCTGATCGGCAGCAATTGACCAATCGAGATCGGGATAATGGTCAGCTTTAGCGGAACGCAAAGTTGACAGGTACGCCGATCCGGACTGCACAACCAGCCGGCCTTTCAGGTCACCGAAATTTTTAGGTCTCGGCTTATCAATGCGGTACACCAGCTGTTGCGATACCGAATAGTAACTCGGTCCGGTCTGATAACGGGCGATGCGATCGTTGTTGTAGATCAGGCCCGCCGCCAGCAAATCCGCTTTACCATCATCGAGATCGTCAAACAGGTCACCGAGGTTCGGACGTACCGTTACCTCAAGTTTGACGCCCAGATAATCGGCGAAGCGTTTCGCCAGCTCGTAGTCCATACCGGCTGGTGCATTATTGACGGTGTAGTATGTCAGCGGGGAGTTAACGGTACTGATGCGCAGCACTCCCCGTGATTTGATCTGCGATATCGCGTCTTTACCACCCCCGTACCAGGGGATCGAAGGCCACAGTGCCAGCGCAAGCAGCACGGTGATCAGACCGATGAACAGATAGTTTAATTTCAGGCGTTTCAAATAGTTGTCTCTCGCTGGCTCTAAGGCCTCTGTCTTTAATAGGCAGTATTGATCTTCTTTGAACTCCCAGAGCGAAGGGCATTTTGCGCAACAAAGTGAGTCGGAGCAACTTATATAGCAAGATTTGCGCAATTTTCAGGCAAATACTAAGACTCATAAATTCTGCGCAAACGGTTTCGTAACCGGTGCCGTTTCTCTATAATACGCCCCGTTTTCCCTGTTGCGCCCAATGAAGCGTCGCCCGGCGCTTCGAAGACGAGAGATCTTTAATGATGGAAATTCTGCGTGGTTCGCCCGCCCTGTCGGCATTTCGTGTAAACAAACTGCTGACCCGCTTTCAGGACGCTCATCTGCCGGTGAGTGATATTTACGCCGAGTACGTCCATTTTGCCGATGTCAGCGCGCCGCTGAGTGCGGATGAAAAAGCCCGCCTGCAACGTCTGCTGAAATACGGTCCGTCTCTCGCCGAGCATGCGCCACAAGGGCGTCTGTTGCTGGTGACGCCGCGTCCAGGCACCATTTCACCCTGGTCTTCCAAAGCGACCGATATCGCGCACAACTGCGATCTGCCGCAGGTGCTCCGTCTGGAGCGCGGTATGGCGTTCTACGTACAGGCACCTGAACTGACCGAAGCACAGTGGCAAACCCTCGCCAGCCTGCTGCATGACCGCATGATGGAGACGGTGTATGGCGATCTCAACGATGCGCAGCAGCTGTTTGTGCACCATGAACCGCAACCGCTGAAAAGCGTGGATGTGCTGGGTGGTGGTCGTCAGGCGCTGGAGCAGGCCAACACGACGCTGGGGCTGGCACTGGCCGATGACGAAATCGACTATCTGCTGGATGCCTTCACTAAACTGGGCCGCAACCCGAACGACATTGAACTCTATATGTTCGCGCAGGCGAACTCAGAGCATTGCCGTCACAAAATTTTCAACGCCGACTGGATTATCGACGGTGAAAAACAGCCGAAGTCGCTGTTTAAAATGATCAAAAACACCTTCGAACAAACCCCGGATCATGTGCTGTCTGCTTATAAAGACAACGCAGCGGTGATGGAAGGTTCTGAAGTCGGCCGCTACTACGCCGATGCTGAAAAAGGTGAATACAACTTCCATCAGGAAGAAGCCCATATCCTGATGAAAGTAGAAACCCATAACCACCCGACGGCGATTTCGCCGTGGCCGGGTGCCGCGACCGGTTCCGGTGGCGAAATCCGTGACGAAGGTGCAACCGGTCGTGGCGCGAAGCCAAAAGCGGGCCTGGTGGGCTTCTCCGTTTCCAACCTGCGTATTCCGGGCTTTGAACAGCCGTGGGAAGAAGATTTCGGTAAACCAGACCGTATCGTCACCGCGCTGGATATCATGACCGAAGGCCCGTTGGGTGGCGCAGCATTTAACAACGAATTCGGTCGTCCGGCTCTGAACGGCTACTTCCGTACGTATGAAGAACGCGTTAACAGCCACAACGGTGAAGAGCTGCGTGGCTACCACAAGCCCATCATGCTGGCGGGCGGTATTGGTAATATCCGTGCCGACCATGTCCAGAAAGGCGAGATCGTTGTTGGTGCCAAGCTGATTGTATTGGGTGGCCCGGCGATGAACATCGGTCTGGGTGGTGGTGCGGCATCGTCGATGGCTTCTGGCCAGTCTGATGCCGACCTCGACTTCGCTTCCGTTCAGCGTGACAACCCGGAAATGGAACGTCGCTGCCAGGAAGTGATCGACCGCTGCTGGCAGTTGGGTGAAGCTAACCCGATTCTGTTTATCCACGACGTTGGCGCGGGCGGTCTGTCTAACGCCATGCCAGAGCTGGTGAGCGACGGTGGCCGTGGTGGACGCTTCAATCTGTGTGATGTGCTGAGCGATGAGCCAGGCATGAGCCCGCTGGAAGTGTGGTGTAACGAATCGCAGGAACGTTATGTGCTGGCGGTTGCGCCGGACAAATTGCCGCTGTTTGATGAACTGTGCAAACGCGAGCGCGCACCTTACGCGGTGATTGGTGAAGCCACTGAAGAACAGCATCTGAGCCTCGCCGACAGCCATTTCGATAACAAACCGATCGACATGCCGCTCGACGTGCTGCTGGGTAAAACGCCGAAGATGACGCGTGACGTAGTCCGTCAGCAGGCACAAGGCGAAGCGTTGCAGCGTGACGGCATCACGATTGCCGATGCGGTAAACCGCGTGCTGCACCTGCCGACCGTGGCCGAGAAAACCTTCCTTGTCACCATTGGCGACCGTACCGTGACCGGTATGGTGGCGCGTGACCAGATGGTTGGTCCGTGGCAGATCCCGGTTGCTAACTGTGCAGTGACGACGGCCAGCCTCGACAGTTACTACGGTGAAGCTTTCGCCCTGGGCGAACGCGCGCCAGTGGCGTTGCTCGACTTCGCAGCTTCGGGCCGTCTGGCGGTGGGTGAAGCGCTGACTAACCTGGCGGCCACGGCAATCGGTTCGCTGAAGCGCGTTAAGCTCTCTGCGAACTGGATGTCGGCTGCTGGTCATCCGGGTGAAGATGCCGGTCTGTATGAAGCGGTGAAAGCGGTGGGTGAAGAACTTTGCCCGGCGCTGGGTATCACCATCCCGGTGGGTAAAGACTCCATGTCGATGAAAACTCGCTGGCAGCAAGGCAATGAACAACGCGAAATGACTTCACCGCTGTCGCTGGTGATCACCGCGTTTGCCCGCGTTGAAGACGTGCGTCGTACTGTCACCCCGCAGCTACAGGCAGACAAAGACAACCTGCTGTTACTGGTGGACCTCGGCAACGGTGCCAACACCCTGGGCGCGACTGCGCTGTCACAGGTTTATCGTCAACTGGGCGACAAACCGGCCGACGTGCGCGATGCACAGCAACTGGCTGGCTTCTTCAACGCCATTCAGGCGCTGGTGGCACAGCAGAAACTGCTGGCCTACCATGACCGTTCCGACGGCGGTCTGCTGGTGACGCTGGCTGAGATGGCGTTTACCGGCCACTGCGGTGTTGAGGCGGATATCGCCGCACTGGGCAGCGATGCGCTGGCCGCGCTGTTTACCGAAGAGTTGGGTGCGGTGGTTCAGATCAATGCAGCCGATCGCGATGCAGTGCTGAAGACCTTCGCTGACCACGGTCTGGCGGCCAACGTACATGTGATTGGTCAGGCGCTGCCGGGCGATCGCTTTGTTATCCGTTCTGGTGAGCACGCGGTGTACAGCGAAAGCCGTACCACGCTGCGTACCTGGTGGGCAGAAACTACCTGGCAGATGCAACGCCTGCGTGATAACCCCGCCTGTGCCGATCAGGAACACGACGCGAAGAAAAACGACAACGATCCGGGCCTGAACGTCCATCTGACCTTCAAACCAGAAGAAGATGTGGCAGCACCGATGATCGCCACCGGTGCACGCCCACGCGTCGCCGTGCTGCGTGAGCAGGGTGTGAACTCGCACGTTGAAATGGCAGCCGCGTTCCATCGTGCTGGTTTCACCGCCGTTGACGTCCATATGAGCGATCTGCTGGCGGGCCGTCGCGGTCTGGAAGAGTTTCACGCGCTGGTGGCTTGTGGCGGCTTCTCCTACGGTGACGTACTGGGTGCCGGTGAAGGCTGGGCGAAATCGATTCTGTTCAACAGCCGCGTGCGCGATGAGTTTGAAAACTTCTTCCATCGTCCACAGACGCTGGCGCTGGGCGTGTGTAACGGTTGCCAGATGATGTCCAACCTGCGCGAGCTGGTGCCGGGCAGCGAACTGTGGCCACGCTTTGTACGTAACCAGTCAGAACGTTTTGAAGCGCGCTTCAGCCTGGTGGAAGTTGCTGCCAGCCCGTCGCTGCTGCTGGATGGTATGGCCGGTTCGCGTATGCCGATCGCCGTGTCGCACGGTGAAGGTTTTGTTGAAGTGCGTGATGGTGCCCATCTGGCCGCGCTGGAAAGCAAAGGTCTGGTGGCGCTGCGCTTCGTCGACAACTTCGGTAAGGTGACGGAAACCTATCCGGCCAACCCGAATGGCTCGCCGAACGGTATCACCGCCGTGACCAACGAAAGCGGTCGCGTCACCATTATGATGCCGCATCCGGAGCGCGTATTCCGTACCGTGAGCAATTCCTGGCACCCGGCAGAGTGGGGCGAGGACAGCCCGTGGATGCGTATTTTCCGCAACGCACGTAAGCAGTTGGGTTAACCGCACCGCTTGTAGCAGCGCAATTTATCGCGCATCAGGGGCGTCCATCAGGGCGCCCTTTTTTATTGAATGTCGGAAAATGGCGACACCGCTACGGTTATCATGTCGTCAAAAGGTGACATTTAACTCATTGATATTATTAGTGGTAATTTTTGCCCCTGAAACCCGTTGCTAATTAGCGACACTTTACCGGACCGGACGGTAAAAATTTCCCGCCAGTCGAACATTCACTCGGGCATTTGTCTGATAATAAACACTATTTTATTTTTGGCACGATACTTGCTATAATCTTTGCGTTGCTCATTCTCCTGCTTATGATTGCCCCGCATTGCGGTTGAGCTCATAAAAACTGAATGACGCACCAAACGGTGCCTGCCGTCCACCCAACCGATAATCGCTTGCTTTGCAACGTTATCAAGCATCGGACGTAACGTTGAGTTAGGCACCACCTTATTCCTGCGCGAGGCATTCGGCGTCGCGCTTAACGGCAGGCATCGCGCCTGCCGTTTTCTTATCTGTACTTTCTTCCGCTGTCAGACTCCGCTAGCATTCCTCAGTCAAATTTTAAGGAAATCTGTTGTGAAGAGATGGCGTCTGTTTCCCCGATCGTTGCGTCAACTGGTGTTGATGGCGTTCCTGCTGGTGCTGCTGCCCTTGTTGGTGCTGGCCTGGCAGGCATGGGAAAGCCTTTCGGCGCTGAGTAATCAGGCGGCGGATACCAATCGCAACACCTTTACCGATGTGCGCCGAAGCGAAGCGATGGCACGTACGGCCATCGAACTCGAACGCAGCTATCGGCAATATTGTGTGCTGGGTGACGAGACCCTGGCCCATTTGTACCAGTCGCAGCGGGTGCGCTACGACCAGATGCTGAGTAGCCACGCGGCCAGCCTGCCGGAGTTACCCGCGTTCAGGGTCTTATCCGCGACACTGCCACAGCTGGAAACGCTGCAATGCACTAATGGCAATCCGGCAGCCCCCGCTGCGGCGGCGTTGGAACGTTTCTCCGATACTAATGCGCAGATGGTCCAGGCCACACGCGAAGTGGTCTTTTCCCGTGGTCTGCAATTGCAGCGAGAAATTGCCGATCGCGGTCAGTTTTTTGGCTGGCAGGCACTGATATTGTTTCTGATCAGTCTGGCATTGGTGCTGCTGTTTACCGGGATGATTATTGGTCCGGTCAAGCGCGTCGAACGTATGATCAACCGGCTGGGCGAAGGGAAAGCGCTGGGCGACAGTGTCAGCTTTGGTGGCCCGCGAGAAATCCGCTCCCTCGGCCAACGGATCGTATGGTTAAGCGAACGCCTTAGCTGGCTGGAGACGCAGCGGCATGAGTTTCTACGCCACCTGTCACATGAGCTGAAAACACCGCTTGCCAGCCTGCGTGAGGGTACGGAGCTGCTGGCCGATCAGGTGGCCGGTCCATTGAACAGTGAGCAGCAGGAAGTGGTGGCGATCCTCGATACCAGCAGTCGTCATCTGCAACGCCTGATTGAGCAATTGCTGGACTACAACCGCAAACTGGCGGATGGCCCAATGGCGCTGGAAACGGTGGCGCTGGATAGCATCATCGATACCGTGGTGAAGGCACATTCATTGCCCGCCCATGCCCGGCAGATGAATACCCACGTTGATTTGCAGGTGAACCATTGCCTGGCGGAAACCACCCTGTTGCAACGGGTGATCGATAACCTGTATTCGAACGCCGTGAACTACGGTAGCGAATCCGGTAACATCTGGCTGCACAGCCAACAGAAGGGCGATGAGGTGTGGATTGAGGTGGCAAACACCGGCACACCCATTCCGGCTGAGGAGCAGGCGATGATTTTCGAGCCTTTTTATCAGGGCAGCCAGCAGCGCAAAGGGCCGGTTAAAGGCAGCGGGCTGGGCTTAAGCATTGCTAAAGATTGCCTGCGCAGGATGCAGGGTGATTTGCAATTGGTGACGCGCAAGGATGCGGATGTCTGTTTTCGTATTATTTTGACTACCACCGCCGGGAATGCCTGATCAATGAAATTATCCCTCAGTAACTTACTCGCAGCTGGCTTGATGGTCTTTGGCCTGGCGGGCTGCCATGCACCGACCAACAACAGCGCCCTGCGTGAAGATGCAACGCTGCCGGAGCCGCAGGTGCGGCTGCCGGACTATCTGGCAACCGATTGTGGCAACATCTGGCAAATCGATTATCTTGCCGCGATGAATAACCCTTTGTATTGGCAACGGGCGATTGATTGTGCTGAGCGACTCTCCCCGGCGGAAGCCCGAGCGGAGGCGCGCCGCTGGCCGGTGCAAAGTTGGTCACGCGCCTTTAAGCAGGGCGTATTGCTGGCGAATGGCAACGTGACGCCTCAGGAGCGCCGTGATTATGTGGAGACGCTGGATAGCTATAGCACCGCGTTTCCTGCTGCCGTTCGTCCACTGATTCAATTGTGGCGCAGCAATCAGGCCGCGCAGCTTGAACTGAGCGAGGCGCGAGGCCGCTATACGCGTCTGCAACAGAGCAGCGACGCTGAACTGGATAGCCTGCGTCAGCAGCAACGCACGCTGCGTAAATCGCTGGATGACACGCAACACAAGCTGGAGCGTCTGACTGATATCGAGCGCCAGTTGTCCTCGCGTAAGACACCCGACAGCAGCGACAGTGCACACAGCAGCAGTACCAATGAGGAGCAGCCCTAATGAAACAGGCCGCACGATTATTGCTGGTGGATGACGATCCTGGTTTACTCAAGCTGTTGGGAATGCGTTTGAGCAGTGAAGGCTATCAGGTAGCGACTGCGGCCTCCGGCCCGGAGGCGTTACGCCATCTGCAAAAAGAGAAGGTCGATCTGGTTATTAGCGATCTGCGGATGGATGAGATGGATGGTCTGGCGCTGTTTGGCGAAATTCAGAAGCGTCATGCGGGGTTGCCCGTCATCATCCTGACCGCGCATGGATCGATCCCGGAAGCCGTCTCAGCCACCCAGCAGGGGGTATTCAGTTTCCTCACCAAACCGGTGGATCGTGACGCGCTGTATAAAGCCATTGATGAGGCGCTGGCACAACGCGCCCCGGCCAGCGATGACAGTTGGCGGGAAGCGATCGTGACACGTAACCCGTTGATGTTGCGACTGTTGGAGCAGGCACATATGGTGGCGCAATCTGACGTCAGCATTTTGATCAACGGCCAGAGCGGTACGGGTAAAGAGGTGCTGGCGCAGGCGATTCATGCCGCCAGCCCGCGTGCCAGCAAACCCTTTATCGCCATCAACTGCGGGGCATTGCCGGAACAATTGCTGGAATCGGAGCTATTTGGCCACGCCAAAGGCGCATTTACCGGGGCGGTGAGCGCGCGTGAAGGCTTATTTCAGGCGGCGGAAGGCGGTACGCTGTTCCTTGATGAAATTGGTGATATGCCGCAGGCATTGCAGGTTAAGCTGCTGCGCGTGTTGCAGGAACGTAAAGTGCGCCCGCTCGGTAGCAACAATGATGTCAGTATCAATGTGCGGATCATTTCCGCCACCCATCGTGATCTGCCCAAAGCGATGGAAAAGAAGAGTTTCCGCGAAGATCTTTACTATCGCCTCAACGTGGTGAATCTGAAGATCCCGGCGTTGCACGAACGTGCCGAGGATATTCCGCTGCTGGCGAATCATCTGCTGCGCCAGGCTGCCGATCGCCATAAACCTTTTGTGCGCAGTTTCTCGGTGGATGCCATGAAACGCCTGGTGGGTGCCAGCTGGCCTGGCAATGTGCGTCAGTTGGTGAACGTGATCGAGCAATGCGTGGCGTTGAGTACCTCGCCGGTGATTGGCGATGCGCTGGTGGAGCAGGCGCTGGCGGGTGAAAATACGGCACTGCCGACCTTTGTCGAAGCGCGTAACCAGTTTGAGCTGAATTATCTGCGCAAGCTGCTACAAATGACCAAAGGAAATGTGACCAATGCGGCGCGTCTGGCTGGACGCAACCGCACTGAATTCTATAAGCTGCTGTCGCGCCATGAACTGGACGCCAGCGATTTTAAAGAGTAGCTTGCTGCGGCTGCGGCAGAAACACTTATACTATCTGTTACCCGTCCGGCCACGGAGGGAGTGAAAAAAGGATCTGTCATGAAAAAGATCGATGCAATTATCAAACCATTCAAACTCGATGATGTACGTGAGGCGTTAGCCGAAGTTGGCATCACCGGGATGACGGTCAGCGAAGTGAAAGGTTTTGGTCGTCAGAAAGGTCACACCGAGCTGTATCGCGGTGCTGAGTATATGGTCGACTTTCTGCCGAAAGTAAAAATCGAAATGGTGGTGGGCGACGATATCGTTGATACCTGCGTTGAAACCATCATGAAAACCGCGCAGACCGGCAAGATCGGCGACGGTAAAATCTTTGTCTTTGATGTTGCGCGTGTGGTGCGTATCCGTACCGGCGAAGAGGATGAAGAGGCGATCTAAGCCCCTCGAATTGCTGAAAAGCCCGCAACGTTCCGCGTTGCGGGCTTTTTTATTGCAGGATTTACAAAACCTTATGCGGGCCAAATACCTCGTAATGAATACGATCCGCATCGATGCCGGCATCCAGCAACTGGCGAGCGACAAACTGCATAAACGCCAGCGGGCCACACAGCCAGAACTGACGGTCTGCCTCGCCCAGAGCGGCAGAAGCGGAGCCTAAATCCATCAATCCCGCCGCATCGTAACGCCCCGTCTCTTCGGCAGCGGGCTGGCGATACCAGATATGGCTGGCAAAATGCGGCAGGCGGCTGCCCAACGCTTTGACTTCTTCAACAAACGCATGTTGTTTGCCATCTTCCGCCGCATGCAGCCAGTTAACTGCCGCCGGATGCGTCTGTGCAGCCAACGTGGCGAGCATTGCCAACATTGGCGTTTGACCGACACCCGCCGAGATCAGCGTGACGGGTGTGGTCGGTGTCACTTGCAGGAAGAAATCACCCGCCGGTGCCGCGCACTGCACCACATCACCGACTTTTGCCCGATCGTGCAGCCAGCCGGACACCGTGCCCAGATCTTCACGTTTCACCGCAATGCGGTAGCACTGACCATTTGGTTGATGCGTCAAGGAGTACTGGCGGTGTTGCAGATTTCCTGTGCTGTCCGGGCGCAGACTGATCGCCAGATACTGACCAGGCAAGAAATCTGCCACTGCCTCGCCATCGACGGGGGCCAGTTCGAAACTTTTAATCACGCTGCTTTGCTGCTGAATGGCGCGGATGCGGAAATCACGCGCGCCACGCCAGCCGCCGATTTTCGCCTCTGACGTGCGATAAAGGGTTTCTTCACGCTGGATAAACACCTCAGCCAATACCCCATAGGCTTTACCCCAGGCCTGTAAGACTTCCTCGCCGGGGTTCAGCAGTTCCTGAATGGTCGCCAGCAGATTCTCACCCACGATAGCGTACTGCTCCGGCTGAATATTCAGGCTGACATGTTTCTGGGCGATTTTTTCGACCGCGGGCAACAACACCGCAAGGTTCTCCAGATTGGCGCCGTAAGCGCAGATGGCATTGAACAGCGCTTCACGCTGATTACCGCTGCGCTGGTTGTTCATGTTGAACACGTCTTTGAGTTCCGGGTGCTGCGTCAGCATTCGCTGATAGAAATGGCCGGTGAGCTGGGGGCCTAATTGGGCAATGGCGGGCAGGGTCGATTTAACGGTAGCGATGGTTTGCGCGTCGAGCATGGTGAATCCTCATGGCAATTTAAAAGATGTATTTTAAATGCATCTTATAATCCAGGCGCAGGGGTTGTAAATCCCCCTGATCGTTGCGGGATCTTTCGCCTGCTCTGGAATCCGCCTCGCAAACCTGAAATTTTTTCCGCTTCATGCTGAGGAAATATCGTGATTCACAGGGTTGCAAAAATGCGTAAAAAACCCGTTCCAGCGCCTTGCCAATCGTTTGCGTAAAAAGAAAGGATTGCGGCTACCGTCACCTGCCAAAACGGTTTACACTGTTGGCCTTCGCCCCTTAGCGGGGCTTAAACTGCCGTTAAAAAAGTTAGCTGAGTCAGGAGATGCGGATGTTAAAGCGTGATATGAACATTGCCGATTATGATGCCGAGTTGTGGCAGGCGATGGAGCAAGAGAAAGTGCGTCAGGAAGAGCACATTGAACTGATTGCTTCTGAAAACTACACCAGCCCACGCGTTATGCAGGCGCAAGGTTCACAGCTCACCAATAAATACGCGGAAGGGTATCCGGGCAAACGCTACTACGGCGGATGTGAATACGTAGATATCGTTGAACAGCTGGCTATCGATCGCGCCAAAGCGCTGTTTGGCGCAGATTACGCTAACGTACAGCCGCACTCCGGTTCTCAAGCTAACTTTGCGGTGTACACCGCGTTGCTGCAACCGGGCGATACCATTCTGGGTATGAACCTGGCGCACGGTGGTCACCTGACTCACGGTTCTCCGGTTAACCTGTCCGGTAAACTGTATAACGTGGTGCCATACGGCATCGATGAAACCGGTAAAATCGACTACAACGAACTGGCTGAACTGGCGAAAACCCATAAGCCGAAAATGATCGTTGGCGGTTTCTCGGCATACTCTGGCGTGGTTGACTGGGCAAAAATGCGTGAAATCGCCGACAGCGTGGACGCCTGGCTGTTCGTGGACATGGCTCACGTTGCTGGCCTGATCGCTGCTGACGTCTATCCGAACCCGGTTCCGCATGCACACATCGTAACCTCAACTACCCATAAAACCCTGGCGGGTCCGCGTGGCGGCCTGATCCTGGCGAAAAACGGTGACGAAGAGCTGTACAAAAAACTGAACTCCGCGGTGTTCCCGGGTGGTCAGGGTGGCCCGCTGATGCACGTTATCGCCGGTAAAGCGGTTGCGTTCAAAGAAGCGATGGAGCCTGAGTTCAAAACTTACCAGCAGCAAGTAGCCAAAAACGCCAAAGCGATGGTGGAAGTGCTGCTGGAGCGCGGTTACAACATCGTTTCTGGTGGCACCTACAACCACCTGTTCCTGATTGACCTGGTGAGCAAAAACCTGACCGGTAAAGAAGCGGATGCCGCGCTTGGCCGTGCCAACATCACCGTCAACAAAAACAGCGTGCCGAACGATCCGAAAAGCCCGTTTGTGACCTCTGGTATCCGTATCGGTACCCCAGCGGTAACCCGTCGTGGCTTTAAAGAAGCGGAAGTGCGTGAACTGGCTGGCTGGATTGCTGACGTGCTGGACAACATCAACGACGAAGCCACCATCGAACGTACCAAACAGAAAGTGCTGGATATCTGCGCACGTCTGCCGGTTTATGCCTGATAAGGCCTGAGTTCGAAGCGATAGAAAGGATGGCGTTAAGCCATCCTTTTTTTTATGCCTTGTGAATAACATCAGTGGTCGCGGCGCGATTTATCGCGCAGGTTAACATCACAGAAGACAGCGCGATAAATCTCGCCGCTACAAATGAATACAACTACGCTGGCTTCCATCGACTGTGAACTTTCTTATGCCCCGGATTCAACCGGTGCCAGATGGCAGGCCACGCGCTGCCCCTCCGCTTTGGTCGCCAGCACGGGGCGTTCTATGCGACAGCGTTCAGTAACATAAGGACAGCGGGTATGAAAGCGACAGCCCGATGGTGGGGAAAGTGGGCTGGGTAGTTCACCCATCAGACTAACGTTTTTACCGCGATTGCAGGGATCCATGCTCGGTGCGGCACGCAGCAGGG
Organism: Pantoea phytobeneficialis; assembly: GCF_009728735.1. Classification (NCBI taxonomy): domain Bacteria; kingdom Pseudomonadati; phylum Pseudomonadota; class Gammaproteobacteria; order Enterobacterales; family Erwiniaceae; genus Pantoea; species Pantoea phytobeneficialis. The sequence goes on from NZ_CP024636.1 coordinate 2,957,651, forward strand.
CCTGGGTGTAAGGATGCAACGGCGTATTGAAAAGCGTTTCCGTATCGGCGACTTCCACCACCTCACCGAGATACATCACCGCCACCCGGTGAGAAATATGCCTGACCAGCCGCAGATCATGGGCGACGAATAACACCGTCAGATTGAGTTTTTGCTGCAAATCCAGCAGCAGGTTAACCACCTGCGCCTGCACCGAAACATCCAGCGCCGACACCAGCTCATCGGCGATCAACACCTGCGGCTCCACAGCCAGCGCGCGGCTGATACCAATGCGTTGACGTTGCCCACCGGAAAATTCATGTGGCAGTTTGTCGATAGCGTCGAGCGGAAGACGAACCAGCGTCATCAATTCACGAATGCGGGCGGGAATCTGCTCTTTGGGACACATGTTGTGTACCGACAGCGCCTCGGTCAGTACCTGCCCTACAGTCATGCGCGGGTTCAGCGAACTGTAGGGATCCTGAAAAATCATCTGCACCTGACGGTTAAAACTACGCCGCGCTTTGCCGCGCAGCGTGGCGATGTCTTTACCATTGAAGTAGATTTTACCTTCATTGGTTTGCAGCAGTCCGACCATTGTTCTTGCCAGCGTTGACTTGCCGCAGCCCGACTCACCCACCACGCCGAGCGTTTCTCCCGGCAGCAGATCCAGCCGGACACCGTTTAGTGCCTGGACAAACTTACGTGGCTTGCCCTGAATTTTTTCGAAGATCGACTGTGCCACCGGAAAGTGCACAATCGCTTCCTCGACGCTGACAATCGGTAGCGCTCGCTGCGCGATCACTTCACTCATTTCCAACCCCTTCCGGCAACCTCAGGTTCGCGTGATGATGACAGGCAACCTGATGATGTGGATTTATCACCTCAGACGCAGGCAGTTGCCTGAGACAAACGTCAGTTTTATAACGACAACGTGGGCTGAAGCTGCATCCCGCTGGCAGATCGAGCAGGGAAGGGGGCGTGCCCTCAATCGACAGCAGCGGTTGGCGTTCACCACCATTTTGCGGCACGGAGGCGATCAACCCCTGAGTATATGGATGGCGGGGCTGACGGAAGATCTCCTCTACCGGAGCGGTTTCGACGATCCGTCCCGCGTACATCACCGCCACGCGATCGCATAGCTGGGCGACTACGCCAAGGTCGTGGGTGACAAAAATAATCCCCATATCGAGCTGATCGCGCAGATTAAACAATAGGTTGAGGATTTGCTCCTGAATGGTGACATCCAGTGCGGTGGTCGGTTCATCGGCCAGCAGCAGACGTGGATTCCCTGCCAGCGCGATGGCGATCATTACGCGCTGGCGCATCCCACCGGAAAACTGGTGCGGATAATCGTCAAGCCGGAGTTCCGGGGCAGGGATCCCAACCTGCGTCAAAAGCGCAATGGCCCGCTGACGCCGCTGCCTGCGCTTTAAATCGGTGTGCGCGCGCAGGCTTTCCTCAATCTGCCGCCAGACGGTGAGCACCGGGTTCAAGGCAATCATCGGTTCCTGGAAAATCATGGCAATCTCCCCCCCACGAATGTTGCGCAGCTCGGCAGCTTTCATGGTTGAGATTTCACGTCCCTGCCATTTGACGGAGCCGGAAACCTCCGCGCTGGTTGGCATCAGACGCAGCAGCGAGCGCAGCGTAACGCTTTTGCCGGAACCGGATTCACCCACTAACCCGAGAATTTCCCCCGGCAGAAGGTTAAAGCTCACCTCCTGAATGGCCCGCAGACTACCGCGAGAAGTATGAATCAGGGTATTGAGTTGATTCACCTCCAGCAAAGGGGATGTTTTACCGGGCATAATTCGCTCTCATTTTTTAACGGCTGCCGGGGCGCAGCCAGTCCGATAGCAGGTCACCAAACAGGCTAAATCCCAGCCCGGTCAGCACGATGGCGATACCGGGGAAGATGGTTATCCACCAGGCGGTGTCCATGAAATTCTTGCCGGAGGCGATCAATACCCCCCATTCGGCTGTCGGTGGCTGCGCACCGAGGCCAAGATAACCGAGGCTGGAACCGAGCAGAATAGCCAGTGCCATATCCGTCATCCAGTACACCAGCGTGGTGGTGATCACGTTTGGTAGCACATGGCGGAAGATAATCCTTGGCGTGCTGTAGCCCATCACTTTGCCTGCGGCGACGTATTCAAGGCGTTTCTGGATACTGACTTCACCGGCGATAAGTTTGGCGTAAAACACCCAATAAATAATGCCAACGGCGATATACATGCTGTTCAGGCCCGGACCCAGAATCGCGACAATGGCGATCACCAAAACCAGCAGCGGGAAGGTGACCACCGCATCCACGATGCGCTGAAACAGCATTTCGGCAACGCCGCCGAAATAACCCACCAACAGTCCGACCAGGGTGCCAAACACCATCGGAAACAGCGTGGTGAAAAACGCGATTTGCAGGTCGATACGGTACGCGAAGACCACGCGTGAAAAGATATCGCGGCCAAAGTTATCGGTACCAAAAATATGTTGCAGGCTCGGCCCCTTCAGGATCGCGCGGTAATCAAATTTCAGCGGATCGGCGGTGGCAACCAGATGCGGAAAGAACGCCATCAGCAGGCTGAGAGCGAGAATGGCGCAACCCAGCAGCGACGGCCACGGCAGATGCTTTCGCCAATGACGCGTGAGGGAGCGTCGGGCAATCAATTCACTCATCGCGCTCTCCTCGGATCAATCATGACCTGCACGATATCGGTCAGCAGGAAAATCAACGACACCAGCACCGACAGCACGATGACCAGCCCCTGAATCATCGGGTAGTCGCGGCTGAAAATGCTATCAACCATCAGGCGCGCAATGCCGGGCACGGCGAAGACAGTTTCGGTGATCACCGCGCTGCCAATGGTGGTGCCGATATTCAGCGCAAACAGGCTGAGCATCGGGATCAGCGAATTGCGTAACACATGCCGCAGCAACACCACGCGATTGCTAAGACCTTTGGCACGCGCAAAGGTGACATATTCCGCGTCCAGTACCGCGATGATCGAGTTGCGCAGGCTACCAATCAGTACCGAAGTGATGCTGACCGCCAGCGTCATTGCCGGAAGAAACAGATGCCAGAGGCGTTGTCCCCAGCTATCGCCGTAGCCACCGACCGGGAACCAGTGCAACTGGGCGGCGAATACCGTCAGCAGCACCAATCCGATATAAAACGAGGGCATCGACAACGTCACCTGTGACGCGCCGCGAATGGTGATATCGGTGGCGCTGTTGCGTTTGAGGGCAGAGATAAAGGCCAGCGGAATGGCCATAAGCAGCGCAAACAGCGCGGCCATGCCGGTCAACAGCAAGGTCACGGGCAAACGCTCGGCAATGACCGTGGTCACCGGGGCGTGCATGGCATAGGAGTTGCCAAGGTTACCGCTGGCGACCTGGCGTACAAAGAAGACGAACTGTACCGGCAGCGGTTGACTTAATCCCAGCTCTCTATTGATACGCGTGACGTCGGCGTCCGTTGCGCGGTCGCCAATCATCGCGCTGGCAGGATCGCCAGGCAGCAGACGCACGATGGTGAAGGTGACCACCAAAATCACCAGCAGCGTCGGAATAATCAGCAGAATGCGTTTGAAAATATAATTCAGTTCGGTCAACGCGTGCTCCCAAATCCAGCGTACAGGCGCTGTAGCCCACGCGGGTACAGCGCCAGATGCCTGGATTTCACTCGATGTAATAAAGGCGAATTATTTCTTCAGCCAGGTTTCAGTGAAGATGTTATTCCCCAACGGGATCTGGACAAATCCTTCGACATTTTTCTTCAGCGCCACCGGATAGGAGCTTTCATACAGCGGGATGGTGGGGCCGGTGCTGTTGTAGATATCCTGGATGCGTTTGTATTCTTCGGCACGTTTCGCTGGATTAGTTTCCTGCTGCGAAGCTTCAAACAGCGTGTCTAATTCATCACTCTTCCAGCCGGAATGCAGTGCCTGAATATTCTTCGAATACGCGTAGTAGGAGGTGATCTCGTTGGGGTCAGCGATGTCATCGGTCCACGGGCCAATACGGGTGCTGAAATTCCCCTTACGATAGTTGGCGTTCAGCGTGGCGTTATCCATCTGGTTAATGGTCAGCTTGACGCCAATCTGCGCCCACATCTGTTGCAGGCCGGTCGCGATGCTCAGGCTGTCTTCATTACCCGCCAGAATATTCATGCTGGTGCTAAAGCCATCCGGGTAACCGGCTTCTTTCATCAGCGCCTGCGCTTTCTCAACATCCACGGGCCACAACGGCTTGGTGCCCGAGTTGAGTGGCGTGGAGGTCGACATAAACGAGGTCATCGGTTTGCCGAGTCCAAAGGTCACCAGTTGGATGATGCCTTCTTTGTCGGTGGCGTAGTTCAGCGCTTCACGTACTTTGGGATTCGCCAGTGGGTTCGGCTTGCCATCTATCTCCGGGCGCGCGTTCACGCTGGCGACTTCCACGCGGGTGGAGGGGAACAACGCCATATTTATTGCCGGATTTCCCTGCAACTCTTTAACGCGTGAGTAAGGGATAAACTCGGCACCGTCCAGTTCACCGGATTGCAGCTTCAGGATGCGTGTCGCATCGTCGGGGATGATTTCGAACTTGATGCTGTCGAGGTAGGGCAGCGCTTTGCCGTCAGCGCCTTTCTCCCAATAGTACGGGTTGCGTACCAGCGTCATGGTGGAGTTATGTTGCCATGACTTGAGGATAAACGGACCGGAACCCACCGGATGCTCGGCAAATGCCGCGGCTTTGTCGTGGTCAGTCGCGCCGGGTTCCGCTTCGAACAATTTCTCCGGCATGATCGCGGTGTTGAACACTGTCAGCGCGGTGAGAATGGCGGGATCGGTATGCGACAGATGGATCACCACAGTGTGCGGATCGCTGATGGTGACGTTAGCGATGGCGCTCACCAGAAATTGCCACACGCCATTACCCGGTTTGGCTGCTCGCTCCAGTGACCATTTCACGTCTTCAGCGGTGATCGGTGAACCATCAGAAAATTTGGTGTCAGGACGCAGAGTCAGGGTCAGGCTTTTACCGTCCTCCGACAGCTTCCACGCGGTAGCCAGGCCCGGTCGAATGCCTTTGCCATCGTTAGTCGGCAGCAGCAGGGTGTCGTAGAGGTTAGAGAGAATCCAGATATCGTTATTGCTTTCGTTCAGGATAGGTTCGAGGAAATTACTGTCAGCGTAGCGACCATAGATCAGGGTACCGCCGCGCTGTACTACCTCCGCCGCCTGAGCCGCCAGGGTACTGAATGCACCCGCTGCCAGTAAGGCGATTAACGTTAATTTAGGCATAACTTTCATGACCTTGCCCCTCTGTTTGTAAGTCAGAAAAATGTTTGTCAGGCCCTCAAATGCCCCCCGAAAACTGCGGAGAGCGGAGCCGGCAAAAATGGCGGTAATGATTGTGTTCTAGTTAACTGGTACGATAATTGATGTATTGCTCACAAACTGTCAATAATCAGCGCAAAAAAAATGCAAAAAATAAGAATTGGTTATAACAGTAAGTTATTTCGTCATGATTTTTTTGCCTGATGACTTGAATTGATGTAAAAAACAGCATAATTGTATTAACAGTCTAGTACACTGACCAGGCAGGTTATGGAATTCCACCTCGATCGTGACTCTTCAATCCCGTTGGGAGCGCAGTTGCGCGGGATAATTGAATACGCCATTACGTTTGGCGCGTTGAAACCTGGCGAACAGCTACCCTCGGTGCGCGACATGGCCGAACAGGTAGGCGTTGCGCCGATGACCGTGGCGCAGGTATATCGCGAACTCAAAGCGGCCGAGTTGGTGTACAGCAAGCCAGGCGCCGGTACCTTTATCGCCGATGCGGCGCTTGCGGTGGGATCGTCAGAACTCGCCCTTGACGAGTTGCATCAGCATCTTGATGCATTTATCAACAGCGGAATGTTGCTCGGTTTAAACGCGGCAGAACTGGGGGCGTTGGTCAGCAGTCGGTTTGCGGAACGACAACGCCAGCTCAGGAAGAAGACGGTATTTTTTATTGGCAACTTTATCGATGCGGCGCGGGATTATGCACACTGCATCGGCGAAACGCTGGGTGAAATCGCGCAGGTAGAAGCGACCACGCTCACCGATATAAAAAACGACCTGTTACTCCGTCAACGTGTTGCCAGTGCCGATCTGTTGCTGACCTTTGCCCATCGTCGGCGTGAGGTCAGCCAACTGATTCCGGGGCTGCCGTTGCTGAATATCAGTTTTATTCCGTCCGAAGCTACTCGCCGTGCGTTGGCTTCGCTCGATCCACTGACGCGCACGCTGGTGGTGTCGATTTTCCCGGAATTTACCGCGTTGATGACGTCTGGCGTGGCGCGCTTTGCGCCTCATGTAACCCAGGTCACCGTGGTGCAAAGCGATGATCCTCGTCTGGGTGAATTATTAAAAGAGACCGATGCCCTGGTGTATGCCACCGGCGTTCAGGAACTCACCGCCCGGTTGGGAGAGCACCAACGTTCTTTTGAGTACCGCCATGTTCCTGATGCAGGAGAGATTCAACGGGTGGTTGTGCCGTTGCTGCAACAGGATATTTTACACGCGTCCAACACCGGGGACCGTAATGAAAATCAGTGAAATGAACTGGCAGCAGTTAGCCCACTATCTCACCACCGACGACCGGGTGATTGTGCCGCTCGGCAGTACTGAGCAGCACGCGCTACTCAGCCTGTCAGTGGATTCAATTTTGGCTGAGAGAGTCGCCGCAGAGGCCGCAGAGCCTTACGGCATCCCTGTCTTCCCGGTGATGCCGTTCGGTATGACGCCGGCGTTTAGCGACTATCCCGGCACCATCAGTCTGAGCATGCAAACCTATGTGTGCATGTTGAATGACATACTTAATAACCTGAAACGGCAGGGGTTTCGCCGCATTTTGTTTATCAACGGGCACGGTGGTAACGCACCGGCGCAGAACATCATCAGTGAATGGATGGTGACCAATCCGGGGGTGACGGTTCAGTTGCATAACTGGTGGAATGCGTCGAAAACCTGGGAAAAAGTGATGTCTATCGATCCGGTCGCGTCACACGCCTCCTGGATGGAAAACTTCCCCTGGACGCGTTTGCCGGGCGTGACCCAGCCGCAGCAGCAAAAACCGATGGTGGATTTGGTGGCGCTGCGGAAACTGGACCCAACGCGTGCCAAAGCGTATCTCGGTGACGGCAACTACGGCGGCTATTATCAGCGCGCCGATGAGGAGATGCTCGCTATCTGGCAAACCGCACTGGCGGAAATTCGCGAGATTATTGACGCGCTCTAGCCGGTGATGCGCGACTTGCCCGGAGGTACGGATGTCAGTTGTCACTCAGCCAGAAACCGCAATTTCCCCCGCAGTACCGCAATCCCAGGATCCTCTGGTTATTTGGGGGGCGGGGGCGATTGGTGGCGTGATCGGTGCTGCGTTTATCGCTGCCGGTCAGACGGTGATTTTTGTCGATAATGTGGCAGAGCATGTTGCCGCGATTAATCTTCAGGGGATGCGCATTACCGGTCCCCTCGGTGAAAAAGTGGTGCGGGCGCAGGCATTTTTGCCTGAGCAACTTACCGGTCACTATCGCTGCGTGCTGCTGGCGGTAAAATCTCACCATACCGCTGGCGCTATCCAACAAATTGCACCGCACCTCGCGCCCGAAGGTTTTGTGGTATCGCTACAAAACGGCCTCAACGAGCGGGTTATCGCCGATAGCATCGGCGTTGATCGTACCGTCGGCGCTTTCCTGAATTTTGGCGCAGACTTCCTGGAACCCGGCGTGATCCACCACGGTGGTCGCGGCGCAGTGGTAATTGGTGAGTTAGACGGCATCACCCGCCCACGGACTGAAATGCTCTACAGGCTGCTGCTGAACGTGGACGCTGCGGCGATCCTCACACCAAACATTTGGGGATTTCTGTGGGCGAAGATGATCTACGGTGCGCTGTTGTTCGCCACGGCATTAACCAATGACAGCATTGCCGATGTCCTTGCGATGCCACGTTTCCGACCCGTGTTGACACGGCTGGCACAGGAAATCGGCAGCGTGGCCCATGCGCAGCAAATCGTTTTGCAAGGGTTTGATGGCTTTGATCCTGCGGCGTTTCTGCCTGATGCCAGCCCTGACCACACCCGACAATCCTTTGACGATATGGTGGCGCATAACCGCCGTTCAGCGAAATCTCACTCAGGTATCTGGCGTGATTTGGCGGTGCGCAAACGCCAGACCGAGATTGACGCGCAGATCGCTCCGGCTATCGCGATTGGTCTGAGCGTTAATGTACCGATGCCATTAACCTCGCGTCTGGTGCAACTGATTCACGAAGTGGAGCAGGGGATGCTGCCGCAAACTCAGGCAACCCTGGCCTTGCTGGAAAGTAACGAAACGGGAGCATCCTGATGCAAGACCCTTTTGATTATTCCCGGCGCACGGTGCTGGTGACCGGCGCCGCGCAGGGATTTGGCCGCGCGATTTGTCTGGCCTTCGCCGCACGCGGGGCACAGGTCATCGCCTGTGACATCCAGCAGGCGCAGGTTGAGGAGACGGCAGCGTTATGCGGCGAGGGGACGCTGGCGTTTACCGTCGACATCAGCTCACCCGAGGCAGTTAACGCGCTGTTTTGCACGCTGGCGTCGCACCGGCTTCAGGTCGATACGCTGGTCAACAACGCGGGCGGGGTGGTGGGGCAATCAGGTCAACCGCTCGAAACCGTCACCTTCACACAGTGGCAGGCGATAGTTGATGTGAATCTGAATGGGGTGTTTTTAATGTCCCAGGCGGCAGTGGCGGGGATGAAGGCGCGGCAATTTGGTCGCATCATCAATATCTCCAGCCGGGCCGGGCTGGACGTCAGCCTTACCGGTATCCAGGCCTATGCCAGTGCCAAGGCGGGACAGATTGGCCTGACACGTCAGTTGGCGCACGAGTTGGGGCCGTGGAACATCACCGTCAATAACGTGGCACCCGGATTTATTCGCAGCAATCCCTCCACCGAGAAGCAGTGGGAGGCAATGGGCAGCGCGGGCCAGCAGCGGCTGGTGGACAATATTGCCCTGCGACGACTCGGCGTGGCCGAGGATATTGCCCATGCGGTGCTGTATTTCGCCTCCGACTGGGCTAACTGGGTCACCGGGCAAGTTCTCAGCGTCGATGGTGGCCGATAGTTCATTACATAAAAACTAAAACTCATTATTTCCTTTTTCCCACGGCTCTGACAAAGTACCGCGCAAAATAATAACGTTAATAATTACCCTGCGGAGTTTGTATGACCATCGGATCGGCTAAGTGGCTTGGACTGAGCTACTTCACCTACTTTTTCTGTTACGGCATCTACTTACCTTTCTGGAGCGTATGGCTCAAAGGTTTAGGATTGGATGCGGAAAAAATCGGTCTGATGATTGGTTGCGGCATGGTGGCACGTTTTGTCGGCAGCTTGTTAATTGCTTCTCAGGTGAAAACCCCTTCCCATTTGATTCGCGCGCTACGCCTGCTGGCGCTGATGACCTGCCTGTTCGCGCTGGGATTTTGGCTCGGTGGCCAGTGGCTATGGCTGCTGTTGGTGATGATTGGCTTTAACCTGTTTTTTTCTCCGCTGGTGCCACTGAGTGATGCGCTGGCCGCCACCTGGACACAGCAAATTGGCCTCGCCTATGGGCCGGTGCGTTTATGGGGATCGCTGGCGTTTGTGATTAGCTCGGCGTTGACCGGAATGCTGGTCAGTGAGTACTCCTCGCAGGCGATTCTGGTGCTGCTCTCGGTCGGGGTGCTGGCGATGCTGTCCGGCATGATGTTGCCACCCAAAACGCAACCGCAGGGCGATGCACGCCAGGGGGCGAGTGGTGGCTGGTCTGCCTGGCGTAACCTGCTGCGGGAAAATGCCGTCTGGCGCTTTATGTTGTGTGTCACCCTGATGCAGGGCGCACACGCCGCTTATTACAGCTTCAGTGCTATCTGGTGGCAGGAGTCTGGCTATTCAGCCAGCACCGTGGGGTATCTCTGGTCACTCGGAGTGGTGGCGGAAATTGTGGTCTTTGCCCTCAGCAACCGGCTATTTCGCCGCTGGACGGCGCGCGACCTGCTGCTGCTTTCCTGCGTGTGTGCGCTGGTACGCTGGACGTTACTTGGGGCCAGCACCGCATTGCCACTGCTGATTGTGGCGCAGATTCTGCACTGCGGCAGCTTCACCGTTTGCCATCTGGCGGCGATGCGCTTTATTGCGGCGCGTAAGGGCGCAGAGGTGATCCGTTTACAGTCGCTGTATTCGGCGCTGGCGATGGGCGGCGGCATTGCGGTGATGACCATGATTTGTGGCGTGCTGTTTACCCCTTTGCAGGGGCATCTGTTTTGGGTGATGGCGCTGGTGGCGTTGCCTGCCTTGTTCCTGCGCCCCCGTTCTGCTTAAGACTCGAGTAACTGGCGAATACGCTGCTGCTGATGTTCGCTCAGCGGCAGCTCGGCGTGAATCAATGGCGGTGAAAACAGCGGCAGCGAGGTCGCATAAGGGGTAATCACCAGCGCAATATCACGCGGCGCACCTTCCTGCCTGAATTGCAGCATATCCTGATAGGTGATGTTAATTGGCAGCAGCGTCAGCTCACGGATTTGCTGTTCCAGCAGTTGCTCCAGGCTGGCATCCTCGCCAGTCAGCAGCAGCACCTGTTTCTCCTGCAAGGCGCTCTCCTGCATCAACCAGGCACCGAACAACACCGCCACCAGGCTCACTTCTTCCGCACTGAAACGCGTGGCAAATTGCGCCGCAAAGTCATCGAGCGCGGCGCGGGTGGTGCGCAGCAAGCGTGGATAGAGCCGGGCGACATCCAGCGCCACGCTGTTATCAATACCGATGGCAAAATGGCTGCGGTCCAGCGCTTGCGCCAGATGGGTAAACAGTTGCTGCTTCAACTCTTCCTGATTACTGATTTGCGTCAGCGCCAGTTTTTCAAAGCGGATGATTAACGCTTCCACGGCCTGCATCAGGATTTGCGCCTGCGGATGCTGCAACTGCGTGCCATCCGGCGCGTGAATCAGGCTAAACAGTAGCGTCCAGAAGTCGGCCTCGCTGGCATCGGGCGCGAGGTGGCAACGTTTTTGCCAGTGATGAATCACATCATCGGCGGCCTCGCGCTCTGCCTTTTCGGCCAGCCAGGCACGCTGCGCATCGTTGAACAGCGCCATCTGCCGCTGGCACAGGGCATACTTCATGTAGATTTGCAGAAATAACCGATCGCGCTGACTAAAGTTCCGGTTGAGTCGCAGGCTACAATGCTGGATCAGCGCCTGTAAGTTGGTTTCATCCCACAGCGCTTTTTCGATTTTGAGCACCTTAAGGCGTTGACGCAGCACCGGGGCGAAGTGTTCACAAACAAAATCCTGCGACAGGCGCAGAGCGCGTCGCAACCAATGGAGCAGGCATAAACGCCTGTCCAACTCCGTTCCATGTACGCGAAAGCTACCATCGACCATCTGGTGTAGTTCCAGTTGATGATAACGCTGTATCTCGTCACTGACATCCGCGATATCCTGTCGGGCGACAACAGGGTCCACGCCATTTAACTGGCAGAGCTTTTCAAGCGTCAGCGCGGGAGCGGGCAGAAACAGCAGCAGTAGCAGATGGCAGCGACGTTGGGAACGGCTGAAGAGTGGTGCAGAGGAGGTTGCAGAACTCATCAATAGTCATTCCAGTAGGTCATTTTTGAGCTAAGAATAGCCAACTCCGCGCGGTAACCCTGCACTTTGTCGTGACTTTTATTCAGAGCTTTAAAGCGGGTCACAGTTTTTCTGGACCACTGGAATCTGAACCTTTTAATTGTTACTTTATAACGTTATGAAAATTGCGCTTTTTACCCTGATGCTGTTGGTCAGTCACATGGCCTGGTCACATCCACACAGTTTTATTGATATGAAAACCGAGCTTCTGACCGACAATGACCATCTTACCGGCTTCAAAATGGTCTGGACCATGGACGAGATCACCTCTGCCGATCTGCTGTACGATGCCGGTAAAGCCGAGCCGGGCAGCGTGGTGTGGAAAAAACTGGCGGCGCAGGTGATGGCCAATGTGTTGGGTCAGCACTATTTCACCGAAGTGTGGCAGGGGAAAAATCGGGTGAAATTCCTCAATCTGCCAAAGGAGTACCAGCTATCGCGCAACGGTAACAAAGCGGTGCTGGAGTTCATTTTGCCTCTGGGCGAACCGCAATCTCTGAGTAACACGCAGTACCGCATTCTCACCTTTGATCCGAGCTACTTTGTCGATATGTATTACGACAACGCTCTGGCGCTCACTCTGCCGGACGCGCTGAAATCGCGCTGCCAGCTGGATTTACACACACCAAAACCGGATGACTCGCTGAAACAATACGCGTTGTCGCTGGATAAAGCCGATGCGCCGCCAGAGGATATGGATCTGGGGCAGCAGTTCGCGCAGACGGTAACGCTGACATGTCATTAATTTCCCTGCCTTCCGGGTCCCGCCGTTTATGGCCGCTATGGTTGCTGGCGTTGGTGCTGCTGCTGGCGGCTGGCATGGTGTGGCAATTCTGGCCGCAAATCCTGCTACAAAGCGTGCTGTGGCAAAAAGTCTTAAATCGCGAGATGACGCAACTGCTACAACAGGTGGCGGAGCAACCCCACCAGGCGGGGGTGACCCTGATGCTGTTTAGTCTGGCTTATGGTGTGCTGCATGCCCTGGGCCCCGGTCACGGTAAAGTGGTGATCAGTACCTTCCTCGCGACCCATCCGGCGCGCCTGAAAACCAGTATGAGGCTGACGTTGCTGGCGGCATTGTTGCAGGGGGGCGTGGCGATCGGTCTGGTGACGGTGATGCTGGTGGTGCTACAAACCTCATCGCGCACCCTGCATCTGGGTAGCTACTGGCTGGAGAAGGGCAGTTACCTGCTGGTGATGGCATTGGGAATTTGGGTTGGATGGCGTGCGATCCGCGCCTTGCGGGCGGCGTTAAAACCGGTGCCGAAAATGCAGATCCATGCTATCCGCCCTCACCATCAGCATGATGACAACTGCGGCTGTGGCCATGCTCACTTGCCGAGTGCAGCACAGATGGAACAAGCCGTTAGCGGCAAAACGCAGGCGCTGGTGGTGTTCTCGATGGGGCTACGTCCTTGCTCGGGGGCCATTATGATGTTGCTGTTTGCCAAAGTGATTGATGTGTATCTCTGGGGAGTGGCCTCGGCGATTGCGATGGCGATGGGCACGGCGGTGACCGTATCGGCGATGGGATTGTTGGTGCAGCGTTCGCGTAAACTGGCGGAGAAACTGGGCAGTGCCAGTGCGACAGCGCAAGGGGTGAAAGTGTTGATGCCATTGCTGGCGTTAGTCGGCAGCGTGGTCTTACTGGTCGCGGGGGCGTTACTGTGGCAAAGCGCCCAGCCGATGATGAGCAGCGGCCTGCGGCCATTTTAACCATCGACCATAACGTAACGGCGCAATAAATCGCGCCGTTACGGGAAAAGCAATTAACGCTTCAACGCTTCGCTCAGTTCGTCACGCATGGTGGACAGCAGCGCTTTCACCACACGCGGATTACCGGCAACGATGTTACCTGACATCAGGTAGCCATGACCGCCAGTAAAGTCAGTTACCAGGCCGCCCGCTTCGCGTACCAGCAGTTCACCGGCAGCGAAATCCCACGGTTTCAGACCAATTTCGAAATAGCCATCTACACGACCCGCAGCCACGTAAGCCAGGTCCAGTGCCGCAGAACCGGTACGACGGAAGTCAGCACACTGGGTAAACAGTTTGCCCACCACATTGATATAAGACTGAGAGTGCTGCTTCAGTTTGAACGGGAAGCCGGTCGCCAGAATGGTGCCATCCAGATCGCGAGCGGTGCTGCCGCGCAGACGGTAGCCGTTCAACTGAGTGCCCTGACCGCGTACAGCGGTGAACAGTTCATTACGCATTGGATCGTAAACCACCGCAACTTCGGTGCGACCTTTAATGCGCACAGCGATAGAAACGGAGAAGTGAGGGAGGCGTTTGATAAAGTTGGTGGTGCCATCCAGCGGATCGATTACCCATTGAATGTCCTGATCGTCACCCGTCAGCTCACCGCTTTCTTCGGTGATGATGGTGTGTTGCGGGTATGACTTGCGAATCACTTCGACAATCAGACGTTCTGCGTCACGGTCAACATTAGTAACGAAGTCGTTGCTGCCTTTCTGGCTGGCTTCGACAGCGTCCGGGGTTTCATAATTCTTTGCAATTAAATTTCCGGCCTTGCGCGCAGCGCGCACGGCGATGTTGAGCATCGGATGCATCGGTATCTCTCGCTGGATGTTAAAGAACAGGGAAAACGGCGCGGAGTATAGCAGCGCATTCGGTAAATGTCCTGTTTTATGTTAGCATCGCGCCATCATTTTCTTACCTGCTTCTATTATGCTGCAAAATATCCGAATTGTACTGGTGGAAACCTCCCACACCGGCAACATGGGCTCGGTAGCCCGTGCCATGAAAACCATGGGTTTGAGCAATCTGTATCTGGTCAACCCGTTGGTCAAACCTGATTCTCAGGCCATCTCTCTCGCCGCAGGTGCCAGCGATGTGATCGGCAATGCGCAGATCGTGGACACCCTCGATGAGGCGATTGCGGGTTGTAGCCTGGTGGTTGGCACCAGCGCACGTTCGCGTTCTTTGCCGTGGCCGATGCTGGATTCGCGTGAATGCGGTATCAAAAGTGTCGAAGAGGGGCAGCAGGCACCGGTCGCGCTGGTGTTTGGCCGTGAGCGTGTTGGCCTGACCAATGAAGAGTTGCAGAAGTGCCACTATCACGTCGCGATTCAGGCGAACCCGGAATACAGTTCGCTGAACCTCGCGATGGCGGTACAGATCATCGCTTACGAGGTGCGTATGGCCTGGCTGGATGCGCAGGAAAAAGCTACGCCGCAGCCACAGTTTGAAGAGTCCCCTTATCCGCTGGTCGATGATCTGGAGCGTTTTTATCAGCATATGGAACAGATGATGCTGAACAGCGGCTTTATCCGTGAAGGCAATCCCGGTCAGGTGATGAGCAAACTGCGTCGCTTGTACACCCGCGCGCGCCCGGAACGCGATGAGCTGAATATTCTGCGTGGCATGCTGGCGTCGTTTGAAAAACGTAAAGGTAGTGAGGGTAATAGTTGAGTAAATTGCTTGGTTAAATAGTTGAGCAAATTACTTGGTTAAATAGTTGACCAATTTACTCAGGAATGTCAGACTAGCGGCCATTCATCAGATACCCGCCGATAACCGACGGACGCTTACGAGGTTGTATGCTATGAGACTGACATCCAAAGGACGTTATGCCGTTACCGCTATGCTGGACGTTGCCCTGCACTCGCACGAGGGGCCGGTGCCGCTGGCTGACATTTCTGAGCGTCAGGGCATTTCGCTCTCCTATCTGGAGCAGTTATTCTCGCGTCTGCGTAAGCACGGTTTGGTTGCCAGTGTCCGTGGTCCGGGCGGCGGTTATCTGTTAGGTAAAGATGCTGGCGCGATTGCCGTAGGTGCGGTGATTACCGCCGTTGACGAATCCGTTGATGCCACCAAATGCCAGGGCAAAGAAGGTTGCCAGGGCGGTGAACGTTGCCTGACTCACGTTCTGTGGCGTGACCTGAGCGAACGCATCAGCGAATTCCTCAACAACATCACTCTGGCAGAACTGGTCAACAACCAGGAAATTCTGGATGTTGCTGACCGTCAAAACGCCATCGACAATCGTCGCTTCCAGACTCACCGCGTGCAGGAAACCATCAACGTTAACCTGCGTGCGTAATCCGCTCTCTTTCGGCCTTTCCTGCTAAGGCAGGGAAGGCTGAATCATGCTATAACGTCGTATGATTTTTTATACGGAGCTTTAGCGCAATGAAATTACCGATCTACCTGGATTACGCGGCAACGACGCCTGCGGATCCGCGTGTCGCCACCAGAATGATGCAGTTTCTCACCCTGGATGGCACGTTCGGTAACCCCGCTTCCCGTTCTCACCGATTTGGCTGGCAGGCTGAAGAAGCCGTTGATGTGGCACGCAACCAGGTTGCGGAGCTGGTCAATGCCGATCCGCGTGAAATCGTTTTTACTTCCGGCGCGACTGAAGCTGATAACCTCGCCATCAAAGGTGCGGCACAGTGCCATCAGGCGCGCGGCAAACACGTCATTACCAGTCAGACCGAACACAAAGCGGTGCTCGACAGTTGTCAGCAACTGGAGCGCGAAGGGTTTGAGGTCACTTATTTGCAACCCGGCCGTGATGGCATCGTGACTCCCGACATGTTGGCTGCGGCGCTGCGTGACGACACGGTGCTGGTTTCGTTGATGCATGTAAATAATGAAACCGGCGTAATTCAGGATATCGCCGCGCTTGGCGCTTTGTGTCGCCAACGTGACATCCTGTTCCATGTCGACGCCACGCAAAGTGTGGGTAAGTTGCCCATTGATGTCAGTGTCCTGCCGGTGGATTTGATGTCCTTCTCGGCACACAAAATTTATGGCCCGAAAGGTATCGGCGCGCTCTGGGTTCGTCGCAAACCGCGTTTGCAGATTGATGCGCAAATGCATGGCGGCGGTCATGAGCGCGGCATGCGTTCGGGTACATTGCCGGTGCACCAGATTGTCGGCATGGGCGAAGCCTATCGCATTGCGCGTGAAGAGATGAGCAGCGAAGTTGCGCGACTAGCGGCACTGCGTCAGCGCTTGTGGCAGGGCATCAGCGCGCTGAGCGATGTCACGCTGAATGGATCGCTGGAGCAGGGCGCACCAAATATCCTCAATATCAGTTTTGCCCACGTTGAAGGTGAATCGTTGATTATGGCGCTGAAAGATCTGGCGCTCTCTTCCGGTTCCGCCTGTACCTCGGCCAGCCTCGAACCCTCTTATGTGCTACGCGCGATGGGCGTTGAGCAGGAGCTGGCACACAGCTCACTGCGTTTTTCGCTAGGACGCTTTACCACCGAAGAGGAAATTGATTACGCCATTGAGCTGGTCAACAAAGCGGTAACCCGTCTGCGGGCGCTGATGCCTGCGGCAAATTCTCGCTAATTATCGTTTAACAGCATCCTTCCGCCGGTCTGGCGGAAGGTGATAACTCACGCATACGGAGCCTCGCGATGACAACACAACCGATGACGATTACGCTCAGCTCCCAAGCCGCCGACGCGCGCTGGGGTGACAAAGCGTTGCTGAGCAGCAATGACAGTGGCATGACGATTCATCTCACCGGCGCAGATGTGCTGCTGAGTATTCAACGCGCGGCGCGCAAACTCGATGGTCAGGGTATTCGCCATGTCGCCTTAAGCGGCGAAAGCTGGGATCTGGAGAAATGCTGGGCGTTCTGGCAGGGCTACCGTGGCCCGAAAGGATCACGTCAGGTGGAATGGCCGACCCTGAGCGAGCAGGATCAGAACGAATTTGATCGTCGCCTGAAGATCGTGGATTGGGTACGTAACACCATCAACCTGCCTGCTGAAGATCTCAGCCCGGAGCAACTGGCGCACAGCGCGATTGATCTGATTTCTGCTGTCGGCGGCGACGCAGTGAGCTATCGCATCACCAAGGGTGAGGATTTGCGCGAGCAAGGTTATCTCGGCATTCATACCGTTGGTCGTGGCTCAACCCGCGCACCGGTTCTGCTGGCGCTGGATTTCAATCCGGGCGGTGACGAAAATACCCCGGTTTATGCTTGCCTGGTGGGTAAAGGCATCACCTTTGATACCGGTGGTTACAGCCTGAAGCAGAGCGGCTTTATGGACTCGATGAAGTCCGATATGGGCGGGGCAGCAACGGTTACTGGCGCACTGGCGCTGGCGATCTCGCGCGGTCTGAATAAACGCGTGAAGCTGTACCTGTGCTGTGCCGACAACATGGTCAGCGGCAATGCGTTCCGTCTTGGCGATATCATTCGTTACCGCAACGGCAAAACCGTTGAAGTGATGAACACCGACGCGGAAGGGCGTCTGGTGCTGGCCGATGGCCTGATTGACGCCAGCGAGCAGAAGCCGGAACTGTTGATTGACGCAGCAACCCTGACCGGTGCAGCCAAAACTGCGCTCGGTAACGATTACCACGCGCTGTTCACTTTTGATGACGTGTTGGCGCAATCGCTGCTGGGTAGCGCGGCCAGTGAAAACGAAGCCTTCTGGCGTCTGCCGTTGGCGGAGTTCCACCGCAGCCATCTGCCGTCAAACTTTGCTGATCTCAATAACATCGCCAGCCCGGCACACTCCGCCGGTGCCAGCAGCGCGGCCGCGTTTCTGTCGCACTTCGTCAGTCAATATCAACAGGGCTGGCTGCATATCGACTGCTCAGCGACCTACCGCAAAAGCGCGGTTGATCAATGGTCAGCAGGCGCAACCGGCCTCGGGGTTCGCACCATCGCGAACTTGTTACTGAAATAATGTCCCGTTAAGGCACATTACGTAGCGGCGCGGGTTTGAAAATGACGCGCGATAAATCGCGCCGCTACGGAGCAGTGCAGACACGTATTTTTGGAAAAACCAAACCATGAGTAACCGTCTTGAAGAGGTGCTGAAACTGGCTGCCACCGAGCCTGCGCACCGCCCGGAGTTCTTTCAGTTGCTGCTTGAAGCCGATGTCTGGGTGCCGGGTGAAAGCAGTGCGCAGCAGTTCGACGCCACCACACCGGTCGATCTTCAGCACTGGGAAAAGGAAGACGGCGGTAGTGTCATCCCCTTTTTCACGTCTGAACAGGCGATGAGCGAAGCCATCAAAGATGAGCAACCTTACCTGCGTCTGCCGGTACGCACCTTGTTTGAAATGACGCTGGGTGAAACCTTGTTCCTCAACCCGAAACTCCCGGCAGGGAAAGAATTTTCACCGGGCGAAATTGCGCATCTACTGGGTGAAGAGGGCAGCGCGCTCAGCCAGCAAACGGTACTGGAAGGCGGCCATGCCTTGCTGCTCTCCGAAGTGGCTGAGCCACCGGCGCAGATGGTTGACTCACTTACCCAGCTGTTTGCCAAATATAAACAGGTACGACGCGCGTATATTGCCAGCATTCGTGAGCAGGCCGATGAGACGCCAAATCTGTTGATTGGCATCGAGGCGGATAGCGATATTGACGCGATTATCCAGGCGGCGGGCAGCGTGGCGACAGATACGCTCACCGACGATGTGCCGATCGATCTCTGTGAAGTGGTTAGTGGCGAGCATGGCGTCAGCCATTTCTTCACCGTCCACATTACGCCTTTTTACGAGCGCCGCTGGGGCAGCTTCCTGCGCGATTTTAAAGGCAGTCAGCGCATTATCTAAAACTGAATTCTCTGTAGCGGCGCGATTTATCGCGCGGATTTTTCTGGCACCGCGCGCGATAAATCGCGCCGCTACGATGATTATTTCTCGATTGGGAGGTCGTCGCGACTTCCCCATTCACCCCAGGAGCCGTCGTACAGGGTAACATCCCGCACGCCAAGCGATGTCAGCGCCAGAATCACCACCACCGCCGTCACGCCTGAGCCACAGCTGGCGATGATCGGTTGTTCCAGCTTCACGCCTGCCTTCTCAAATTCCGTACGCAGTTCTGCGGCGGGTTTCAGTGCACCATTCGCCACCAGATTGTTCCACGGCACGTTACGGCTGTTGGGGATGTGGCCACGCAGCAGGCCGGGACGCGGCTCGTCGACTTCAGCATTGAAGCGATTCGCGGCGCGAGCATCGACAATCTGTGCGCCACCCTCATGGCTGATCAACAACACATCGGTCAACCGTTTCACCTGGGTGCTGTCATACTTCGCCTCAAACTCCCCTTCAGATAAGCTTACCGGGCCGGTCGCCAGCGCGTAACCTGCCGCTTTCCAGCCGGCCAGGCCGCCCGCGAGGATCGACACATTAACGCAGCCAAAGGCGCGTAACATCCACCAGGCGCGTGGTGCGGAGAACAGGTTGCCTTCGTCGTAAACCACCAGATGTTTATCCTGGCTGACGCCCAGTTCGCGCATCGCCACGGCAAAGGCCTCGGCACGCGGCATCATGTGTGGGTAAGGGCTGGTATGATCGGACAGGGCTTCGATATTAAAGAAAGGGGCGTTGGGCAGATGCCCGGCCAGATACTCTGCCTGGATATCACGTACCGCTTCCTGGCCGGGTGGCAACATGCGCGCATCCAGCACCTGTAGGGTTTCCTCGGTGTAATGTTCTTTTAACCAGTCAGCAGACACAAACAGGGGAGCTGTCATAGCAACCTCTTCTCATCAATCGGGAAAGACTCAGTGTCCGGGAATGTGGACGCTATCTCAAGGGTTAGTAAGGAGAAAGTTGGGGATGGTCATTCGGGTATGGCACATTTTTGGTCGGCTTGCCCCGACAAAAATCAATTATTTTCAATAATTCCTCTGATCGACGATAGGCAACGCCCGATGATGTCCCTATAATCGCCCCGTTTTCTTACCGGGCGGGTTCCCGGTTTCTTCAGGATGCTAAATATAGAGGTCAACATGGCAATCGAACGTACTTTCTCAATCGTTAAACCAAACGCTGTCGCCAAGAACGTGATTGGTGCAATCTACAACCGTTTTGAAAGCGCGGGCTTCAAAATCGTTGGCGCTAAAATGCTGCACCTGACCAAAGAGCAGGCTGAAGGCTTCTACGCGGAGCACAAAGGCCGTCCGTTCTTCGACGGTTTGGTTGAATTCATGACCTCTGGTCCGGTTGTGGTTTCTGTACTGGAAGGTGAAAACGCTGTTCAGCGTCACCGTGATCTGATGGGTGCAACCAACCCGGACAACGCGCTGGCAGGCACTCTGCGTGCTGACTACGCAGACAGCTTCACCGAGAACGCCACTCACGGTTCAGATTCAGCAGAATCCGCTGCGCGTGAAATCGCGTACTTCTTCGCTGAAAACGAAGTCTGCCCGCGCACTCGCTAAGGTGGCGTAAGGTTTACACCTTTTAACCCGGTGTAAATCTGTTCCCCTGGCATCATGCCGCAGATGTAGTACAATTATGCGCCCTTGTTGAGCCTGCTCAGCAAGGGCGCTGTTTTTTTCCTATTCTTAACCAGAGCCATAACGTGTAACAACGAGGCCAGAGAACATTATGTCCGAACAGATTGTGACGCCGTCGTCCGCTTCCCCCGTGGTTGTCTCCCCAAAAAACGAAAAAATTAACCTGCTGGATCTCAACCGTCAGCAAATGCGCGAATTCTTTGTTTCGCTGGGTGAAAAACCATTTCGTGCCGATCAGGTAATGAAGTGGATGTATCACTACTGCTGCGATGATTTCGAGCAGATGACTGACATCAACAAAGTGCTGCGTGGCAAACTGATGCAGCTCACTGAGATTCGCGCCCCGGAAGTGGCTGAAGAGAAGCGATCCAGCGATGGCACCATCAAATGGGCGATCCGCGTGGGCGACCAACTGGTGGAAACCGTGTACATCCCTGAAGATGACCGCGCTACGCTGTGCGTCTCTTCCCAGGTAGGTTGTGCACTGGAGTGCAAATTCTGTTCGACGGCGCAGCAAGGTTTTAACCGTAACCTGCGCGTATCAGAAATTATCGGTCAGGTGTGGCGTGCGGCGAAAATTATCGGTGCCGCCAAAGTGACCGGCCAGCGTCCGATCACCAACGTGGTGATGATGGGCATGGGCGAACCGTTGCTGAACCTCAACAACGTTGTACCGGCGATGGAAATCATGCTGGATGACTTCGGTTTTGGTCTGTCCAAACGTCGCGTAACCTTGTCGACCTCAGGTGTGGTTCCGGCGCTGGATAAGCTGGGCGATATGATTGACGTCGCATTGGCAATCTCACTGCACGCACCGAACGACAAGCTGCGCGATGACATCGTGCCGATTAACAAGAAATACAACATCGAAACCTTCCTCGCGGCGGTGAAACGTTACCTGGCGAAGTCGAATGCGAACCAGGGACGCGTCACTATCGAGTACGTGCTGCTGGATCACGTTAATGACAGCACTGACGATGCCCATCAGTTGGCCGAATTGCTGAAAGACACGCCGAGTAAAATCAACCTGATTCCGTGGAACCCCTTCCCGGGTGCGCCGTATGGCCGCAGCTCCAACAGTCGCGTTGATCGTTTCTCTAAAGTCTTGATGGAGTATGGTTTTACCACCATCGTGCGTAAAACCCGTGGTGACGATATTGATGCCGCCTGTGGTCAGTTAGCGGGCGATGTTATCGACCGTACCAAACGTACCATGCGTAAAAAGATGGCCGGTGAAGCCATCTCTGTGAAGGCGCTCTGAAACTCCGCGCCTGGTGATATTCACCAGGCGCAACTCATGTCAGTCTCTTCCGCCTGAATCACTCAGGGAGAACGGACAATGAGTAAGGGATTACCGGCAGTGTTATTGGCAGGCTTTGTTGTAACCGGTTGTGTCAGTGAGCCCGCGCATCAGGGCGCGGCAGATATTCGTTTGCAGCTTGGATTGCACTATCTGGCGGTGCAGGATTTTCCGTCTGCGCAGCGTAATTTGCTGCGAGCACAACAAGCTGCGCCACAGGACTATCGTGTTCCTTTGGCGCTTGCACGCGTGGCTCAGGCGCAGCAGAATATCGCGCAAACGCGTTGGTACTACCAGCGCGCGCAGCAACTGGCTCCTGCCAACGGTTACGTCGCTAACAATTACGGTGCGTTTCTCTGCGGTTTGAGGCAGTATGACGAATCGCATCAACAGTTTAAGTTAGCGGCTGATGCGCAGGAACCCGACGCCCGTCACGATGCATTATTATTTTCGGGCTATTGTTACCTGCAAGCTGAAGATAATGCCGCTGCGCGGGGGCAATTAACTCGCGCGTTGGATGAAGCACCGGAGCAGGGCAGGCAACTGCTGACGGAGGCGGAAAGGCAGTTTGATCAGCAAGCGTGGAACAAGGTTTCACTGCTCTTAGAGGTTTATGACCACAGGCTGCCTGCCAGTGCAGACAGTTTATGGTTACAGATACGTTTCGCCGCGCAACAGGGAAACGCTGCTGACGTTACACGTTATGGCGACCGGTTGGCGCGAAGTTTTCCACAATCGATACAGTACCAGCGTTATTTAGCTAATGAATACTGAAGCCACTCAAGAGAAATCTGCAGTACATTCCACAGGTGAACGCCTGCGACTGGCCCGTGAGCAGATGGGGCTGACCCAGCAAAACGTCGCCGAACGCCTGTGCCTGAAACTTTCCACCGTACGTGATATTGAAGAGGACAAGTCGCCAGCCGATTTAGCCTCCACTTTCCTGCGCGGTTACATTCGTTCCTACGCGCGTCTGGTGCATGTACCGGAGGACGACTTGTTGCCGATGATGGCGAAACAGGCACCGGTGCGTGCCGCCAAAATCGAGCCGATGCAGAGCTTCTCCTTGGGTAAACGCCGTAAGAAACGTGATGGCTGGCTGATGATCTTCACCTGGTTGGTGATCTTTGTCGTCATCGGTTTAACCGGTGCCTGGTGGTGGCAGAACCATAAAGCCTCTCAGGAGGAACTGGTGTCGATGGCTGACCAGAACGGCAGCAACAGCGATAACAGCCAGTCAATTCCGTTGGGCGATAACAGCAGCAACGACACCACTGCCGATGCCGATATTAACGGTGCCGGCACGCCAGTGGATAACGGTGCGGGTGCGGTTGCTACCCCGAACACATCCGCTCAGAGCAGCACTGCGCCAGCAACAACGCCTGCTGCGTCAGCCGCACAAAGCAATGACAACGCGGTGGTATCCCCGAGCCAGGCTCCGGTCGATACCACACCGCCACCTGCGACCTCTCCTGCGCCGGTCAATAGCGTGGAAGGTCAGTTGCCCACCGGTGGCGCTGGCGTAAGCCAGGCACCGAGCGATCCAAACGCGCTGGTGATGAACTTCAGTGCCGACTGCTGGCTGGAAGTGACCGACGCGAGCGGTAAAAAGCTGTTCAGCGGCCTGCAACGCAGTGGCGGTAAACTTAGCCTTGCCGGTCAGCCTCCGTATCGTCTGAAAATTGGTGCGCCAGCGGCTGTGCAGGTGCAATATCAGAATCAGCCCGTTGATTTGAGTCGTTTTATCCGTAATAACCAGGTTGCTCGTCTGACCGTGGGTGCGCAATAACGCGCACCTCACCTGCCGGGCAATTGTGGAGAGAGAATATGCATAACGAAGCACCCATTATCCGTCGCAAATCAACGCGGATTTACGTCGGCAAGGTGCCAGTCGGCGATGGTGCGCCTATTGCCGTTCAGTCGATGACCAACACCCGCACCACGGATGTTGAAGCGACGGTCAATCAGATCAAAGCGCTGGAGCGCGTGGGCGTTGATATCGTCCGTGTCTCAGTGCCGACGATGGATGCGGCGGAAGCCTTCAAACTGATTAAGCAACAGGTCAATGTGCCGCTGGTGGCGGATATTCACTTTGACTACCGCATTGCACTGAAAGTCGCGGAATACGGTGTCGATTGTCTGCGTATTAACCCAGGCAATATCGGCAACAACGAGCGTATTCGTCAGGTAGTGGATTGCGCACGTCACTACAATATTCCGATCCGTATCGGCGTTAACGCCGGTTCACTGGAAAAAGATTTGCAGGAAAAGTACGGCGAACCCACGCCGCAGGCGCTGCTGGAATCAGCGATGCGCCATGTGGATCACCTCGATCGTCTCAACTTTGATCAGTTCAAAGTCAGCGTCAAAGCCTCGGATGTCTTCCTCGCGGTGGAATCTTATCGCCTGCTGGCGAAAGCCATCGATCAACCGCTGCACCTCGGGATCACTGAAGCGGGCGGCGCGCGTGCCGGTGCGGTGAAATCCGCTATCGGTTTAGGGCTGCTGCTGTCTGAAGGAATCGGCGATACGCTGCGTATTTCGTTGGCGGCCGATCCGGTGGAAGAAGTCAAAGTCGGTTATGACATCCTCAAATCACTGCGTATTCGCTCACGCGGCATCAACTTTATTGCCTGTCCGACCTGTTCGCGTCAGGAGTTTGATGTGATCGGCACGGTGAATGCGCTCGAGGAACGCCTTGAAGACATCATCACGCCGATGGATGTCTCGATTATTGGATGCGTGGTCAACGGACCTGGCGAAGCGACCGTCTCCACGCTCGGTGTGACCGGCGGTAATAAGAAAAGTGGTTTCTACGAAGATGGCGTGCGTCAGCGCGACCGCCTCGACAATCAGGACATGATCGACCAGTTGGAGGCGCGTATTCGTGCCAAGGCATCGATGCTGGACGAAAGCCGTCGCATCAACGTGCAGCAGCTGGAAAAATAAGGGAAGGTACGCATCCGCGTACCCGTTTGTGATTGAACCTGTGCGGTTTCATCCTCATAAGGTATGATGCCGGACAGGTTTTTTTGTCTTAAGAGATTCTAACGTGGCGAAGAATATTCAAGCGATTCGCGGGATGAACGATTACCTGCCAGCAGATACGGCAATCTGGCAGCGTATTGAAGGTACGCTCAAGCAGGTGCTGGCCAGCTATGGTTTCAGTGAAATTCGCCTGCCGATCGTTGAGCAGACTCCGTTGTTCAGCCGCGCGATTGGTGAAGTCACCGACGTGGTTGAAAAAGAGATGTACACCTTTGAGGACCGCAATGGCGAAAGCCTGACGCTGCGTCCTGAAGGCACGGCGGGCTGCGTGCGCGCCGGTATCGAACACGGTTTGCTGTATAACCAGGAGCAGCGTCTGTGGTACATGGGCCCGATGTTCCGTTATGAGCGCCCCCAGAAAGGTCGTTACCGTCAGTTCCACCAGATGGGTGCGGAAGTGTTTGGTCTGCAAGGACCCGATATTGACGCGGAACTGATTATGATGACCGCGCGCTGGTGGAAAGCGCTGGGTATCGCCGACCATGTCCAACTGGAGCTGAACTCTATCGGTTCCCTGGAAGCGCGTGCCAACTATCGTGACGCGCTGGTGGCCTTCCTCGAAAAGCACAAAGAGGTGCTGGACGAAGATTGCAAACGCCGCATGTACACCAATCCACTGCGTGTGCTTGATAGCAAAAATCCGGACGTCCAGCAGCTGTTGAATGATGCGCCGACGCTGGGTGACTTCCTTGATGAAGACTCCCGCGCGCACTTCAGTGGCCTGTGTGCTCTGCTGGATGATGCCGGTATCAAGTACAGCATCAACCAACGCCTGGTACGTGGTCTCGACTATTACAACCGTACCGTGTTTGAGTGGGTGACCAGTGCGCTGGGTTCACAAGGCACAGTGTGTGCGGGTGGTCGCTATGATGGCCTGGTGGAGCAACTGGGCGGTCGCGCGACGCCAGCCGTTGGATTTGCCATGGGAATGGAGCGCATGGTGTTGCTGGTTCAGGCCGTTAACCCGGAATTTGAACCGACGCGCATTGTTGATGTCTATGTTATCGCTTCGGGGCAGGGCGTACAGTCTGCCGCGATGCAACTGGCGGAAAAACTGCGTGATGCTGACCCACAATTGAAGCTGATGACCAACTTCGGTGGTGGTAACTTCAAGAAGCAGTTTGCCCGTGCAGACAAGTGGGGCGCGCGCATTGCGCTGGTGCTGGGTGAAGATGAAGTGGCAACCGGGCAGGTAGTGATTAAAGACCTGCGTACCGGCGATCAGCAGACGCTGGCCCAGAGTGAAGCCGCCGCGACGTTGCGCACGCTGTTGCAGTAAGCGTGCATCGCAACAGCCATTTTTAGGAGAAAGATTGCGTGGAAGTTTACAGCAACGAAAACGAACAGGTTGATGCGCTGCGTCGCTTTTTTGCCAACAATGGCAAGGCGCTGGCGGTAGGCGTTGTCATTGGTATCGCAGCATTGGGTGGCTGGCGTTTTTGGGCCAGCCATCAAGCAGGTGCCGATAAAGCAGCCTCAGCACAGTATCAGCAGCTGACCAGTGCCATGCAGGCTGATAAGCCGCAAACGCTGGAAGCGGTTGCCAGTTTTGCCAGTGCAAACAACAACACCTACGGTGCGCTGGCGTCTCTGGACCTGGCGAAGCAGTACGTTGAGACCAACCAGCTGGACAAAGCCATCGCTCTGTTGCAGAGCGGGCTGAAAGATACCAAAGATGCCAACTTGCAGGCGGTAATTAACCTGCGTCTGGCACGCATTCAACTGCAACAAAATCAGGCCGATGCCGCACTTTCTACCCTCAACAATGTTAAGGGTGATGGCTGGACAGCTATCGTAGCGGACATTCGTGGCGAAGCGCTGCTGAGCAAAGGCGACAAGCAGGGCGCGCGTGATGCCTGGAGCAAAGGTGCGGAGTCGCAAGCTTCTCCGGCACTGAAGCAAATGTTGCAGATGAAGATGAATAACTTAAGTTAAGCCAGTCAAGAGAGCGCACATGGAATTACGTAAATACCTGCTGCCAGGGCTGATTTCAGTCACCCTGCTCAGCGGTTGCTCGCTGTTCAGCGGCGAAGAAGATGTAGTGAAAATGGCCCCGCTGCCGAAGGTTGAAAACCAGTTTACGCCGCAAACCGCGTGGAGTACCTCGGTTGGCGATGGTGTGGGTGATTTCTACTCCAATCTGCATCCGGCCTGGCAGGACGGTACCGTCTATGCGGCTGACCGCTTTGGCGTGGTGAAAGCGCTTGATGCCAGCAACGGCAAAGAAAAATGGAAAGTGAATCTCTCTGAGAAGACCGGCTTCTTCTCGAAAAACATCTCCGCTCTGCTGTCAGGTGGTGTCACCGCGAACGGCGATCACATCTTTATCGGTAGTGAACGCGGTCAGGTCTTTGCACTGAACACCAGCGATGGCAGCATTGCCTGGCAGACGAAGGTCGCGGGTGAAGCGTTGTCGCGTCCGGTGGTCAGCGATGGCCTGGTACTGATTCACACCAGCAACGGTCAGTTGCAGGGACTGGATCAGGCCACGGGTGCCATCAAGTGGAGCGTCAACCTGGATATGCCAGCGCTGTCACTGCGTGGTGAATCCGCGCCAGCGGTTGCCTTCGGCGGTGCGATTGTTGGCGGTGACAATGGTCGCGTCAGCGCAGTGATCATGAACCAGGGGCAGTTGATTTGGCAGCAGCGTATTTCGCAGCCAAGTGGTGCGACTGAGATCGATCGTCTGAACGATGTCGATACCACGCCGGTGATCGTCAATGGCGTGGTTTACGCGCTGGCCTACAACGGCAACCTGACGGCGCTGGACCTGCGTTCAGGCCAGATTATCTGGAAACGCGAAATCGGTGGTGTGAAAGATCTGATTGTTGATGGTGGCCGTATTTACCTGGTTGACCAGAATGACCGCGTCGATGCGCTGAACGCCGATGGCGGTGTGGCTATCTGGCGTCAGAGTGAGTTGCTGCACCGTAACCTGACTTCCCCGGTGCTGTTTGACGGCTACCTGGTGGTGGGTGACAGTGAAGGCTACGTGCACTGGATCAATACGCTGGATGGCCGCTTTGTGGCACAGCAGAAACTCGACAGCTCCGGCTTCCAGACCGAACCGGTGGTGGCGGGTGACAAGCTGCTGATTCAGTCAAAAGACGGTGAGGTTTACGCCATCTCCCGTTAAGGGCCTGGTCTGGCTGTAGGTTACGACGGCTCCTGATTGTTCAGGGGCCGTTTCGTTTTTATGGTATTCTTAGCGCCTTCAGCCTGAACCTTACGGCAAATGCCGTTATAATCACGCCATTCGGGCGATTAAATTTTAAAAACTGAGGCAAGTGTTATGGTACCTGTGGTCGCGCTGGTTGGGCGTCCCAATGTGGGAAAATCTACGCTGTTTAACCGCTTAACGCGCACCCGTGATGCGCTGGTGGCGGATTTTCCTGGACTGACTCGCGATCGCAAATATGGTCGCGCCGAAGTTGAAGGGCGCGAATTTATTGTTATTGATACCGGTGGTATCGATGGCACCGAAGAAGGCGTCGAAAACCGCATGGCGGAACAATCGCTGCTGGCGATTGAAGAAGCGGATGTGGTGTTGTTCCTGGTGGATGCCCGTGCGGGTGTGATGCCAGCCGATCAGCAGATCGCCAATCACCTGCGTGCGCGTGAGAAGGCCACGTTCCTGGTGGCGAACAAAACGGACGGTCTTGATCCGGAAGCGGCGGTGCTGGATTTCTACGCGCTCGGCCTCGGTGAGATTCATGCAATCGCGGCCTCTCATGGTCGTGGCGTGACATCGTTGCTGGAAACGGCACTGCTGCCGTGGATGGACGAAGTGGCACCGCTGGAAGTCAGCGAAGAGGACGAAAACGAAGCCTACTGGGCGGCGTTAGCGGCAGAAGAGAACGGTGAGACGCTGGAAGAAGAGGAAGAAGATGACTTCGACCCGACCACGCTGCCAATCAAACTGGCGATTGTGGGCCGTCCTAACGTGGGTAAGTCAACGCTTACTAACCGTATCCTCGGTGAAGACCGTGTGGTGGTGTATGACATGCCGGGTACCACGCGTGACAGCATCTACATCCCGATGGAGCGTGACGATCGTGAATATATTCTGATCGACACCGCCGGTGTACGTAAACGCGGAAAAATCACCGACACCGTGGAGAAATTCTCGGTAATTAAGACCCTACAGGCGATTGAAGACGCTAACGTAGTGATGCTGGTGATTGATGCGCGTGCGGGCATTTCCGATCAGGATCTGTCGCTGTTGGGCTTTATCCTGAACAGTGGGCGCTCACTGGTCATCGTGGTCAACAAATGGGATGGCCTGTCGCAGGAAGTGAAAGATGAAGTGAAAGAGACGCTGGATTTCCGTCTGGGCTTTATCGACTTCGCGCGTGT
This sequence comes from Pantoea phytobeneficialis, assembly GCF_009728735.1. NCBI lineage: Bacteria > Pseudomonadati > Pseudomonadota > Gammaproteobacteria > Enterobacterales > Erwiniaceae > Pantoea > Pantoea phytobeneficialis. The sequence continues at coordinate 2,987,271 of NZ_CP024636.1, forward strand.
GCACTTTATCTCGGCCCTGCACGGCAGTGGTGTGGGTAACCTGTTTGAGTCAGTGACCGAAGCTTACGATTGTTCCACCAAGCGTGTGAATACCTCGATGCTGACGCGCATCATGAATATGGCTGCCGAAGACCATCAGCCGCCGCTGGTGCGTGGTCGTCGCGTGAAGCTTAAATACGCGCATGCCGGTGGTTATAACCCGCCGATTGTGGTGATTCATGGTAACCAGGTGAAGGATCTGCCTGATTCCTACAAACGTTATCTGATGAACTACTTCCGCCGTTCACTGAACGTTATGGGTACGCCGATTCGTATTCAGTTCAAAGAAGGGGATAACCCCTATGCAGGCAAACGTAACCTGCTGACGCCAACGCAGCAGCGTAAACGTAAGCGTCTGATGGCGCACCTGAAAAAGAACAAGAAATAAGATGATGAGGGCCAGATTGGCCCTCATTTTTTTATCTGTCTGGAGAACGATATGAGCGCCCATTGCCCCAACTGTCAGCAATTACTCACCCACAGCGATGCGGGATTCGATTGTCGCCATTGCGGCAGCCATTTTGGTGAGATCGCCATCTGCCCGGATTGCCATCAACCGTTGCAGGTGCTGAAAGCCTGTGGCGCAGTGGATTATTTTTGCCAGCACGGCGACGGCCTGATTTCGAAAAAGCGGGTGACGTTTATCCCCGACGTCGCCGAATCGTAGCGGTGCGATTTATCGCGCAATTCCGCGCTCGATGTAAGAAACCCCCGCGCAATAAATCGCGCCGCTACGGAAATATGCTATTTCAGCTTCTTAAATTTTAATAAGTTACGACTGGATTTGTAGCAAAAATGCTATTACCCAGTAACTCCTGCGTTATGGATGTTCACTTTTTAATGTACCAGGTGGTACAATCCTGCCGCCTTGTGGCGAACATCAATAGCGCTTCGCTGTGTCCTTCCTCACAAGACTGCATCTCGGGCGTCGCACCCGTACCAATAGTTCTAAAATAAAGACGTAAACGAAACGATTCCTGCCACAGGCAGGGCACGGGATCTGTGACCGGAAAGCACCCATATCTGGCACCTGCGCTTTATTTTTTCAGGAGAGTTTGTGTTATGGCAGAAAATCCCGCTCGCCCCTGTAAAGGGTTGAGCATCTGGTCTGTATTGTTCGGACTGGTCCTGTTGGCCGTTGGCCTGTTCTTCGCCATCGGCGGTGGTAAGCTGGTTTCTCTTGGCGGCAGCTGGTACTTCCTGATCAGCGGTATTGTTATGCTGCTGTCGGCGGTTCAATTCTTCCGTCGTAAATCTTCAGCCGTTACCCTGTTTATTCTGGTCTTCGCTGGCACCCTGATTTGGGCGCTGGTGGATGCGGGTTGGGTATTCTGGCCGCTGGTTTCACGCCTGATGGTCCCTGCTGGCCTGATGCTGCTGGCGTTCCTGACCTGGCCTGCATTGCGCAAAGCTGAGGGCAAAACCTCGCTGGCTAAAGTCTCTTACGCGCTGTCTGCGGTGATTGCCGTGGGCATGGTGGTGACCTTTGTTCAGATGTTCCAGCCTCATCCGACCGTGGCTTTTGAAGGCAAAGAGCTGCCGCTGATTCCGGTGGATAAAGCGAAACAGCAGAAAAACTGGGACAATTACGGTAACACCCCGGGGGGTAATCGCTTTGTGGCGTTGGACCAGATCACGCGTGATAACGTCAAGGATCTGCAAGTCGCCTGGACGTTCCACACCGGTGATACCCCGATCAGCCCGACCGGTAACGGCGCGGAAGATCAGGAAACCCCGTTGCAGGTTGGCAACACCCTGTACCTGTGTACGCCACACAACAACGTGATTGCGGTTGCGGCTGATACCGGTAAGCAGATCTGGAAACGTGAAATCAACGCCCAGTCTCAGGTGTGGAACCGCTGCCGTGGCCTGGCGTACTTTGACGCGACCAAACCGCTGACGCAACCGACTCAACCTGGCTCAACGCCGGTGACCCCGGTGACTCTGGCGGCGGGTGATACCTGTCAGCGTCGCATCTTGATGAACACCATCGATGCGCGTCTGATTGCTATCAATGCTGACAACGGTGAGTTCTGTGAAGATTTCGGTAACCACGGCGTGGTGGATCTGAAAGCGGGCCTCGGCAACGCACCAGACCCGCAGTATCAGCTGACTTCCGCACCTGCGATGGCAGGTACCACTGTAGTGGTGGGCGGTCGTGTTGCTGATAACGTGCAAACCGACATGCCGGGCGGCGTACTGCGTGGCTTCGACGTCATCACTGGCCAGATGCGTTGGGCGTTTGACCCAGGCAACGTGGACCCGAATGCCGTACTAATGCCGGGCAAAGACTATACCCGCAGCACCCCGAACTCCTGGGCACCAATGTCCTACGATCCGGCGATGAACACCGTGTTCCTGCCGATGGGTAGCTCGTCTGTTGACCTGTATGGTGCAGATCGTACCAAACTGGATCACAAATTCGGCGCATCTATTCTGGCGCTTGATGCGACTACCGGTGAAGAGAAGTGGGTTTACCAGACCGTCCATAACGATCTGTGGGACTTCGACCTGCCGATGCAGCCGAGCCTGGTTGACTTCCCGATGAAGGATGGCACCACTAAGCCTGCGGTCGTGATCGGTGCGAAAACCGGTATGATTTGGGTACTGGACCGCCTGACCGGCAAGCCTTTGACCAAAGTTGAAGAACTGCCGATGCCGCAGGGCCACATCCCGAACGAGCAATACACCAAAACCCAACCGCACTCGGTAGAAATGCCGAACATCGGTAACCAGACCCTGAAAGAGTCTGATATGTGGGGTGCTACGCCGTTCGACCAACTGATGTGTCGTATCAGCTTCAAATCCATGCGTTACAACGGCCTGTTTACCGTGCCGGACACCGATGTGTCCCTCAGCTTCCCGGGTTCACTGGGTGGTATGAACTGGGGTAGCATCTCGTTTGATCCGAACAACCAGTACATGTTCGTCAACGATATGCGTCTGGGCCTGTGGGTGCAGATGGTTCCGCAGGACACCAGCAAAGCAGCTACCAGCAATGGTGGCGAAGCGGTGAACACCGGTATGGGTGCGGTCCCGCTGAAAGGCACACCGTATGCAGTCAACAAAAACCGCTTTATGTCTCCGCTGGGTATTCCGTGCCAGGCTCCGCCGTTCGGTACCATGTCTGCGATTGATATGAAGACCCGTCAGATTGTCTGGCAGGTGCCGGTAGGTACGGTGCAGGATACCGGTCCGTTCGGTATCAAGATGCACGCTCAGATGCCTATTGGTATGCCGACGCTGGGTGGCTCTCTGGCAACGCAGGGTGGCCTGGTATTCTTCGCCGGTACTCAGGATTACTACCTGCGTGCGTTTGACAGCTCAACCGGTAAAGAAGTGTGGAAAGCCCGTCTGCCAGTAGGTAGCCAGGGTGGCCCGATCAGCTACGTGTCTCCGAAAACCGGCAAACAGTACATCCTGATCTCCGCAGGTGGTGCTCGTCAGTCTCCGGACCGTGGTGATTACGTGATCGCCTACGCTCTGCCGTAACCGTCACTGCCTCGGCCAGTGCCTGCTGGCCGGGTAAACGAAAAAAGGACCGACATCGCCGGTCCTTTTTTTATGCCTGTTCGCCATCTCGCCACAGCGCTTCCAGCTCGGGTGGCGCAACCTGCTCAGGAATCAGTATCACAATCGTTCCTGACTGCTGATGGGTGGCATAACTGATTTGCAGGCGAAAATAGCGTTGATCGCCACGCCCCATGCTGGCAGCCTGATCTTCTGGTTCACCCAGTGACATCGCCTGCTCAAGCACGCTGCATACCCGGTGTTTTTGTGGTTCAGGCAATTGCGCCAGGGCAAAACGGCGTTCGCCACGTAAATGTGGGATAAAAGCCAGCCCGCCTTCGCGAGCCAGTTCAATAATCGCATCATCGGTGAGTGGGGGAATGTTCACATTACACCAACCTCCTGCCATGCAGATTGAATTGCATCCGCCACCGAGCGATTAAAGCGTTTGCTGGCATGCTGGATGGTAAAGCCAGCAAAGGTGCTGAAATTCGCATCCTGCGGCAGGCTACGGTCGCATAACGTGTCGTACCATGCCTGACCCGCCAGTTCCCAGGCAAAACCGCCCAGCGCTTTGGCAGCGAGATAAAATGCCCGGTTAGGAATCCCGGAGTTGAGGTGTACGCCACCATTATCATCACGGGTTTCGATGTAATGGGCCATATCGGCAGGTTGCGGATCTTTTCCTAACATCGGATCATCATACGCCGTGCCAGGCGCTGACATGGAGCGCAGGCCGCGTCCGTTGATCCCTTTTGCCAGCAACCCTTCCCCGATGATCCAGTCGGCCTGATCGGCGGTTTGCTGCTGGTGAAATTGTTTTACCAGCGAACCGAACACATCCGACATCGACTCATTCAGCGCACCCGGCTGTGAGAAATAAACCAACCCGGCTTCGCTTTCGGTCACGCCGTGGGTTAACTCATGCGCCACTACGTCGATGGCGATGGTAAAACGATTAAAGATCTCACCATCGCCGTCACCGAACACCATTTGCTGGCCGTTCCAGAACGCGTTCTGATACTCCTTGCCGTAATGCACGGTACCGTCCAGTTTTAACCCCCGGTTATCCAGCGAGTTACGTTGATAGATTTGCCAGTAGAAATCGTAAGTGATCCCGAGATAGTCCCAGGCTTCTTCTGCTGCCACGTCACCGTTGCCAGGCTGGCCTTCCTGGCGTAACAGCGTGCCGGGCAGATTTTGCGTATGTTCGGCATCGTAAATCGCACGCACCACCTGGCCGGGTGTGGCCGCGCTGTTGGGGGAGGTGGTGCGTTTGTGTTCGGCCATCAGATGTTGAACATGGGTCAGCGTGCGGCGTGCATAATCCTGCTGTGGAGCGGAGCCATGCGCAATAATATTGCGTAACATGTAAGGTGGAATCACGCTGTAAGGCATATCAGACTCCCTGACAGATGAATGTGTCAGAAAGTATAGGCCAGGTAGGTCGTGGCGCGATTTATCGGGCGGGTTTACGAGGGGTAAGGGCGGTCACTTCACTTTCCACCCAACCATCATCCAGCCGGGTGCGTAGCAGATCGCCTTTGCTCAGCTGCTGCATTTTCTTCACCACATGGCCCTGGGTATCCGTGGTGACGCTAAAGCCACGCGCCAGGGTCGCCAACGGGCTGACCCCTTCAAGCTGTGCCGCCAGCGTGCCGAAGCGCTGACGATGCTGATTTAACTGGTTCTGCATTCCCTGTTGCAGCCGATATTGCCACTGCTGTAGCTGTTGCTGAGCACGCAAAATACGTGGCTGTGGCTGCTGTGCGTTCAGGCGTTGTAGCAGACGATCCTGTTGATGACTGGCGCTACGCAGACGCTGATCCATTGCGTCATGGAGTTTCTGCTGCAATTGCAGCAGGGCGGTGTTTTGTCGTGCCAGCCGCAGTTGCGGGTGTTGCTGCTGCAAGCGATGCAGAGTACGCGTGTAGCGGCGCTGCTGCTGCGCCAGATAGTAATCCATCGCCATTTCCAGGCGTTGCTGCTGAGATTGCAGACGGCGCAACAATTCCAGCTGATTACGGCTCACCAGCTCAGCGGCGGCTGAGGGGGTTGGCGCACGCAGGTCGGCAACAAAATCGGCGATGGTGACATCAGTTTCGTGGCCGACTGCGCTGACAATCGGCAAGCGGCTGGCAAAAATGGCGCGCGCCACGCGTTCGTCGTTGAAGCTCCACAAATCTTCCAGCGAACCGCCACCACGTCCGACAATCAGCACATCACATTCATCGCGCAGGTTTGCCAGTTCAATGGCACGCACAATCGCAGCGGGGGCATCCACTCCTTGCACCGCGGTGGGATAAATCACCACCGGCAGGGAAGGGTCACGACGGTGCAGCACGCGCAGCACATCGTGCAGCGCCGCGCCGGTTGCCGATGTGATCACCCCAACCTGGCGTGCCGGATCCGGCAACGGTTGTTTAAATTGCTGATCAAATAAACCCTCTGCCGCCAGCCGGGTTTTCAACTGTTCGAACTGCTGCTGCAACAAGCCTTCACCGGCCGGATGCATGCTTTCGATAATCAGTTGATAGTCGCCACGCGGTTCGTACAGCGTGATACTGGCACGCACCAGCACCTGCTGACCGTGCTGGGGGCGAAAGGCCACCCGACGGTTGCTGTTACGGAACATGGCACAGCGTACCTGGGCACCATCATCCTTCAGGGTGAAGTACCAGTGGCCGGATGCCGGTTGGGTAAAGTTGGATATCTCAGCACTGAGCCACACCAGGCCCATTTCATTTTCCAGCAGTTGACGCACCGTGGTATTCAGGCGGCTGACAGTAAAAATATTGGCGGTTGGCGGTAGCGACATGTGATGCAGATCAAATATCAAATCAGAGGGTTAATTAACCGATACTACATGGCTGGTACAGGGGATCAAGAGTTTTTCTGAAAAAACACTGGAGGCAACCGATTTCGGCCTGTATAATGCCGCGGCAATATTTTATCTGTTCTCATTCACCCCCAGGTTGAGATATTGCCATGCTACGAATCGCTAAAGAAGCACTCACATTTGACGACGTTCTGCTCGTTCCTGCTCATTCTACCGTTCTGCCTAACACGGCCGATCTCAGCACCCAACTGACGAAAAACATTCGTCTGAACATCCCTATGCTCTCCGCAGCGATGGACACCGTGACCGAAGCCGGTCTGGCGATCGCGCTGGCACAGGAAGGTGGTCTGGGCTTTATCCACAAAAACATGTCAATTGAGCGCCAGGCGGATGAAGTTCGCAAGGTGAAGAAACACGAAAGCGGCGTGGTCACCGAGCCACAAACCGTGCTGCCGACCACCACCCTGGCGGAAGTGAAAGAACTGACCGAGCGTAACGGCTTTGCCGGTTACCCGGTGGTTAACGCCGACAACGAATTGGTAGGTATCATCACCGGTCGTGACGTGCGTTTCGTGACCGATCTGAGCCAGCCAGTTTCTGCGGTGATGACACCGAAAGAGCGCCTGGTCACGGTGAAAGAGGGCGAAGCCCGTGACATCGTGTTGCAGAAAATGCACGAAAAACGCGTTGAGAAAGCGCTGGTGGTGGATGACAGCTTCCACCTGCTGGGCATGATCACCGTTAAAGATTTCCAGAAAGCCGAACGTAAACCTAACGCCTGTAAAGATGCGCAGGGCCGTCTGCGTGTGGGTGCGGCGGTAGGTGCCGGTGCGGGCAACGAAGAGCGTGTTGATGCGCTGGTTGCGGCAGGCGTGGACGTTCTGCTGATCGACTCCTCACACGGTCACTCTGAAGGTGTGTTGCAGCGTATCCGTGAAACTCGTGCGAAATACCCGGACCTCGAGATTATCGGCGGCAACGTTGCCACCGGTGCTGGTGCTCTGGCGCTGGCGCAGGCGGGTGTGAGCGCGGTGAAAGTGGGTATTGGCCCTGGCTCCATCTGTACTACCCGTATCGTAACCGGCGTAGGTGTTCCGCAGATCACCGCCGTTTCTGACGCGGTAGAAGCGCTGGAAGGTACCGGTATTCCGGTAATTGCTGATGGCGGTATCCGTTTCTCTGGCGACATCGCAAAAGCAATCGCAGCCGGTGCGGCGGCAGTCATGGTCGGCTCTATGCTGGCGGGTACGGAAGAATCTCCGGGTGAAATCGAGCTGTATCAGGGCCGTTCATTCAAATCCTACCGTGGCATGGGTTCGCTGGGTGCGATGTCTAAAGGTTCTTCAGACCGTTACTTCCAGACCGATAACGCCGCCGACAAACTGGTGCCGGAAGGTATCGAAGGTCGTGTAGCCTATAAAGGCCGTCTGAAAGAGATCGTGCACCAGCAGATGGGCGGTTTGCGCTCCTGTATGGGTCTGACCGGTTGTCCGACTATCGATGACCTGCGCACCAAAGCTGAATTTGTGCGTATCAGCGGCGCAGGCATTCAGGAGAGCCACGTCCATGACGTGACCATCACCAAAGAGTCGCCGAACTACCGCTTGGGTTCATAATCCCGTAAGATTTACCGCCCGGCTTTAGCCGGGCGCTTTTATTATTAAGTCCATCCCAATGGAAACGCCGCAATGACGACTGAAAATATTCATAAACATCGCATTTTGATCCTCGATTTTGGTTCTCAGTATACGCAACTGGTCGCGCGCCGCGTGCGTGAGCTGGGCGTCTACTGCGAACTCTGGGCGTGGGATGTCACCGAAGAGCAAATTCGTCAGTTCAACCCGAACGGCATCATTCTTTCTGGCGGCCCGGAAAGTACCACCGAACTGAACAGCCCGCGTGCACCGGAATACGTTTTCAACGCTGGCGTGCCGGTGCTGGGCGTGTGCTATGGCATGCAGACCATGGCGATGCAGCTGGGTGGTAAAGTTGAAGGCTCCACCGAACGTGAGTTTGGTTATGCGCAGGTTGAAGTGACAACCCCGAGCGCGCTGATTCGTGACATCGAAGATGCCATCAGCGACGCAGGCAAACCGCTGCTGGACGTATGGATGAGCCACGGTGACAAAGTGACTGCCATCCCGGCTGACTTCGTTACCGTCGCCAGCACCGAAACCTGTCCGTTTGCCATCATGGCCAACGAAGAGAAGCGTTTTTACGGCGTGCAGTTCCACCCGGAAGTGACTCACACCCGTCAGGGTCTGCGTATGCTGGAGCGCTTTGTGCGCGATATCTGCGGCTGTGAAGCGCTGTGGACCCCGGCAAAAATCATCGAAGATGCGGTTGAGCGTATTCGCGAGCAGGTTGGCGAAGACAAAGTCATCCTTGGCCTGTCTGGCGGCGTGGATTCTTCCGTCACTGCGATGCTGCTGCACCGCGCGATTGGTGACCGTCTGACCTGTGTATTCGTCGACAACGGCCTGCTGCGTTTGAACGAAGCTGACCAGGTGCTGGAGATGTTTGGCGACCACTTCGGGCTGAACATTGTCCACGTAGCGGCGGAAACGCGTTTCCTTGAAGCGCTGGCGGGTGAAAACGATCCGGAAGCCAAACGCAAAATCATCGGTCGCGTATTCGTTGAAGTCTTCGACGAAGAAGCGGGCAAACTGACTGACGTAAAATGGCTGGCGCAGGGCACCATCTATCCGGATGTGATTGAGTCTGCGGCTTCTGCCACTGGCAAAGCGCATGTCATCAAATCGCACCACAACGTCGGTGGCCTGCCGAAAGAGATGAAGTTAGGTCTGGTCGAGCCGCTGAAAGAGTTGTTCAAAGACGAAGTGCGCAAAATCGGTCTGGAGCTGGGCCTGCCATACGCCATGCTGTACCGTCACCCGTTCCCGGGTCCAGGCCTTGGCGTGCGCGTGCTGGGCGAAGTGAAGAAAGAGTATTGCGATCTGCTGCGTCGTGCCGATGCCATCTTCATTGAAGAACTGCATAAAGCTGACCTGTATAACAAAGTCAGCCAGGCGTTCACCGTGTTCCTGCCGGTCCGTTCCGTGGGTGTGATGGGCGATGGTCGTAAATACGATTGGGTAGTGTCACTGCGCGCAGTCGAAACCATCGACTTTATGACCGCACATTGGGCGCACCTGCCGTATGACTTCCTTGGCCGTGTCTCCAACCGCATCATCAACGAAGTGAACGGTATTTCACGCGTGGTTTATGATATTTCGGGTAAACCACCGGCAACCATTGAGTGGGAATAATCCCCGCTCCAGTTGCATAATCATCCTGAGCCCGCATTATTGCGGGCTTTTTTGTTTCATCAACCCGGTCCGTCACTGCCCGCCGCCAGCAGCGGCACCACCACATCGCTAATCGGGGTAGCGATACTGTGGACACGGCCATAGCGCTGTACGACGCCGTTGCGGATGTCCCATTCCAGCGGGCGATCGGCCTGGCGATCCGCCAGAATCGAGGTGCCTAAATCCACCGGTGCACGATGGAAGCCATCGACAATTTCCTGTGGCACCGCATCACTCAGATTCGCGCCTTCTGCGCGTGCTACCGTCAGACATTCGCGCAGATACGCCAGCGCCAGTTCAGTGATATCAGGACGCGAAAACATTCCGGCACGACGATTTGCCAGCACCATCAACCCGGCGACCGCGTTCTGCAATAACTTACGCCAGGCAATCGATTTAAAATCGTCTGAGATATCGACCTGACAGCGGGTATCGCGTAACGCAGCTACCACCAGGTGGGTCTGCGGGGTAGCTGGCAGGGTCAGGCGTGGTTTGGCGCGCAGCCACACCGAGGCGTCAGGTTCACGTTGCGCAGGGAACCACACCACTGAGGGCAGAACCGTGGCACCTGCGACGAAGGGGGCCAACTGTGCTGGCTGTTCAACACCGTTTTGCAGCGCGCAGACGACCGTCTGTTCATCGCACAGCGCGGCCAGCCACGGGGCGGTGGCTGCAATTTGGGTGGTTTTTACTGCAACGAAAACCAGATCGAAGGGGGCTGCTACTTCAGCGGGGATTGTGTGTACAGGTCCGGGCACGATAATTTTTCCCTCGTCGTGACGCAGTTCCAGCTGCGCATGTGCCGTGCGGCCAAAAATCATCGGCGTGCGACCTACTTCATGCAGTGCAGCCGCAATGGTGGTGCCAATAGCGCCGGGGCCAATCAGCGCAACAGTGGGATTTTCGTTTTTCATCATGATGCCCCTTTTTGAAAGGATAAATCGCGCGTTACGGAATGTGTTTAAACTTCCCAGTATTACGACACTAATATTGCATAGAAATGATGAGGGTATTTATCTTGCTGCCATCTTCTCCTTGCCCGGCCCCACCACCATCCACACCGCTACACAAACCATCACCGCGCCCAGCACAAACCCACTGGACAGCGTCTCACCCAGCACCAGATAACCCCACAGCACCGCAAAAGGCGGAATCAAAAAGGTGACGGTTAACGAACGCAGCGGACCGATATCGGCGATCAGGCGGAAATAAAGAATGTAAGCCAGTGCGGTACAAATCAGACCAACAGCGATCACGCTGGCCCATACGCTCGGTTGCTGCCAGTTAATCTCCGGTTCATACGCGACAGAAAAGGCAAAAAACGGCAGCAGAAATAACGTCGCACCAATCTGGCTACCAAAGGCGACTGTCTTCGCATCCAGACCGCCGCGCTGCGAAATCCAACGTCGTGTCAGGAAGCCAGCCAGTCCGTAGCAGCCGGTTGCCACCAAACAGGCTACGACACCCGCCAGCACGTTGCTGTCTGCATGACTTTCGCCCAGCGTAGTGATGATGGTGATACCCACCAGTCCCAGTATCACACCAATCCATTTGCGTGCCGTCAGTTTTTCACTGAAGAACATCACTCCGATGATTGCCCCCATTAATGGCGTCGTCGCATTCAGGATGGCGGAGTAACCTGCCGGGAGCCATTTTGCCGCCAGACAATACATAAAAAACGGCAGGCCGGAATTGATCACGCCAAGGACGAGAGCGGCACGCAGTTTACCGGCAAAATTAAACGAGGAGCGCAGTACCAGCATGATCAGCGCCAGCCCAATAAAACCAAACAGGACACGCAGGAACGCCGTATTTATTGCCCCGAATTGAGGCGCGGCAATCCGCATAAACAGAAAACTTGCCCCCCAGATTGCGGCCAGAAGAATCAGTCTTGTATAGTCCTGGATACGCATTTGATTACTCCATTAGCTCAACTTAATCGTAAATATCACTTTGCAGCGCTTGAAATGACGTTTCAAACGACGATTTCTTATCATATTTAGATTTTCTAATTTATGGAGGCACATGAAACTCCCACCGCTTTATGCACTGATGTGCTTTGAATCGGCCGCCAGGTTGCTCAGTATGAAGAACGCGGCGGAGGAACTCTGTGTCACCCCCAGCGCGGTGAGTCAGCAGATAGCCAAACTGGAAGAAAGTGTAAATGTCCGGCTGTTTATTCGTACGCCACGCAGGCTGGAATTGACCACAGAAGGAAGGGTGTATCTGCGCGCTATTCGTCCAGCTTTCAGCCAGATTAGTGAAGCAACACAACGGCTGATGGATGAAGGCAAGCGCAATAAAATTTCCGTGAGCTGTACCAGCGGTTTTGCTATGCAGTGGTTGCTGCCGCGCTTGCCCGCTTTTGAACAAGCTAATTCCGGTGTGGAGGTACAAATCAGCACCACCAACCGTAAGGTGGATCTGCTTTCCGAGGGGATTGATTTTGCTGTGCGACACGGTACGGGGGACTATCCAGGGCTGGAGGTTGAATGTCTGCTCAATGACCGACTGATACCGGTATGCAGCCCCCAGCTGGTGGCAAAACCTCTGACACCTCCTGATATCCTGCGCTACACCCTGCTGCATGATGAACATCGTCTTGACTGGGAGCTATGGTTCCATGCCCTTGGCTTTCACAATGCTGAAACCGCTAAAGGGCCGGTATTTATTGATTCAAATGGTGCTGTTGAAGCCGCTCTGGCAGGGAAGGGTATCGCTCTCATCCGGCAATCGCTGGTCAGAGAGGCGATTGCTCAGAGTTTGTTAATCAATCCGCTCAAGGTGGCGGTGACGTCTCCGATCGCCTATTACCTGGTCTGGGAAGAGTCTGCCGTCTTGCAGCGCATAAACCGTCGTTTCCGTGACTGGCTGGTGGCGACCGCTGCGGCAGAAAAAAACAGCTATCCGGCCTGAACATCTCACCAATCCAATCAGCAGATTGTAGTAATGGAATCAATGAGATAAAGTTAAAAGATCTCCTCACCCTGAAAAATATCTGTTCAGCCGATCAGCAAATCTCCACGCTGGCAGCGTAATCTGGCACCGGGAAAGCTTAAAATCCTCGGTGAGGCTAATGAGCTGAGCCTGTCGTCGTTACGGCCAGAAGAGTTGCAACGCTCGCTGGTGTTGATCGATATCGAAGGATTTGAATTGTTGAGTAAGGCTTTTTTAGCGAAATTACAAGCTTGAACCATTATTATTGAGGTGCATAACTGGGTTGATAATTTCCAGGAAAAATATGTTCAGTTGCTGCGTAACGCGCACCACTTCTTTGATATCGAAATGGTTGAGCGTATTGACCGTACAACCAACCACCTGCCAGAATTAAGGGATATGACCGATGACAATCGTCTGTTATTTACCTCTGAACGTCGCCTCTGCATAATGCGATTTTTGAAATTGACTCCGAAAGCCACACCTCGTTAAGCGAGCCAGCGAAAGACAGGCTACGGTGAATGGCCTGTTTTCTCGCCGGATGTTGCCATGTTGACCGTCAAAGCATTTTCCATTGGTTTTTTTATCATCGTTTTGTTGTCGCTGTTTGCCAGCCTGGCACAAGCCACGCATGGCGGTACGCTCTCCAGCGAACGCGGGGGCTGGTGGTCGGCACGGCGAGATTCTGCTGGCATCGCCCCCGATCCGCGCGTCTATGCTGCACAAGCCATTGTTCAGGTCTATGCCGCCCCCACCTATGGCTGGAAAGGGGCGGTGGCGGTCCATCCGTGGATTATTTTTAAACGCGCTGGAGAAACACAGTACAACCGCTATGAAGTGATCAGTTGGGGGAGTGACGATAAAGTGCGGCACAACGCCAATCTCCCCGATGGCTACTGGTATGGTGCACGGCCAAGATTGCTGGTCGATCATCGCGGGGCGGCAGCGCAGGCGATGATTCCGCAGATTGAAGCCGCGATCAAATCCTATCCCTGGCCGCAGACCTACCATGCCTGGCCAGGCCCGAACAGCAACACCTTCCTTGCTCATATTGGTCGTGAAGTACCGGCACTGGCGCTGGATTTGCCTGCCAACGCGGTCGGCAAAGATTATCGCCCTTTATGGCGGCCAATCGGGTTGCCGCCATCGGGGCGTGGGATTCAGGTATCAGTGCTGGGGGTGGCGGGGGTGACTCTCGGCGCGGAAGAAGGGTTTGAACTCAATATTCTGGGGTTGAATATGGGGCTGGATTTTACCCCATTGCGTCTGCGACTGCCTTTTATTGGCGGCATTGGCAGCGACAACGTGCAGCAGGATAATCCGCCGGGCTAATCCCCGGCGAAGCCCATCAACACACGCCGAAGTCACCGTCTTCGTGATAGAGATTGACGGTGTCGGCTTTGATCGCAATTTCCTTTTTGGTGGCATCATCAATCCGGGCGCACCACAGGGTATCGCCGTCAACGCGTAGCACCAACATTTTTGGACCACCGGTTTTCGGCTGCACAAAATCATCCACGTTAAACATCGTATTCTCCTGCGAGGTTAAGGTATGGCTGATTCTAGCTGGCAGATAGCGCCCCTGCGCATTAGGTTGTGCGAAATTACGTGTGCAACAAAAACAAGGTGGCGAGGCCGAGGAAAATAAAGAAGCCACCGGTATCGGTGATGGCAGTAATCAGCACGCTGGAGCCGACCGCCGGATCACGTTTCAGCTTGGTCATAATGAGCGGGATCAGCACCCCCATCAGCGCGGCCAGCAACAGGTTCAGCACCATCGCCAGCATCATAACGCCACCTAACGCCAGATTATCGTACATCATCCAGGTGACGGCCCCCATGATGCCGCCCCAGAACACGCCGTTAAGCAGCGCAACACCCAGCTCACGTATAATCAGAAACGAAAAGTTGCCCGGCTCCACCTGATGCAGCGCCAGTGCGCGCACAATCATGGTGATGGTCTGATTGCCGGTGTTGCCGCCAATGCCGGCGACAATCGGCATCAGGGTAGCCAATGCCACCAGTTGTGAAATGGTTTCTTCAAACAGGCCGATAACGCGGGATGCAACGAAAGCGGTGCAGAGGTTAATCGCCAGCCATGCCCAGCGCTTGCTCACTGCTTTGCGTACTGGCGCGAAGACATCCTCCTCCTGACTGATACCGCCCATTTTACGGATATTGCTCTCATTCTCTTCATTGACGAGGTCAATCACGTCTTCGACGATAACGCGGCCGATCAGCTTGCCTTTGGCGTCGGTAACGGCGGCAGAAATCAGGTTATAACGCTCAAACGCGCCTGCGGCATCTTCGGCTTTATCGTTGAGCTGGAAGGTGGTCGGCGTGGCATTCATCACCGCGTCCACCCGCGTTTCTGGTGGATTGAGCAGGATGGTGGTGAGTGGCAGTTCACCCAGCAGTTGATTGGTTTTATCCGTGATAAACAGCTTATCGGTGCCGTCCGGCATGGTCTGACGTCGGCGCAGAAAGCGTTGTACGGTGCCGAGGGTGACATCGGCGCGCACCGTCAGAATGTTGAAATCCATAATACGACCAACCCGATCGCGATCGAACTCCACCACGCTGAGAACATGGGCGCGTTGGCTGGGATCGAGGGTGGTCAACAGACGGCCAGTCAGATCACGCGGCAGATAACGCGCCAGATAAGCCTGATCGTCAATATCCAGCGGCTGGATCGCGCGCAGAATTTCGCGATCGGTCATGCTTTCCGTCAGACTGGCCCAGACGGTTTCGGACGCTTCCACCAATACCCGACCACGCTGTTCACAGGGCACTAAGCGCCACAACGCCTGGCGTTCCTCCTGCGGCAGCGCCTCAAGAATATCGGCCAAATCTGCGGCGTGCAGCATCTGCAAATCGCCTTCCAACTGATGACGCCACTCGCTGACTTCTTTCAGTTTGCTGGCAGGCAGGTCAACCGACTTATCCAGTAGGACATCAACCAGGTCGTGTTGCGTGAGCAGCAGGTTTAGAATGCGATGGCGGGTTTCAGTCAGTTGTTGCGCGGGCGTGGCAGACATAACGCGTCCTTTGTGTCTGTAAATGTCAGTTCGAAGTGTAGTGCGTTACGGGTAAACAGGACGTAACAAACATCATCGTCGCAATGGACAATGTGGCGGCGCAGTGACTCGCAAATTCCTTAACGCGTGTCGTTACTGCTTTGTGTCACCGGATCAGAAGTGGCTTTCTTTTGCTGATGATGCTCAATGGCACCAGGGATGGTAAAAATCAGACGGCCAACCAAAATAAAAAAACTGATCAGCAAAACAATACGTGTCATCGAACCGGTTTTGGGACGTCTTCGTGCGGGGAAAGCGTTATTCACGCGGGGTGTTTCCTGTTGATACCCTTCTGGGCGATTGCAACATTTAGTCATACTTAGATCGCTAAATCAATCGCTGGGTGAAAAATGAGCAGAAAAGGTTAAAAATACCCACCCAACACGTAGCGACGCGATTTATCGCGCAATTTCGTGCGCGTTGCAGGAAAAACCCGCGCGATAAATCGCGCCGCTACGGTCAGTAACTTGCCTTTTGAGCCAGCAACGTGGCGAAACGGCAGCGGATGCGCTGGCCGTTTTCATCTCGGCGATGCAACTCACCCACATGTTCGTTGTATTTCACGATATGCCAGTTGCGATAGTAGTGGCTCAGTTCGCCGGATTTAAAGGTGAACGGGAAATCCAGCGGGTTGGGATAGTCATCGGTACTCATCGCCGCGACGATCAGGTTATAGCCATATTTCACCGTGCTGGCCTGCATATCAGCAATCAACTGCGGGATGCTCTGCGGTTGCAGGAACATCATCACCACGGTGGACAGCACCAGCTGATACTCGCCGTTGAAGCGCACCTGATTCAGATCACAGGACTCAGCGCGGATATTTTGCAGCTGCTCCTCATGGATAATCTGCTGCAACCGCGCCAGACTCTGCGGATTGCTGTCCCAGCCTGTCACATCAAAGCCCTGCTGGTTGAGAAACAAGCTGTTGCGGCCCTGGCCGCATCCCAAATCCAGCGCTTTACCGGGCGTTAATTTGGGCAGCGCTTCCAGCACTTCCGAATGCGGTGGCGTCAGGCCATATTTTTCCGCGAAATAGTTGTCAGGACGAATGCTCATAGTAACCCGCGTTTACTCCTCTTGCAGAATCAGGTTCCAGCCGGTCACTTCATTCCAGTAGCTTTGCTCGCGCTCCAGATCCAACTGCACCAATGTATTCTGGCTAAAGTAGCCAGACGGGAAGGTGAGCGTCCAGTGACCGTCATCGGTGGACAATTTCAGCGAATCCGGACGCGTGGTCGCCTGGCGCTGATTGTTCAGCAGGGTGCCGAGACGCAGCAGGAAAACCAACGGTAAGAATTGCTTCTTTTTAAACAGGGTGAAGCGCGGCATCTCATCCATCTTCACCGCTTTACGATGGAAGCGTACCAGCATCGCCAGCAGCATCTGTTGATCCTGGTTAAAGCCCGGCATGTTGGTGTTTTGCAGGATATAGGCCGAATGGCGCTGCATACCGCTATGGTTAATGGTCAGCCCGACTTCATGCAGCAGCGCCGCCCATTTCAGCAGGGCAGAAAGCTGCGGGTTAGCCAGTTTGGGATTCTGATCGAGCCATTGCAGATAAAGTTGTTCGGTGGTTTCCAACACGCGGCGAGCCTGATCGCTGTCGATAGCGTAGTGGTTTGCCAGACTCTGGGCGGTGCGGCTACGAATGTCCTGATGACGGAAGCGACCTTCCATTTCATACAGCACGCCTTCGCGCAGCGCACCATCCGACAGACGCAGCTCGCGGATGGCCAGCGCATCAAACACGCCACACAAAATCGCCAGGCCCGGAACAAACACCACTTTGCGCTCTTCGGACAAGCCCGGCAGGCTGAGTGCAGCAAAGGATTTGTGCTTGATCACCTCGCTGTACAACTGGTCCAGCCGTTCCGGGGTAATCAGTTTCTCTTTCTCGCCCATCGCCAGCAGCACTTCGCAGGCCGCTTTGATGGTTCCTGATGCGCCCAGCGCATACTGCCAGCCATGCAGGCGATATTGCCACGACAGGGTTTCCAGCTTCTGTGCTGCTGCCAGACGGGCGCGACGAAAGTTTTCCGGCGAGATTTCCCCTTTCGGGAAGTAGAGCTGGGCAAAGCTGACGCAACCCATTCGGCGGCTTTCCACCAGTTGTGGCTCAAAATCTTCGCCAATCACCAGCTCAGTCGAACCACCGCCGATATCAATGACCAGCTTACGACCTTTCTCCGGCTGGGTGTGCTCCACACCCATAAAGATCAGACGTGCTTCCTCATTCCCGGAGATCACCTCAATCGGGTATGGAATGACGTCGGCCGCGCGTTGCAAAAACTCTTCCGCATTGATGGCCTGACGCAGCGTATGCGTCCCGACGATGGTTACGTTGGCTGGACTGAATCCCTGTAAACGCTCGGCAAATAACGCCAGGCAATTCAGCCCGCGTTGAATGGCTTCTTCGCTCAGCCGATTTTGTGCATCCAGCCCATCGGCCAGATGCACGCGTTGCTTGAGGCGTCCCAACACCTGCATGGCGCCATCCACCACACGGGCAATCACCATATGGAAACTGTTGGAGCCAAGGTCGATGGCCGCAAACTCCTGAGGCTTTGGCGTACTCTTATGGGATATTGGCATAGGAATTATTCAGGTTGTTCCAGTTGCTTGATGTAATCGTAAATCGCCAGTTGCGAGCGCACTTTTCTGCGGTTGCCGCGCGGCACATAACGGTTACTCAGTTCTTTGTCCACGATACGGGCTTTAACTGTATCGCTAAACAGGATGGCGATGATATCCAGCACGCGCTGTTTCAGACGCGGGTCGAGGATCGACACGGCCACTTCAATACGGTAATCGATGTTACGTGTCATCCAATCCGCAGAGGAGAGGAACACTTTTTTATCGCCGCCGCTTTCGAAAATATAGACGCGGTCATGCTCAAGGTAGCGGTCAACGATGCTAATCACGCGAATATTTTCGCTGATACCCGGTAAATCGGGGATCAGCGAGCACATGCCGCGTACCAGCAGGTTCACTTTCACCCCCGCCGCTGAAGCAGCATACAACCGATCCACCAACCCGTTATCTACCAGGTTATTAATTTTCAGCGTAATGCCCGCTGGAATTCCCTGCTGCACGTTGGCAATTTCGTTATCAATCAATTGATAAAGCATATTGCGCGAATTTTGCGGTGAAACCATCAAATGGTCGAAACTCACCGGGCGATAAGGGTTTTCAATAAAGTTAAACACCCGACGCACTTCGTTGGTGATACGAGCATCCGCCGTCAGCAAAGAGTAGTCAGTATAAAGGCGCGCGGTCTTCTCGTTAAAGTTACCGGTGCCGATATGCGCGTAGCGCACAATCTCTTCCCCTTCGCGACGCGAAATCAGGAACAGCTTGGCGTGAATTTTCAGACCCGGCGCAGAGAAGATAACGTGGACGCCAGCTTCGGTCAGACGCTTGGCCCAGTGGATGTTGGCTTCTTCATCGAAACGCGCCTGTAACTCCACCACCACCGTCACTTTTTTGCCGTTGTAGGCGGCGTGGATCATCGCATCCATGATGCGTGAGTTCTTGGCTACTCGGTAGATGTTGATTTTGATCGCCAGCACGCTCGGGTCGAAAGACGCCTGACGCAGCAGTTCCAGCACATGCTCAAAGGTATGATACGGATAGTAGAGCAGCACATCGCGGTTACGAATCGCATCAAAGCCGTTGCGGAAGCCATCAAAACCGATGTGACGGATCTGCGGCAACGGGCGATTTTCCAGATTGCTTTTGCCCTCATTCGGGAAGCTAATAAAATCTTTAAAGTTGTGGTAACGGCCACCCGGCACCACCGAATCGTAGTTGGAGATGGAAAGTTTATGGCGCAGCATCTCCACCATTTCATCTGGCATATCCCGTTGATACACGAAGCGCACCGGCTCCGCATTCAGACGCTGCTTCAGGCTGGAAGACATCAGTTCCAGCAGGCTGGATTCCATCTCCGTGACCAGATCGTACTCAGCATCACGCGTCATCTTCATCGAATAGGCGTTCAGCGCATCATAGTCGTAGAAGCCTTTAAAGATATCATCAAGGCAATAACGCAGGATATTATCCAACAGGATCATCGGTTTACGACGACGTGGCGACTCAGCAGGCAGGTTAACGAAGCGTGGCACTTTATCGGACGGAATCTCCAGCAGTGCGTAGCGTTTATCGTCCCCACGAATAATTTCTACCGCCAGGTAGGTGTAATCATCTTTCAGGAATTCGATTAAGTCGGTGTCGTGATTGACCAGAATTGGCGTGATGTGCTGACGCAGTTGATGCTTGAAATAGTAACGTAACCATACCTGCTGGTTGGGTGACAGTTGGCGTTCGTTAATCAGGAAGATCTGATTACGCGCCATTTCCAGCAGCAGATCGTTATACAGCGCATCAAATTCCTGGTCAGACTTCAGTACCCGTTGTTGAATCTTCTTCAGCAGGTGGCGTGGCGTGCTGGGTGAACCTTGTTCTTCCCCAATCAGAATGCGGCGTTTTAAATCGGCAAAGCGAACTTTATAAAATTCATCAAGGTTGTTCGAATAGATCCCGAGGAAACGCATACGTTCAATCAGCGGATTACTTTTGTCCGCTGCTTCCTGTAACACGCGTTCGTTGAACGATAACCAGCTTAATTCTTTTTCTATATACAGCTTTTCCTGACCCATTCTGACTCCGTGATGCTGTTGCTGGACGGGATGCCCGGCGAAAAGGCGCGATTGCGCTGTTTCGCACAGTCTCCCTCACCATTATGGCGAGAGTATGGCAGGCTTGTCCAACGCCAACAGTTGTCTTATCAATCAGCTACGGGCAACATAGCGGCTTGTCTACGAGCCTAACCCTGATCTGCATGAGCATAACAAGCATTCCCGTCCACTTTAGCGATAACCGCCGCCGTGCCATTGACCGGTGGGTTAAGCGTATCGTCACCGCTTGCGGTGTGGGAATTCTGCTATTGATGTTACTGCTGTTCTTCTGGTTAATCTGGGTCGTATTACCCCTTTTTAGCACGCCAGGTGTGCAGGTGGTTGCCAGTCAACAGCTGTGGGACAAAGCCCCGGTGTTGGCGATGGGCAGTGATGGGCCGCTTGGTTGGCGTATCAGCCGTAACGAAGCACGTTTTATTCCGCTGGATGGACAACCTGCCGGACCTGCGCTGGCGTTGCAGGGCAAACCGGATGGGGTAGCGCAGAGCGCCGACCATCACAGCCTGCTGCTGAATATGCAGGGCGATCTACTGCTGATGCAGCCGGTTAACGGCGAATGGCGCTTTCCACTCGGCGATCGTCCGTTACATCTTCCCCAGGGGGCGGTGTCGCACATGGCGCTGGCTACGCTCACGGACAACCAATGGCGGATTGCAGCGCAAACCGCTGCCGGAATTGTTCTCCTGACACTGGATAACTCAAACCGCGTTGGTCAAATTCTTCTGCCGCAGCAGCAGGCCGATCGCCTGTTGCTCTCACCCGATGGCAGCGTGCTGTATACCAGCGAAGGCCGCCTGTTGCGCGTCTGGCAAGTCAGCGCGGATGGTGCGCAATTGCGCGAAACGCAAACCCTGACGGAGAAACCGCAAAGCCTGCATCTGTTGGCTGGGGGGCGTACCTTATTGATTCAGGATACGCGCGGCGTCAGCCAGTGGTTTGCCATTGCCGGGCCGCAGGGGCCGCGTTTACAGGAAATACGCACCTTCAATGCCAGCGCGGGCGCGAGCTTAATTGTCACTGAGTCCCAGCGCCGCGTATTCGCCACCCTGAATGCGGCAGGCGAGGTTAGCTTGTTTGCCAGCAAACAGCCGGGACCGATTGTCACCCGCAAACTGGCTCCCGGCGTTCAGGCGGCTGCGTTCTCTCCACGCGGTGACACGCTGCTGCTGGAGCGGGCAGGGCAATGGCAGCGTCTGCGCCTCGACGATCCCTGGCCGGATTTTAGTTGGCGTAATTTGTGGCAAAAAATCTGGTATGAAAACTACCCGCGGCCCGATTGGGTGTGGCAATCCACCGCCGCAGGGGACAGCTATCAGGCGAAGTTTAGTCTGATGCCGCTGGTGATTGGCACGTTGAAAGCGGCCAGCCTGGCGCTGCTGTTTGCCACGCCGCTGGCGCTGGCAGCGGCGATGTATACCGCATGGTTTATGACGCCGGGTTTGCGTCGTTGGGTCAAGCCGGGCATTGAGATGATGGGGGCGCTGCCGAGCGTGGTCATCGGTTTGATTGCCGGGATCTGGCTGGCACCACACATCAGCAATGCGTTGATTGGCGTGCTGTTGCTGCCACTGGTGCTGGCAGCGACCTTGCTGTTATGTGGCCTGTTAAGCCCGCGTTTGCCCGCACGCTGGCGTCAGCCGGGCTACGAAGTGTTGTTATTGCTGCCGATATTGCTGGCCGTCACCCTGTTTACGCTGTGGCTACCCACTTACATCTGGCCAAATATCGGGGAGCGTCTGGCCCATTATGAGCAACGGAACCTACTGGTGGCCGCGCTGGCGATGGGATTCGCGCTGGTGCCGCTGATCTTTACCTTAGCGGAAGATGCCTTGTTCAGTGTGCCGCTCTCACTGGGGCAAGGGTCGCTGGCATTGGGGGCGACACCGTGGCAAACCCTGACGCGCGTGGTGCTGCCGGGGGCTTCAGCGGGTATTTTTGCCGCATTGATGATCGGTTTTGGTCGGGCGTTGGGTGAAACCATGATCGTCCTGATGGCGACCGGCAATACGCCGGTGAGCGAAGGTGGCTTGTTTGCCGGGCTGCGCGCGTTGTCAGCCAATATCGCCATTGAGATGCCGGAGGCGGCGGCAGGGAGCGCCCATTATCGTATCTTGTTCCTTAGCGCGCTGATTCTGCTGATTTTTACCCTGATCATTAACACGGTGGCGGAGGTCATTCGTCAGCGTCTGCGCCAGCGTTTCAGCCAGCATGAGGGGCAGGGATGAAGGCGATGCGCCAAAATGATCGCTGGCGCTGGCTCACCGCCGGAGCGGTGGCCGTCTGCCTGTTGGCTTTTACCTTGCTGATTGGGCTGCTGGCCTGGCAGGGTATGCGCGCCTTCTGGCCCCAGCCGGTCGATCTATATCAGCTCCAGCCACCCGATGGTGAACCGGTGAAGCTGCTGGGCGAGACAGTGCAGCGCCAGCAGCATGGCAGCGGCTGGCGTTATGTGGTGAAAACCGGTAATCGTGATTTTGCTCCGCCTGATTTCCGCGTCATTGACAGCCAAAACCAGGCCGAAATCCGTCAGCCGCCGGATGTAATGGTGTTGCAGCGGCGCAGCGGCGGGAATGCTTACGGCTGGTTTATCGAATTGCGTGAAAATAATGAAGTGCTGACGGCGCGCGATCGCGATGCGCTGCTGCATCAACGTTTAAAAGCGGCACATGAGCAGCTACGTCAGGCGAGCCAGATCCGGCGTATTGATATGGCGCGTCTCAATGCCCAGTTGGAAAACCTGCAACAACAGGCGGAAGAGCAGCAACGCAAAGGGGTGTTCAGTGCGCGGCGGCAATCTGAATACGATGCCAACAGCGCCGCGCTGCAACGGCGTTTTAGCGCCCTGGCTAATCAACTGAGCCAGCTGCAAAGTGAAAGCCAGCGGGATGTGCTGGTGCTGCGCGATGTGCAGGGGCAGGACCATGTGATTCCGTTGGCGCAAATTGTCGCGGCCTGGTACCCGAATAGCATGAGCTTCGGCCAGAAAGTGCAACATTTCTTCAGCCAGGTGTGGCAATTCGTCAGCAATAATCCGGCGGCGGGCGAAAGCGAAAGTGGCGCGCTACCGGCAATTTTTGGCACTGTGCTGATGGTACTGCTGATGTCGGTCATCGTTATGCCGCTTGGCGTGGTGGCGGCACTCTGGCTGCATGAATATGCCGGACGTAATGCTCTGACCCGGCTGGTACGAATTGCGGTGGTCAATCTGGCGGGTGTGCCATCGATTGTGTACGGCGTGTTTGGCCTTGGCTTTTTTGTCTGGCTGATTGGCGGCACTATCGACCAATTGTTTTACTCACGCGCACTGCCAAACCCGACATTTGGCACCCCGGGTTTGTTATGGGCGGCGCTGACGCTGGCGTTGCTGACGTTGCCGGTGGTGATCGTCGCCACCGAGGAAGGATTATCACGCATTCCGGACAGCCTGCGACAGGGATCGCTGGCGCTGGGAGCCACTCAGGCGGAAACCCTGTGGCGCGTGGTGTTGCCACTGGCAGTGCCAGCGATGTTGACCGGTTTGATTCTGGCGGTCGCGCGTGCAGCCGGGGAAACCGCCCCATTGATGCTGGTTGGCGTGGTGAAGATGGTGCCGGAACTCCCGGTGGACGCGGTATTTCCGTATTTACATCTTGACCGCAAGTTTATGCACCTCGGTTTTCAGATTTACGATCTGGCATTTCAAAGCCCGAATATCGACGCTGACCGCCCGCTGGTTTATGCCACCGCTCTGTTGCTGGTGGTAATTATCCTGTCGCTCAACCTGCTGGCGATGGTGTTGCGCCACCGCCTGCGCGAGCGTTACCGGCTTATGACGCATTAAAAGGTTCTCCACATGACCCCTGATTACGACATTGCCCTCAAGGTTAATCAGCTTTCGCTGTGGTATGGCGAGCGCCAGGCGCTGAATAACATTGACCTGCAACTGCCGAAGAACCATATCACGGCGCTGATCGGCCCTTCCGGCTGTGGCAAATCGACGTTGCTGCGTTGTTTTAATCGCATGAATGATGTGATTGATGGTAGCCGCATGGAAGGGGAGATTTGGCTGGGGCAGCATGCCATTATGCAACCGGAGCAGGATCTGGCGGCACTGCGTCGCCGTGTCGGCATGGTGTTTCAGCGACCTAACCCGTTCCCCAAATCAATTTATGAAAACGTGGTGTATGGCCTGCGTTTGCAAGGGGTGCGTGACCGCCGGATATTGAATGAAGCCTGCGAACGTGCGCTACGCGCGGCGGCGTTATGGAGTGAAGTGAAAGATCAGCTGGGGCAAAACGCGTTAACCCTCTCTACCGGTCAACAGCAACGGTTGGTGATTGCACGCGCGATCGCCATTGAACCGGAAGTCTTATTGCTGGACGAGCCAACTTCCGCGCTCGATCCCATCTCCACGCTGGTGATTGAAGAATTAATGACGACGCTCAAGCAACATTTCACGCTGGTGCTGGTAACGCACAACATGCAGCAGGCGGCGCGCGTGTCCGATTACACCGCATTTATGCATAACGGGCAGTTGGTGGAGTTTGATGAGACGGATCGGATCTTCACTTCACCGCAAGCGCGGCGTACGGAAGATTACATTACCGGGCGGTTTGGTTGAGTGGGAAATTTTGTGTGCTGCCGACCAGATTGACAAAGATTTTCTCGCTTAGTCACCATTGTTGACTATCCTCTCACGCAACTAAATGGATGCCACGCTTGGTAGCGTGGCCAGGAGATGTTGCGTCGGTCTGCCAGTCGAGACGCAACGCTATCGTGAGTAAGGGAAGCAACACGATGAGCAAGGAAAAGCAGTCGGACGATGTGTTCAACAACCCGGTTCTCGGGACTTTTATTGGTGTGCCCCGTGATACCGCAGGGGCAATGCTCACCCAGGAATTTGCGGTGCGCAGCCCATTACCCTGCATCGTTATTCTGGTGCATGGCGTCAACGATATCGGTGACGCCTACGAGACACAGGAGCAGGGGATTGTCGCCGGGCTGAATACCCGGCTGGCGCGCACCGATATGCATCCTCATCAATGGGCGGAGATAAGTGGCTTAACCGACCTGAACGGTGCTGCACGGCGCGT
Source organism: Pantoea phytobeneficialis (assembly GCF_009728735.1). Taxonomy (NCBI): domain Bacteria; kingdom Pseudomonadati; phylum Pseudomonadota; class Gammaproteobacteria; order Enterobacterales; family Erwiniaceae; genus Pantoea; species Pantoea phytobeneficialis. Next base: position 3,012,753 of record NZ_CP024636.1, read on the forward strand.
GATCCACAGTGGACGCTCGCCGGTGATCCCGTTTTACTGGGGATATCGCCCGGTGGACCGCGAGACGTATGACAACGACCAGCAGCGTTACCGGGATGAAGTCAAAAAGCTCGGGCTGGAATCGGTGCTGCCGTATGACGCGTTTCAGGAGAATGATCCAAAACGCCTGAAAAAACTTAACCCGGAAATGCGCGGATTCTGCAACGATAACTACGGTAACGTGCTGGATCTGGCCGTCGCCAAAGGGGGTGGTACTTTTGCCAATGCCACCACCTGCATCCCGGATATGCTCGGACCGGGCGCCAACGGCGGCGCGATCTGGATGGCGGGCGTTTACAGCCGCAAGCTGAACGGGGGGGATTATACGCACCCGATTTACGGCAATCCGCACCGGATTTATCAGTTCTTTGCGGCGCAGCGGCTGGCGGATTTGATTCTTGAGATTAGAAAAAACCCTAAAACTGAACTTGATACCATTAATATCGTTGCGCACAGCCAGGGCACCATTATCACCATGCTGGCCAATATGCTGGTAAGACAGCAGGACCCCCAATATGCAGTGGCTGACTGCACCATCCTCTGCCATTCCCCTTATTCGCTGGCACCGCGTTTTCTGGAAAACCAGCTCCCGGGCCGCCAGCAGACCGCAAAAGCCCGTCAGGAAACCCTGTGTAACTTTTGTCGGCTGATGGCGACTAACCCCAAATATGATCCTGCCGGGCGCTATCACCCGGACTTTGTGCAGGCGATGATGAACGACGGTACGCTGGCGCGCAAACACCAGTGGCACAGCGACCCGCGCTACGGCCGCAACAATTATGGTCGGGTGTACAACTACTTCTGCCCGGACGATGGCATCGTGTCGCTCCAGAGCGTGCAGGGTTTTGGCTGGCGAGGGATCCCTGACCAGTTAGCCGCCGGGATGGAGAACCTTTACCAGCGGGCGTTTTGCCAGCGCTATACCACCGGA